>CANQXY010000004.1 GCA_947627935.1 uncultured Clostridia bacterium | reverse complement strand
TAGTACATAAAAAATAACGAATTAGAAAAATTATTTTCCAATTCGCTATTTTTTTGTGCTACTTTTTCAGCAGCCTCACGATAGTTATCCTTTTTTGCTAGTCAGTTATGCTTTTTCTCTATATGTGAGCAAATCAGAGAAAAAGAAACTAAAAGTACTAGCGCGATGGTAAATCCTGTTAAAGGATAGACCAAAATAAACGTTATTTTTTTCGTCTGAATAGTGTAATATATTCCAAGCACAATCATAGTGATGACAGACGAAACTGAAAGAAACAAAACAAAAAAGTACAAAACATTAAATAGCTTTTCTTTCATTTACATTTTCCTCCTAATTAGAATAGATTTATATGTTACGTTTATAATTTAATTATATAATAAATATATTCAAATTGCAAATTTATGTAAATCATAATAAATTTGACTTTTTAGTGATTTAATAGTATAATACTATTTAGTAAGTTGCCTATGGCAAAAATGAGATTTTGTTTTTATGTATTAAAATAAGAGAAAAAGTTAATAATAAAATTGATCGGGAAATATTAAAATTAAATACATATAGTTTATTATATAATTTAAGTTATGAGAGATTAATTATATATATAAACTTTTTTAGGTGTGGTTGTTTATTTAATCATTGTATTTTATGAATAAGTATATGTTATCGATTAGTTTAATTGTTAAACTAATTTTAATTTTTATGTAAAAAAAGAAAGGAGATTTTATGACAGAAGAAGATTTTAAAGTTTTAGAAAACAATAAGAAAATGGAAAAACAAAAAACAGGAGATAAAAGAAATACTAAAAAAACTAATTATAATAAAAATAATAATAGAGAAACAAAATTAAATAAAACAAAGTCAATAGTAAGACAATCAAGAAGAAAAGTAATGAAAGATGAAACTAAAAAAGAGACCATATTTAAAAAGAGTAATTTAAAAATAATACCTTTAGGTGGATTACATGAAGTAGGAAAAAATATTACAGTTTTTGAGTATGAAGATGAAATAATAGTAGTAGACTGTGGCTTATCATTTCCAGAAGATGATATGTTAGGTATTGATTTAGTAATACCTGATGTAACATATCTAGTTAGAAATAAAGATAAAATAAAAGGTTTAGTTATTACACATGGACATGAAGATCATATAGGAGCAATACCATATTTATTAAAACAAATAAATATTCCAATTTATGCAACTAAATTAACAGCAGGTTTAATAAGCAATAAATTAGAAGAACATAAATTAGTTAGAGGAACAAAATTAAAAATAGTTAATCAAGGTGAAACAATAAAATTAGGAAATAATTTTAAAGTTGAATTTATAAGAAGTTCACATAGTATTCCAGATTCAGTAGCTTTAGCAATAACAACTCCTGTAGGAACAATACTTCACACAGGAGACTTCAAAATAGATTATACACCAATAGATGGTCAATTAATGGATTTTGGAAGATTAGCTGAACTTGGGAAAAAAGGAATATTAGCACTTATGTCAGACAGTACAAACTCAGAAAGAAAAGGATTTACAATGTCTGAAAGAACTGTTGGAGAAGTTTTTGATAAATTATTTTTAAATTGTAAAAAGAGAATTGTTGTTGCAACATTTGCTTCAAATGTTCATAGAGTACAACAAATAGTAGACGCAGCTATAGAAAATAATAGAAAAATTGCTGTATGTGGTAGAAGTATGATAAATATGATAAATACAGCTAAAGAATTAGGATATATTAATTGCCCTGAAAATTTATTTATAGATATAGATATGATAGGCAATTATACTGATGATAGACTAGTTATAATAACAACAGGAAGCCAAGGAGAGACAATGTCAGCATTAACAAGAATGGCTGCTGGAGAACACAGAAAAGTAAAAATTACTCCAAATGATTTAGTTATAATATCAGCTACACCAATACCAGGAAATGAAAAATATGTATCTAAAGTTATAGATGATTTAATGCAAATTGGTGCTGATGTTGTATATAGTGCATTAGAAGACATTCACGTATCAGGCCATGCATGCCAAGAAGAACAAAAACTTATGTTAGCACTTACAAAACCTAAATATTTTATTCCAGTTCATGGAGAATATAGACAACTTACTGCACATAGTGATACTGCACAAATGATGGGTATAGAAAAAGAAAATATTTTTATGATGACAAATGGAAAAGTTTTAGAATTAAATGAAAATGAAGCAAAATTTACTACAACTGTTCCAAATGGTAGAATTTTAGTTGATGGTTTAGGCGTTGGAGATGTAGGAAACATTGTATTAAGAGATAGACAACATTTATCACAAGATGGGCTAATAATAATAGTATTAACAATGGATTCTTCAACAGGAGAAGTAATTGCTGGACCAGATGTAATATCAAGAGGATTTGTATATGTAAGAGAATCTGAAAACTTAATGGATGACGTTAAATCTGTTGTAAGACATGAAATAAGAAAATGTGAAGAAAAGGGAATAACAGATTGGGCTACTATAAAAGGAACTGTTAAAGAAAATTTAAAAGACTATATATTTGCAAAAACAAAAAGAAATCCAATGATAATCCCTATCATAATGGAAGTTTAGCAAAAATTATATAAATAAAATTGTTGGCATTTTGTTGTGCCAACAATTTTTATATGATATAATATAACATATTTTAAAACCTAGAGGAGAGATAAAAATGGATTATAAAGATTTAGCTAATTTAATATTTCCAGATGTAAAAGATATAAGTTATTATGAAGAAAAATATCCAGAAAGAAATTTAGAAGAAGGAGCTATAGTTACAAGATTTGCTCCAAGTCCTACTGGATTTGTACATATAGGAGGTTTATACCAAGCATTAGTGGCAAGAACTATTGCTAAAAAAACAGGTGGAGTATTTTTCTTAAGAGTTGAAGATACTGATCAAAAAAGAGAGATAGAAAATGGAGTAACAGGAATAGTAAATTCATTAAAAGATTTTGATATGGCACCAGATGAAGGAATGATTACAGATGAAAAAGAAATAGGAAATTATGGGCCATATAAACAATCTTTAAGAAAAGAAATTTACCAAGCTTATGCTAAATATATGATAGAGCAAGGAAAAGCATATCCATGTTTCTGTTCACAAGAAGAATTAGATGAAATAAGAGAAAAACAAACAGTTGCAAAAATTAGACCAGGATATTATGGTGTATGGGCAAAATGTAGAAATTTAACAGTAGAAGAAATGGCACAAAAAATAAAAAATGGAGAAAAATATATAGTAAGATTTAAATCTCCTGGTAGAGAAGACAGAAAAATAAAACATAAAGACGTAATTAAAGGAAATGTAGATTTTCCAGAAAATGATCAAGATATAGTAATAATAAAAGCAGATGGACTTCCAACATATCATTTTGCACATGCAATTGATGACCATCTAATGAGAACAACACATGTAATAAGGAGTGATGAATGGTTATCATCAGTTCCATTACATTTACAATTATTTCATGAGTTAGGATTTAAAGCACCAAAATATGCACATATATCTCCAATCATGAAAAATGATAACGGAAATAAGCGTAAATTAAGTAAAAGAAAAGATCCAGAAGCTGCGGTATCATACTACAAAGAAGAGGGAATACCAGTAGATGCTGTAAAAGAGTATTTGTTAAATATAGCAAATTCTACATTTGAAAATTGGAGAAGAGCAAATCCAGATAAAAAAATAGATGAATTTGATTTCCAATTAAATAAAATGAGTGTAAGTGGTGCACTTTTTGATATGGTAAAGCTATTAGATATTGGAAAAATAGTAATTTCAAAAATGACTGCAGAAGAAGTATATGAAAATGCTTTAAATTGGGCAAAAGAATATGATAAAGAATTAGAAGAAATGTTAAAAAATAAAGAATATGCTATACATGTATTTGGAATAGAAAGAGGAAATAAAAAGCCTAGAAAAGATATTGCAAAATGGTCAGATGTTAAAGAAAACATTGAATATATGTATGATGATAAATTTTATGAAAAAGTTAAAGAATATCCATATCAAGTAATAAATGACAAAGAAAGTATAGAAAAAATATTAAAATTATATATTGAAGAATATTTTGATGAAAATGATGATAAACAAACATGGTTTGATAAAATAAAAGAACTATCTGGTAGATTAGGATATGCAAAAGAAGTAAAAGAATTTAAAGAAAATCCAGATAAATATAAAGCACATGTTGGAGATGTAAGCACAGTATTAAGAGTTGCTTTAACTGGAAGGACAAACACACCAGATATGTATGAAATAATGCAAGTTTTAGGAAAAGAAAGTATTATAAAAAGATTTGAAAAAGCCATAGAATTATTGTAAGGAGAAAAGTATGGAATATCAAGTTGGAGACATTGTAAAAACTAAAAAACAACATCCTTGTGGTAGCAAGTTATGGGAAATCACTAGAGTCGGCGTTGATTTTAAACTAAAATGTCAAGGATGTGGGCATGTTATAGTTTTAGAAAGACAAAAAGCTCTAAAAGCAATTACTAAAAAGATTGAAAATAATGAATAACTTAAATACTTTAGATTTTAATATCTAAAGTATTTTTTTGTAAATTAATGTAACAATATGTCGCAGTTAGAATAAAATATAATATAGCATATATTAATTTGTGCTATGGCAGGAGGTGGGTTTTATGATGGAGCCAGATAATTGTGAATACTATAAAAATGGTAAAAAACCATGTTGTTGCTTATATCTTATCATAAGCATATTATTTGCATTTGTACTAGGTACAGTAGGATTAATTTTAGGAGCAGTTTTTGCAACAACATTAGTAGCTAATTTAGCTGTATTAATTGCTTCTGCTGCAATATTAGGATTCTTCTTAATTTTAGCTATAATTTATAAAATTTGTGCATGTAAGAAAAGAGTATGCTAATATAAAAAGATATATGGACTGAAAAAATTCGGCCCATATATTTTCTTTTTATTAATTTATATATTCATTTATAATATTCCATACATTATCTTGATATATTTTTCTTTCAGATGAGAAAGGTAAACAAGTTGCATCTCCTATAGGATTAATTTCCTTTAATAATTTATCTACTTGATTATCTACTTTTGTTATTGCAATTTTGTCTGCTTTATTAGCTAAAATAATAAATGGAAGTTTAGAACTTATTACATAATTATACATAAGTTTATCATTTTCAGTAGGGGAATGTCTAATGTCAATTAAGAAAATTATTAAACAAATTTGTTTTCTTTTTGAAAGGTAATCTTCGATAAATTTACCTACATTTATTTGTTCTTGTTTTGACATTTTACTATATCCATAACCTGGTAAATCTACAAAATAAAATATGTTATCAATATTATAAAAATTAAGTTGTCTAGTTTTTCCTGGTTCACTACTAGTTCTTGCTAATTTTTTTCTATTTATCATTGTATTTATAAAACTTGATTTACCAACATTTGATTTACCTACAAGTACTATTTCTGGTAAATTATTTGTAGGATATTGGCTTGGTTTAACTGCTGATATCTCAAATTTTGGATTTTTAACTATCATAATTTTCTCCTTTTTATTAATATATTTATAATAACATATATAAATTATTTTTTCAATATTTTATTAAAAGCAAAAGTCCCTCTGTTGTTACAGAGGGACTAAGCTTAGTAAGTTTTGCGACAATGAATGCCTATCTAATAATAGTATCTTCGTTATTTGGACCTATTCCAATATAACTAACAGGTATTTTCGTATATTCTTCGATGAAATATACGAATTCCTGTGCTTTTTCAGGAAGCTCCTCAAATGTTTTACAATTTTTTGGAATTTCCCATCCACCTTCAAATGTCTTGTAATTTGGCTTTGGAAACTTGCCAGTAATCATTGTATCTTTTGGAAACGTATAGATTTCATTTCCCTGATATGTGTAACTTGTACATACTTTAATATATCCAACTTCCTGGCCTATTAAGCCAATTGTGTCTAAATGATTTAGACAAATATCAGAATAACTTCTGTTTACTGAACAAAATGCAACCAAATCAAGCCATCCACATCTACGAGATCGTCCGGTAGTTGTGCCATATTCATGACCATGTTTCCTAATAATTTCTCCTTCTTCATTATCAAGTTCAGTAGGGAATATTCCATTTCCAACTCGTGAGCAGTATGCCTTCATAGTACAAATTACTTTTTTTACATATAAAGGACCAATTCCTGCTCCAGAAAGAGTTCCAGAAGGATTACATTCAGAAGAGGTAACATCAGGATAATCACCGTTAAGTATATCTAAGTGATCAGCCTGAGCTCCTTCAATTACAATTTTATCACCACGCATAAGTGCATTTTTAATTATTGGATCAACATCTTTAATAAAAGGTGCAAGATTTGCTTTGGCTTCCATACAAAACTCATACAACTCATCGATATCATATGAAAATTCATATGCTTCGAGATTGCGCTTATCAAAGCTTAACGCAGTTTTTAAGAGTTTTTTTAAGTCTTCTTTTGTACGGAATAAATCTTTTGTCTGGATTCCTACACGATTTCTTTGTGAAGAATATGTAGGGCCAATTCCTCTTTTTGTTGTTCCAATTTTGTTATTACTGCGCATTTCTTCCTGAACTTGATCAAGATCAATATGAAATGGCAGTATAATATGCGCACAATTTGATATCACCAATTTTTCTGGATTGACATCAATATATTGTGAAAGTAATTGTATTTCATCATGTAAAACTTTTGGGTCAATAACTACTCCTTGACAAATAATAGCAGCAGTCACCTGATCATAAATGATGCCGCCTGGTACTAGATGAAGAGGAATTTTATTTCCCTCGTAGTACACAGTGTGACCGGCATTATTGCCGCCTGTGGTTCTTAAAACCAACCGCGCATCTTGAGATTCATATGCAGCAACTCTTCCTTTGCCTTCATCACCCCAATATGCACCTACAATTTCTGTTATACATCTGTTAAATTCTTTAACCATATGTTTTCCTCCTTTTGTTTAAAAATAACAATAATTTTTAATGAAAAAAGGCAATTCAAAAAACTTACTATGCATAAAATTATATCATAATTTTATGTAAAATGCAATAAAAAAACTGCTTAAATAGCAGTTTCTATATTTTATAATTATTTTTTTATAGATATTTTTTCTAATCCTCCCATATAAGGTCTTAAAACTTCTGGAATTACAACACTTCCATCTGGCATATAATTATTTTCTACAATAGAAATTAACATACGAGGTGGGGCAACTACAGTATTGTTTAATGTGTGTGCAAAATAATTTCCGTTTTCTCCTTTAATTCTTATTCCAAGACGTCTTGCTTGAGCATCAGTCAAGTTAGAGCAACTTCCAACTTCAAAATATTTTTGTTGTCTTGGTGACCAAGCTTCTACATCAACACTTTTAGCTTTAAGGTCTGCTAAATCTCCAGAGCAACATTCTAAAGTACGTACAGGTACATTCATACTTCTAAAGAATTCAACAGTATATGACCACATTTTATCATACCATTTCCAACTATCTTCTGGTTCACATACAACTATCATTTCTTGTTTTTCAAATTGGTGAATTCTATATACTCCACGTTCTTCTAAACCATGAGCACCTTTTTCCTTTCTAAAGCAAGGTGAATAAGAAGTCATAGTATAAGGTAAATCTTCTTTTTTTAGAATTTGATCTTTAAATTTACCAATCATAGAATGCTCGCTAGTACCTATTAAATATAAATCTTCTCCTTCGATTTTATACATCATAGCATCCATTTCTTCAAAGCTCATAACACCTGTTACTACATCACTACGAATCATATATGGTGGTATACAATAAGTAAATCCCTTATTTATCATAAAATCTCTTGCATATGTAAGGATTGCAGAATGAAGTCTTGCAATATCGCCCATTAAGTAATAAAATCCTTGTCCAGCTACACGTCTACTACTATCTAAATCAAGACCACAAAGCTTTTCCATAATTTCACTATGATGTGGTATTTCATATTCTGGTACGATTGGATCACCATATTTTTGTATTTCAACATTTTTAGAGTCATCTTCTCCTATTGGAACAGATTCATGAATTATGTTTGGAATTTTCATCATTCTAGATTTAATTTCTTCTGAATATTGTTCTTCTAATTTTTCATTTTCAGAAAGTTCTATATTTATTTGTTCAACTTGTTTTTTTATATTTTCAGCTTCATCTTTATTTCCATTTTTCATAAAAGATCCAATTTGATTACTTAAAGTTTTTCTTTTATTTCTAAGTTCATCTCCATGTAATTTAGATTCTCTATTTTTTTTATCTAATTCTATAACTTCATCAACTAAACAAAGTTTATGATTTTGGAATTTTTTCTTTATATTTTCTTTAACTATATCAGGATTTTCTCTTAAGAATTTTATATCAATCATTTTTTTAACCTCCATATAAAGTCATTTTAATAGTTCATATTATATAATAAATTATGATAATTATCAACAAAATGGAAATAATAATTCTAAAAATATTATTATAGAGGAAAAGCAGATATGAATTTATTTTTAGAAATTATTAAATTTATAATTTATTCTGGATTAATTGTTATAATTTCAAAATATATATTAGTAACAACATTAAGAAGTTTAGCAGAAAGTTTAAAATTGAAATCTAGAATAGTTGGAAATATCGCAGGTTATGCAACATCAATTCCTGAATTATTAACTGTAGGAATATCTAGTTTTAATGGATTAATAGGAACTAGTATATATAATATAATAAGTTCAAATGTAATAAATCTTATTCAATATGTATTTGCAATAATATTAAATAAAAATCATAAAATTTTAAGAAATAAAGCTATTATATTAGATATGATTTTAGTAAGTATAACAATAATTATACCAATTTTATTATTAATATTTAATATAGATATAGATACAAATATAATCCCTGCATTTATAATATTATATTGTTTGTTTATATTATTAAATAGTAAATCACATACTTTATATATAAATAAACAAAATGATACTAAAGATATAGATATACAAATAAATACAAATGAAAATATCAAATTAAAAACATTTAAATATGTAATATATTTAATTTTAACTGGAGTTTTATTATTTATAATAGGGAATAAATTAGGTAATACTTTAGAATCTTTATGCAATATTTTTAACATTCCGCAAATAATTATAGGAATATTATTAGGATTTATAACAAGTATACCTGAGCTTATAACATTTTTTGAATCTCAAAAACATCATAAAAAAAATAATAATAATATTTCAGGTGTAGTAGAAGCTACAAATAATTTACTTACATCTAATATTTTAAATTTATTTATAATTCAATCAATAGGAATTTTAATATATAGTTTTATATAATATTGAATAAATTTTTTCTTAAAACATATACTACTAAAAAATGTAAATTATTTAAGGAGAGCATTATGTACGAACAATATATTAAAGAGCAAAAGATTTTTGAAAAAACAGAAGAGGAAAAGAGAGTAGAATTAATTAAAAGTATTATGTCAGCAAAAAAAGAATTACAAAATGCAAATAATAATTTTGAACATGCAGAACATGATATGGTAGATTATTATACATATCAAATAAAGGCAAGTCAAGAAAAATTAGATTATTTGATTAGAGTAGCTAAATCTAGAGGAATTGTATTAGACAGAATAAATGAACTAAAAATAAGAATAGAAAAAGAAAATGAGGCAGTATAAGTAATATTTGTCCTAAATTATTCATAAAGATAGTAATAAGATTTTATTACTATCTTTTTTGAGGTGATTAATTTGGATCAAAATATAATAGCTTTTTTAGCATGTATTTGTTTTATATTTTTAATTGGTAGAATATTTATATTACCAATTAAAAAAGTATTAAAACTTGTCTTAAATTCAATCTTAGGAGGAGTATTAATATTTATAATAAATATAATAGGAACAAGTTTTGGGTTTCATATAGGATTAAATTTAATTACTTCAATTACAATAGGAATTTTGGGAATACCAGGAGCTATTGCATTAGTACTAATAAAAATATTATTAGGATAAATACAAATAAAAGGTCCTAATTACTTAGAACCTTTTAAGTTATTATTCAACTGTTACTGATTTTGCTAAATTTCTAGGCTTATCAACATCTAATCCTTTTTCTTTTGTTATATAGTAAGCAAGTAATTGAAGCGGAATAACTGAAAGTATTGGTGATAAAAGTGCAGATATTTCTGGTATTTTTATTACATTTTCAAAGTTTGATATATCAAAATCTTGATTTGTAATTATTATACAAGTAGCACCACGTGTAACAACTTCTTGGATATTGCTTAAAGATTTTTCTACTAAAGTAGAATTTGTTAAAATATTTATAACAGAAGTTCCTTTTTCTATTAGAGCGATTGGTCCATGTTTTAATTCACCAGAAGGATATGCTTCAGAGAAGATATAAGAAATTTCCTTTAGCTTTAAAGCTCCTTCCATTGCAACAGAGTAATCAATACCTCTGCCTAAATAAAACATAGTTTTCTTTGAGTGAATTTCATGTGCAATATTTTTTATATTAGTTATATCTTTTAAGATTTCTTCAGCTTTTTCAGGTAATTTTAATATTTCTTTTTTAATATTATCAATTCTACTTTCAGTAGAACTTTCTAATATTTCAGCGAAATATAGTGCCATTATATTTAATAAAACTAATTGAGATGTGTATGCCTTTGTTGAAGCAACAGCTATTTCAGGGCCTGCATGAGTATATACAAAATAATCTGCTTCTCTTGTAATAGAACTTTCTATAACATTTGTAATTGCAATTGTTTTAGCACCTTTTGATTTTGCAAGTTTAAGTGCTGCAATAGTATCAGCTGTTTCTCCTGATTGACTTATATAAATACATAAAGTATTTTCATCTATTAAAGGATTTCTATATCTAAATTCTGATGCAACTTCTACAATTACAGGTATATTACATAATGTTTCAAAGTTAGATTTTACACCTAAGCCTGCATGCATTGCTGTACCACAAGCTACCATATAAATTTTATTAATTTTAGATAAGTATTCTTTAGTAAGATTTAATCCTTCAAAATTTATTTTGCTTCCATTTAAAGAAGTTCCTATTGTTTCTCTTATTGCTTTTGGTTGCTCATAAATTTCTTTTAGCATGTAATCTTCAAATCCGTCTTTATCAGCACTATTAGCAGATAATTCAACAGTTGTTAACTCTTTAGATACTTCATTTAAATTATTATCATAAAATTTAATATTATCTTTTGATATATATGCAATTTCATTATCATTTAAGAAGTAAAAAGTATTTGTAAAAGAAATTAATGCTGGAATATCAGAAGAAACAAATATTTCATCATCTGATTTTCCAATTACCAAAGGGCTATCTTTTCTTGCTACTATCATATTTTCTGGCATATCCTTACAAATTACTTCGATTGCATAACTTCCTTTTAAATCATTACAAGCAAGATTTACAGATTTTAAAAAGTCATTTCCTTTTTTATAATAATAAGATATTAAATTAGGTATAACTTCTGTATCTGTTTCAGAATAAAATTCATACCCATTATCTTTTAGAAAAGTACGTAAATCATTATAATTTTCAATAATACCATTATGTACTACACAAAAAGTATTACTATTGTCTAAATGAGGGTGAGAGTTTTCTTTTGAAGGTTTACCATGAGTTGCCCATCTAGTATGAGCAATACCAACAGTTCCTTTTAAATCATTTATTCCCTCTAAATCATATAAATTTTTAACTCTACCTTTATCTTTCATAACAGATATAGAGTCTTTCTCCATTGTAGAAATACCAGCAGAATCATATCCTCTGTATTCTAATTTTAAAAGTCCATTAATTAATATAGGACTTGCTTTTTTGGTTCCTATGTAACCTACAATTCCACACATAAAAAATCCTCCTTAAATTTTGTATAGGAATTGAAAGCATACAAATAATAGTTACTAATATTAACTCTGTTACAATATCACTATTGCTTTTTATTAATATCTATGACAGTAACCTTTGCCACTAAAGCATCCGCCGAATTTTTCGATAACTTTAGACCTCGTCAACAGTATAAAACTGTCCAGGCGCTTAAATAATAAAAACTCCTTTCTTAAAAATTTTATTATTTGTCTTTCAATTACTTTATTATATTACACTAAAACAAAAAAAGTGGCAAGTTTTTGTAAAAAAATATATATAAAATATAAAAAAATTTATTTAACAAGAAATAGTGATAGTTTTAAAATATAGACAATTAAGTGTTTGGATGATATAATATAAATGATATTTATGTTAAGGTGAGAAAATGTTTAATATTGAAGAAGAATTAAAAAAGTTACCAGGAAAACCTGGAGTATATATAATGAAAGATAAAGATGATAAAATTATATATGTAGGAAAAGCAATATCACTTAAAAATCGTGTTAGATCATATTTTAGAAAAACAGACAAAACTGAAAGAATAAAGAAGATGGTAAGTTTAATTGACCATTTTGAATATATAGTTGTTGATAATGAAGCAGAAGCACTAATTTTAGAGTGTAATTTAATCAAAAAAAATAGACCAAGATTTAATGTTTTATTAAAAGATGATAAAACATATCCATATATAAAAATAGATGTAAAATCAGATTATCCAGGAGTATATATAACAAGAAAAGTAGTAAATGATGGATCAAAATATTTTGGCCCATATGCAAATCCAGGTGCTGCTAAAGAAATGGTCGATTTTATTAAACAAAAATATAAAATACGTCAATGTAGAAATTTTAAATCTAATACAAGAGCATGTTTAAATTATCATATAAAAAGGTGTATGGCTCCATGTATGGGTTATATATCAAAAGAAGAATATAGAAATCAAATTAATGAAATAATAGATTTATTAGATGGGAAAACAGATAAACTAATAAAAGAACTAGATATTCAAATGAAAAATGCATCTAATAATTTAGACTTTGAACAGGCTGCATATATTAGAGATAGAAAAATAGCAATTGAAAGAGTTTCAGAAAAACAAAAGGTTTCAAATATTTCAGAAAATAATATAGATGTTATAGGACTTTCTAAATCAGATATAGAAGTTTGTATTGAAATATTTTTTGTACGTAATAGTAAAATGATAGGAAGAGAACATTACTTCTTAAAAGATTTAACTGAAATGAATGATAAAGAAATTTTATCTGGATTTATAAAACAATATTATTTTGAAAATCCAAACATACCAAATAAAATTATGCTAAGAGAAGAATTAGATGATAAAGAAGCAATTGAAGAATGGTTATCCACAGAATTAGGTAAAAAAGTGGAATTAAGGACACCAAAAAAAGGTGAAAAGTTAAGATTTGTTGAAATGGCAGAATTAAATAGTAAAGTTACTTTAGAAAATAAAGAAAAAAATAAAAATGAAGTATTATTAGAATTTAAAGAAGTTTTAAATTTAGAAAAATTACCTAGAAAAATTGAAACATATGATATATCAAATATTTCAGGTCAGTTTATGGTTGCTGCAATGTGTATAATTCAAGATGGAGAAATAAAAAAGAATTTATCAAGAAGATTTAAAATAAAAACAGTATATGGTCAAGATGATCCTAAATGTATGGAAGAAGTAGTTACTAGAAGACTAAAGCATTCTATTGAAAATGAAAAAGGTGGATTCGGAAAATTACCAGATTTAATATTAGTAGATGGTGGTATAACTCAAATAAAAGCTACTAAAAAAGCTGTAGAAAAATATAAATTAAATATACCAGTTTTTGGTATGGTCAAAAATAATAAACATCAAACAAGAGCATTAATAGATGAAGAAAAAAAAGAATATAAAATCTCAGATAATCTTATGAAATTAATTACTAGATTTCAAGATACAGTTCATGATACTGCAATTTCTTATCACAGAAAATTAAGAGACAAAGAAATTACAAAATCAGAATTAGATAATATTAAAGGAATAGGGGATACAAAGAAAAAAGCACTATTAAAAGAATTTGGAAGTATAGAAAACATAAAAAAAGCAAAAGTCGAAGATTTGATGAAAGTTAAAGGAATAACAAGAGATTTAGCAAAAAGAGTCAAACAAATGTAATGTTTGATTCTTTTTATGTTTTTTTGCGATGAGTTTTTGTTCTAAATATAAAAATAATGAATATATTAGTGATAATAAAATATAAGGGGGAAATTTTAATGGAATATGCTAAAGATGAAATATTTAATATAAGGTACAATACAAGATTAAACAGATTAGAAATCAAAAATGAAAGTTGGACAAGCAAATTTATGAAGTTTTTTAAAAAACATATGTTACTAAACATATTTTTGATTGCTTTTATTTTACTTTCAAGTATTAATTTTTTGTTAATATATAACTTTATGGCTATATTAACAAATATATAAAGCTATATTGGAAAATTTAAAAAAATATGTTAAAATAATACTATTCAAATTGATGAATAGTATTTTTTAAGGAGAAAATAATGAATATAGCAAATAATTGGAAAGATTATAAAATATTAGATATGGCAAATGGTCAAAAACTAGAAAAATGGGGAGATGTAATATTATCAAGACCAGATCCTCAAATAATATGGAAAGATAAGAGTTTTCCAAAAAAGTGGGATGAAATAAATGCTACATATCATAGAAGTAAAACAGGTGGAGGATCTTGGGAGTATACTAAAAAGATGCCTAAGCAATGGCAAGTAAAATATAAAGATTTAACTTTTAATATAAAACCAATGGGATTTAAACATACAGGATTATTTCCAGAACAAGCTGTTAATTGGGATTGGATGATAGAAAAAATAAAATGTGAAAAAAGACCAATAAAAGTATTGAATTTATTTGCATATACTGGTGGAGCAACAGTTGCTTGTTTGTATGCAGGAGCATCTTGTTGCCACGTGGATAGTTCAAAAGGTATGGTTTCTTGGGCTAAAGAAAATGTTATTTCATCTGGGTTAGAGAATAGACCAGTAAGATACATAATAGATGATGTAGTTAAATTTGTTAATAGAGAAATAAGAAGAGAAAATAAGTATGACGCCATAATAATGGATCCTCCTTCATATGGAAGAGGTACAAATGGAGAAGTTTGGCAATTTGAAAATAATATATATGATTTAGTAGAACTTTGTACAAAAGTTTTATCAGATGATCCATTATTCTTTTTAATAAATTCATATACAACAGGAATATCAAGTGTTGTATTAGAAAATATTTTGAATTTAACTGTAAATAAAAAATATAAAGGAAGAGTAACTTCAGGAGAAGTAGGACTTCCTATGGAAGATTCAAAGCTAATTTTACCATGTGGAATATATGGTCGTTGGGAAAAATAGAGGTATAAAAATGGAAAATTTAAAAGTTATCTATGAAGATAATCATATAATAGTAGTGGAAAAAAAGCCAAATATTCCTTCACAAGCAGATAAAACAGATGATATTGATTGCTTAAAAATTATAAAGGAATATTTAAAAGAAAAATATAATAAACCAGGAAATGTATATTTAGGATTAGTTCATAGGCTAGATAGACCTGTAGGTGGAGTTATGATATTTGCAAAAACATCAAAAGCTGCATCAAGATTAAGTGAACAAGTAAGAAATAAAGAATTTAAAAAACAATATTTAGCTGTTGTTGATGGGAAAATAGAAAATCTTAAAGGTACATTAGAAGATTATTTATATAAAGATGAGAGAAATAATATAAGTAAAGTTGTAGATAAAAATAAGAAAAATAGTAAGTTTGCTAAACTAGATTATGAGGTACTAGCATATAATGAAGTAAAAAATTTATCATTATTAAAAATAAATTTACATACAGGAAGACATCATCAAATAAGAGTACAACTTGCTCATTTTAATCATAGTATCTTTGGAGATCAAAAATATGGAACGAGGGGACAAGGAAAGCAAATAGCACTATGGGCATATAAACTTACAATAAAGCATCCTATAACTAAAGAAGAAATGTCATTTAAAGATTTACCAGAAACTAATGGAACATGGTGTATATTAAAAAATGTTAAAGATATAGATTAATCTATATCTTTTTTTATATAAAATTTTTATGAAACAATAGAATAAATTTTCATAAAGTAAAATATACATTTCATAAAAGAAATAATAAAAATAGGAATACTAATGATAGACTTCTAACTGAGCTTAATAAAAAAGCGAGGCGATGAAGATGATAGATAAAATCTGTTCATTGTTAACTAAAAAAATAAGAGAAAAAATGCCTGAAGTAGATGATGAAAGAGCAGAAGTTATAAATTATGGACTTCAAATTATATTTGGAGAGATTCCAAAAATATTTATAACATTACTAATTGCATTAATACTTGGAATATTTAAATTAACATTATTAACTTTTATATTAATAATGCCATATAGATCAACTTCTGGAGGATTTCATTTACACACACATTTAGGTTGCATATTAGCAACTACATTAACATATTGTGGAACAGCATTCTTAAGTAAGTATTTAATTATAGATGATGCAATTAGATATATATTAATAGCATTTGTTTGGATATTTTCTATGATTATGATAAAACTTTATGCTCCAGCAGATACAGAAGATGTTCCAATATTAGAAACAAAAGTAAGAAAAAAGAAACAAGTAGCTTCATACATAATAGTAACAGTAACTACAATAGTTTCATTAATATATCCAAATTATATAATATCAAATATCTTAATTATAGGCACATTAATTCAGACAATTTCAATAACTAAAATCGCATATAAATTAACTAACAATAAGTATGGATATGAAGTATATGGATAATTTTAAATTTATTTAAGTACATTATATTAATACTATATATATAAAAAAAAGGAGGGAATTTATATGTTAAAATTTTTAGCTAAAGTTGCAGAAAAATATGCAAAATCAACAAATACAGCATGTCTTATGTGGTGGTTTATGCACCAACCAAAAATGCCAGCATCTATGATCAAAAAAGATTAATTAAAGGATTTTATAAAAGTTAAGTAATCCTTAACTTAAATATTATAAAATTAAAACCATTTTACGATAAACAACCCCAAATAAAGAGGGGTTGTTTATTTTTGGGCTAAAAAAATAAAGCTCAAAATAGAGCTTTATTAATAATATATTTCAAGTTGTTGTTTAAATAAATTTTTAGATTTTTCAGTATGTAAGTTTAAGTTATTGTTTTTCTTTAATATTTGTCTTATTTCCCATAAACCAAGTCCAGAATGATTTTGTTTACCAGATACACCTTTTTGAAACATTTCTTCTATATCTAAATTATTATCTTTAAAAGTATTTTCTATAATAACTACATGTCTATGCCTACTTTGTTCATTTCTAAACTTAATATTTATAACTTTTTCTTCACATTCAGAAGCTGCTTCTATTGCATTATCTAATAATATACCAAGAATTCTAGAAAATTCATAAATTTTTATTTTTAAAGTATTTAAATCTAAGAAAAACTCTAAATTTATTTTTATATTCTTTTCATCTGCTTTATTGTATTTAGATGTTAGAAGTGCATAAATACCAGGGTTGTTTATTATATTAGGATTTAATGTTGCTATATTATTTACTCTTTGACAATCATCTTCAAGTTCATAATAATATTTTTTTAGTCCTTCCATATCATTTGTTTTAACATATCCACCTATTGTTGCAACAATATTATCAAAATCATGTTTAAAACCTCTAATATTATCATGTAAAATTGATAAAGATTTATTATATGATTCTGAGCTTTCTAATTCTTTTTGAGTTATAGATAATTTAGTTACTCTAGTTAAACTATATATACTTACAAAGAAATATGCAAGTAAAGATATAAAATTAAGAAAAGTTATTAAAATAGGTAAATTATCAATAAAATATGAATTTATAATTAATTGCACACATAAAACAAATAAACCTAAAATGAAATTACAAATTATAATCATTTTTGTTTTATTATCTAAATCTTCTAGTATATTAATTTTTAAATTTTTACGTTTAATTAATTTAATTATCAAAAATATGGATATATACATTATGCATAGATATCCTAATTTATATATAGGAATTGTTTCATATTGTTCATGACTTATATTAAGTATTCTAAGATATGGATTTGAAATTAAACTTCCAACTAATGCAAATATTATAACTGGTAATATAATGCAAAGTATAACTTTTAAAGGTTTTAATTTGAAAATTATAAATATCATTAAAAAAGATATCACATAATTAAATATTAAATTAAATGGAGAAGGAATGAAAAGCATACTTATAATTCCTTCTATACTAAATAGAAAAATATATAATATTCTTTGCTTTCTTGTAGAAGAAATATTTAATATTGATAAAAATAAATGTAATGATAAATAATTTTCAACAAACATTAGTAGTAATATCCATTTCATCAATATTGGGTTTTCTGTAGTTAATGCAATCCAAATATTATTTAAAATCTCCATAATTATTCATTACCTCCATAAAGCTAGATTTATATTTTGGACCAATATCACAAGATACATCATCATTAAAGTAAATTGTATTAGTTGTTGGTTCAAAGTTTTTAATGTTGTTTATATTTGCAACATATGATTTATGGCATCTTACAAAATTATTAGGTAAGTTCATTTGTATTTTATTAAAAGAACTATAAGCTTCATAATCACGACTTTCAGTATGATATATTAATTTCATACCATCTCTTTTTATATATTGAATTTCAGCCTCATCAATTAAAGTATTTTTATTATCAATTTTTATATATTTTTTAGGAAGACCATGAATATCATCAAATAATCTTATTATTGTATCTTCTAATCTTTCATATGTAATAGGCTTTGCTAAATAATCAAAAGTTTTGAATTTGTATGCCATCATTGCATATTCTAAATGACCAGTAGTAAATATAATATAACAATCTTTATTAAATTCTCTTACTTTTTGTGCCAATTCTAAACCAGACATTTTTGATTTTAAGTTTATATCTAAAATTAATACATCAACTTTATTTGAATTAACAAAAGTATAAACACTTTGTACATCAGTTGATTTAAAAGAAATTTTAGCATCAAAATTATTCTTATTAAAAATGTCTTCTAAAAGTTTAGATAATTTATCTAAAATATTTTGATTATCATCACAAATTATAAAATTTAACATATTATAACCTTCCTTTAAAAACATAAATTATACTAGAAAAACAGGTTTCGACAAAGTATAAAAAATTACCTTATTTTTCCAGCAATATTATCAATATAATGCAAAATATTTAAGTTGTCAATATAAAATTGGAATTATTTTACAAAAAAATAAGACGATAAGTATGAATTTTATTACAAAATAGAACTATTTATATTAATAAATAAAATAATTACTATATAAAATGTAAATTTGTTTTTAGTGAATTAAAATTAGAAGTAATAATATAAGAAAATAATCATAAAATTTATTAAAAAAATATAAGGAGTAGGAAGATGAAAATAAATAAAAATATTTCATATAAAGTTATTTTTTTAAGTTTAATAATTATTACATTTTCAATTTGTACATTTTATTTATCTAGTTCTCAAGAAAAGACATTAAAAACAAATGCATCAGGGTTAAGTAATACGAAAATTGGTTGGGGAATTAAAAGAAATAATGATAATAAACAGCCAGATGTTGGATCTAAAAATAGAAGTATATTAGAACAAAATGAAGGTATATGTTTAGGAAATCAAGAAAAAAAGATAATATATTTAACATTTGATGAAGGATATGAAGCAGGATATACACCTAAAATATTGGAAGTACTAAAACAAAATGAAGTAACAGCAACATTTTTTATAACAGCTCATTATTTAAATACTCAAGAAGATTTAGTAAAACAAATGTTAGAAGAGGGGCATATAGTAGGAAATCATACTGTTAATCATAAAAGTATGCCAGACTTAAGTGATGATAAGGTAGAATCAGAAGTTATGAATTTACATCAAGCTATTTACGAAAAATTTGCATATGAAATGAAGTATATAAGACCACCAATGGGAGAATTTAGTGAAAGAACATTAAATATAATAAAATCATTAGGATACAAAACTGTAATGTGGAGTTTTGCTTATCAAGATTGGAATGAGGATAATCAACCAAATGAGCAAACTGCAAAGGAAATGATAATATCAAATCTTCATAATGGAGAAATAATGTTATTACATGGAAATTCAAAAACAAATACAAATATTTTAGATAGTGTTATTAAAGAAATAAAAAATAAAGGATATGAAATTAAAAGTTTGGATGAATTTGAAAATTAATAAGGTGGGGAAATATGAAAAAACCTAATCTAAGGAAAATTGATAATATTTTAGAAATGCCAAGAGAACTTTATACAAATGAGCCTAAATTAACAATAGTTGGATTTAATGAAATGATTATAGAAAATTATAAAGGAATATTAGAATATGAAGAATACTATGTAAAAGTAAATACACATATAGGAATCGTAAATATTAATGGATTTAATTTAAAATTAGAACAAATGACAAATGATGATATAAAAATCATAGGAGATATTGATAGTATAGATATAGAAAAAACAATAGGATAAAGGAGTAATAATGTTTATAAAAATACTTTTTAATTATATAATTGGATACTTAAGAATATGTGTAGAAGGATACTACATAGAGAGATTTATAAATATATGTACAAATAATAAAATATTAATATGGAATTTAAAAAGAGATAAAAACGTAAGATTATATTTAAATATAGGAATAAGTGATTTTAAGAAAATAGCAGAAGTAGCAAGAAAAACAAAATGTAAAGTAAAAATAGAAAGAAAAAAAGGAATTCCATTTATTTTAAATAGATATAGAAAAAGAAAAATATTTGCTATATTTTTAATATTAGTTATATCTTTAATAATATTTGCTTCTAATTATATATGGAATATAGAAATACAAGAAGAAAATAATAATGATCTTGCAAGTATAGAAGAAGATTTAAAAGAAGCTGGGTTAAAGACTGGAATATTGAAGTCAAAAGTAGATTCAAAAGAAATAATAAATAATATAAGATTAAAAAGAGATGATATTGCATGGATGGGAATAGAACTAAAAGGGACAAATGTAATAGTAAAAGTAGTTAAAGCAGAAGAAAAACCAGAAATAATTGATGATACAGAGTATTGTAATATAGTTTCAGATAAAAATGGAATTATAACAAAAATAAATGCACAAAACGGAACTGCAATGGTAAAAGAAGGAGATACTATAAAAGAAGGAACAATATTAATATCTGGAACTATGGAAGGAAAGTATACAGGTACAAGATATGTACATAGTATAGGAGAAATAGAAGCAAAAGTATGGTATACTAAATCAAAAAAAATATATTACAATCAAGAAAAATATACGGAAACAGGGGCTCAGGAGAAAAAGTATGGCATAAAAATAAATAATTTTGAAATAAATTTTAATAAAAGGGTTTCAAAATTTAAATTTTATGATACAATAAACGAAGAAAAAAAGTTTAAGTTATTTTCAAACTTATATTTACCGATTTCTGTAACAAAATTGACATATAAAGAGCAAGAAAAGACAAATGTAGTATATGATATAGAAGAAGCTACGAACATAGGGATAGAAGAATTAGATAAAGAGTTGTTAGATGAAATTGAAGAAAAAAACAATATACTTCGGAAGAACTGTAAATAAATATCAGCACCAAGATTATGTAGAAGTATATGTTACATATGAGGTACTTGAAAATATAGGGACTAATGAAAAAATAGTATTTTGAGAGGATGGATGTTATGGAAGAAAGAAGTTTAAAAATTACTGGAGCAGACAAAACATTTTTTAATAGATTATCAAATACCTTAACAAGAATATTAATACCAACTAAAATCGGTATTAATAGTATGTTAATAACTGTAAAAAGAAATGCACTACTAAAAAATTTTGAAATCTATAATAATCCTGAATTAGATAAAGACAAAAAAGAATCATTAGAAGAAAAATATGAACAATCATATACAGCGTATTTAGAAGCTTTAGATAAATATGTTTTAGATTCTATATATAAGAAAGTAAAAAGTAACAGTGCATCAGAATATGAAAAAAATGCATTATCTAGATATTATGAAATAACAAGCTTAAAAGAACCTGAATATGTTGAATATAAATATAGAAAACAAAAATATTTAATAGAATTAGATTATGAAGGATTAAAGACATCTAATAAGAATAAATCATTGGAAAGATATTATGATTTTTATATATTCAAAATGGATATGTTATATAAAGGTATACTTAAAAATTATTCAATAAAATTGGCTGATACTACAAATGTATATGATTCAACTAAAGATTGGGTATATACAAAAATTTTCTATACACTAGAAGAATATGTTAAAAGTATATTATCATTAAAAATAAAAGAAAATGAAGTTTCACAAAATATATTAGACGAATATGAAAAATATGAAAACTTTGAAGTAGGAAAACTTGATACTAAAGATACAATAGAAAAAAATATGATTTTACTTGCGTTAAGCAGAAAATTGTTTATACATAGCTTGCCACTTGTTGTATCAGAACAATGTTATAAAAGATTATTAGCAGATGCAAGAAACCTAGTACAAGATACAAAAATTGCAGTAAAGAGAGAAAAAGCATATTCAATGCTTATAAAATTGATAGAAGAATATAATACAAAATTACTTGCAACAAAAGTATATTGGGAAAATGAACAAGAAAAACTAGATTTTAAAAAGTTTTGGGACAAATATAAAGAAAATGAAAAAATAAAGGAAACTGATTTTATAGAATATGTAAAACAAAAAGAAATATTATTTATAAAAGATGATATGAAAAAGTTACATGATGAAAAAACTGATTATACAAGATTAATAAAATATTATAAAAGAAAATTAGTTGATTATGATGCAATAAGAGAATTAAAAGGATTTACATCAAAAGGAAAATATATAAAAAACAAGGTGAAAGTTAAATAAGGGAAAGTAACATGTATCAATTAGAATATTTAGATATAGAAGAAAATAAAGAATATGAAAAAATAATAAAAAAAGTAGTAGAACAATGTTTTGAACAAGAAAACTTAATTAATTCAAAATTATATATAAGCATTACTTTAACAAATCCTGAAAACATAAAAAGAATTAATAATCAATTTAGAGGTATTGATAAAGAAACAGATGTGCTTTCATTTCCAATGTTTGAAAAAGAAGAATTAGATAAAATGATAAAAAACAATAAATTTGATTTAGTAGATATTTTAGGAGATGTAGTTATATCAATACAGAAAGTTGAAGAACAAGCAAAAGAATATGGACATAGTTTTGAAAGAGAATTAGCATATATGTTAGTACATGGATTTTATCATCTTATGGGATATGACCATATGATAGATATGGACAAGCTTAAGATGAGAGAAAAGGAAGAAATAGTTTTAAATAAATTAAATATAAAAAGGGGATAGTGTTATGGAAAAATTTAAAGAAATATTAAAGAATAAGAAGTTAATAATTGTTTTAGTAGTATTAATAATCATTGCAGGAGGAATGCTAGCGTATAAAATAGTAAATAACAAGAATAATGAACAAGAAGTTCCTACATTTGAAGAAGAACCTGAAGAGCAAGTAGAGAGAAATGAAAATATAGAAATATTTAGTGGAACACAAAGACCTATTGCTGTAATGATAGATAATCATAGTGGAGCTTGGCCACAAGCTGGATTAAATAACACATATATGGTATATGAAATAATTGTAGAAGGTGGAGAAACTAGATTAATGGCATTATTTAAAGGTGCTGATGTTGATAAAATAGGACCAGTAAGAAGTTCAAGACATTATTTCTTAGATTATGCTTTAGAAAATGATGCAATATATGTTCATTATGGATGGAGTCCACAAGCCAAAAAAGATATAACAAAATTAAGTGTTAATAATATAAATGGAATAACAGAAAGTACAAGTGCTTTTAGAAGAGTATCTGATAAAAAAGCACCACATAATGTAGCAACAGACACATCTAATATATTAAAAATTGCACAAAATAAAGGATACAGAACAACATCAAATTCTCAAAGTGTATTAAAATATTCAGAAAATGAGATTGAATTAGAAAATGGAACACAAGCTAAAAAAGTTACAATTCCACATTCAAATCTTCAAACAGTAACATATACTTATAATGAACAAGAAAAAACATATTCAAGAGCTGCTAGAGGAAAAGCACAAACTGATTGGGATTCTAAACAAGCAATTACAACAAAAAATATTATAGTAGAATTTATAGAAAATTATGATCTAAATGATGGATCAGGAAAAGGAAGACAAGGTTTAAATAATATAGGTACATATGATGGATATTATATAACAAATGGAAAAGCTATAAAAATTACTTGTACAAAATCTGATAGAAATAAAAAGACAGTATATAAAGATGAAAATGGAAATGAAATAGAAGTAAATGATGGAAACACATGGGTAAATATATGTCCTAAAGGTGCACAAGTAAAATTTGAATAATAAATTTTGAAAGAAGATATTTAAAATTAATATCTTCTTTTTTTATAAAATTTAAAAAAAATTCTTAAATTCTACAAATTTAGCAAAAAAATAGTGTATAATATAGAAAATATAAAATAACGGAGAAATAAAATGGAAGAATTCAAATCAGGATTTGTATCAATAATAGGTAGAACTAATGTAGGAAAATCCACACTAATAAATCTTTTAGTGGGAGAAAAAATAGCAGCAATTGCTAATAAAGTACAGACAACAAGAACAGCTATAAGAGGAATAGTAAATAGAGAAAATTCTCAAATAATATTTATAGATACACCAGGAATACACAAACCAAAAACAAAATTAAATGAAACAATGATAGAAACATCATTTGGAGTAATGTTAGATGCTGATGTAATATTATTTTTAATAGAAGCAGATAGCAAAGAGATTGGAAAAGGCGATAGTAAGATTTTAGAAAAAATAAAAGAATCAAATAAAAAGACTATTTTAATAATAAATAAAATTGATTTAGTACAAAAAGAATCATTACTAAAACTAATTGATTTGTATAGAAAAGAATATGATTTTGAAGCGGTTATACCAATTTCTGCATTAGATACAAAATATAAAAATGTAATATTAGATGAGATAGAAAAATACTTAAAACCTGGTCCTGCTTATTATGATGTAGAAGAATATACAGATCAAACATTAAGACAATTGGCAGAAGAGACAATAAGAGAAAAAGCTTTAAAAATATTAGACCAAGAAGTACCTCATGGAATATATGTAGAAGTTGAAAAAATGAATCTCAGAGAAAATAAACAAAATGAAGAAATATATGATATAGAAGCAACAATTTATTGCTTAAGAAACTCACATAAAGGAATAATAATAGGTAAAAACGGTCAAATGCTTAAAAAAATTGGTAAAATGGCAAGAATTGATATGGAAGAAAATTTTGGAAAAAAAGTTAATTTAAAAACATGGGTTAAAGTTAAAGAAGACTGGCAAGAAAATGATAGTATTGTAAATAAATTTAAACAAAATAAATAATTTTTTTGTATAATTTAATAAAAAACACAAAAGATAAATTTAAAGGGAGTGATAAAATGATAAAAAAGATTGCATGGGATACCTTTAAAAATACAGGTAGTATTGATAGTTTTTTAGAATTTAAACAAATAAAAGATATAGAAGAAAATATACAAAAGGTGGAGCAAAATGGGAACAATAAAAACGAATGGAATAATAATATCGGAAAATAATTTTGGGGATTCTGATAAGATGTTAACAATGCTTACTCCAGGATTAGGAAAAATTTCATGTGTTGCTAAAGGAGCAAGAAGAACAAAAAGTGCTCTTTTAGCAGGCACACAACTTCTATGCTTTGGTGAATATTTAATGTATAAAGGTTCTAATACATATAATATTAATTCATGTGAAACTATAGAAGTTTTTTATAATATAAGGACTGATTTAGATAAACTAAAATATGCAGTACATATAACTAAAATTATAAGAGATGTAACAGAAGAAAATCAAAATTGTTATAAAATTTTACAATTGTTTTTAAATACTTTATATGTTATTTCAGAAACAGATAAAGATTTAAATTTAGTTTTATCTATATTTAAGCTAAGATTACTTTCAATATTAGGATTTACTCCAAGAATAAATGAATGTGTTAGCTGTAAGGAAAAAAATGATATTGCTTACTTTAGCATAAAAGATAATGGATTTAAGTGTGAAGCATGTGGCAAACAAGATAAAGGAAGTATAAAGATAAATCAAAGTACGCAAAATGCTATAAAATACATAATAAGTGCACCTGCGAAAAAGCTATTTTCTTTTAGTTTAAAAGATGAAAGTTTAAAAGAATTAGAAATTTTAACAAAAATATATTTTAATGAAAAACTAGAAAAAGAATATAAATTAGAAGAACTATTTTAATAAAAATATATAAAATAATGTTGAAATTTAAAAATATTATATATATAATAAGCTTGTAACATAAAAAACAAAAAAGATGAAGGGAGCGATTTTTATGAAAATAAAAGTAATAGGAAAGGAACTAATGATAACAGAAGCTATAAATGATTATGTAGAAAGAAAATTAGACAGAATAGATAAATATTTTGAAGAAGCTGATGCAGAGGTTACATTAAGAACTGAAAAAAATGAACAGATAGCAGAAATTTCTATTGTAGCCAATGGAGAAAAATATAGGGCTGTTACAGAAGATAAAGACTTATATGCATCTATAGATAAAGATATAGATATATTAGAAGGACAAATAAGAAAAACAAAAACTAAAAAAGAAAAAATGATGAAAGATGCATCTATAAAAAATATGGAAATAGTAGATACAAAAATACCTGAAATTGAAAATGAAATAATAAAAACATCATATTATGAATTAAAACCAATGATGCCAGAAGATGCAATGTTAAAATTACAAGAAAAACCAACACATAATTTTTTAGTATTTATAAATGTTGAAACAGGTAAAGTTAATGCAATACATAAATTAAAAGATGGCAAAAATTATGGTTTAGTAGAACCAGAAGCATAATTAAAAATAAGAAAAGGCAGGAAATCAAATCCTGCCTTTATATATTCATAAAAACAAAACTTAACTTCCTGTCTATAAATAGAATTCAAATTTTAAAATAGTAATAACTATTTCATGTTTCTTTCAGCTTGTTCGATCATTTTTTTAACCATTTGTCCACCTATTTTACCAGCGTCTTTAGCTGAAATGTCACCATTATATCCGTCTTTTAAGTTAACACTCACTTTTAATTTAACCAACTATTTTTTATATAATAAAAATATTTGTAACGAATTTAATTTTTTTATACTCTTATAACATAAGAAAAGAAAGGAGGATTTTGATTAATGCAGAATATTGAAGAAATATATAAAGAATATTCAAAACAGGTTTATAAATATTTGTTCTGCTTAACTCATAATGATGCCTTGTCAGAAGATTTAACTCAAGAAACTTTTTATCAAGCATTTAAACATATCAAACAATATAGAGGAGAGTGTAAATTATATGTTTGGTTATGCCAAATTGCAAAAAATTTATGGCTTAAAGAATTAAAGAAAACACATAATATAAACATAGTAAATTTAGATGAGATACAAATTGTATCTTATGAAAGTTTAGAAAATAATTGCACGGATAAATTAGATTTAATTAATAAAATAAAAAAATTGGATACAAGAACACAAGAAATATTTTATTTAAAAATCACAGGAGAATTTACATTTAAAGAAATAGGCGAAATCCTAGGAATAAGTGAAAATTTGGCAAGAGTTTCTTTTTATAGAGGAAAACAAAAAATGAAGGAGGTTGATGAGAATGAAAAAAAACAACGAGTGTAAATTAATACAAGATTTATTACCAAACTATATAGAAGGCTTGACAAGTGAAGAAACAAACAAATACATTGAAAATCATATTAAAGAATGTGAAGAGTGTACAAATATTTTAAAAGATATGGGAAAAGAAATTGTATTAGATAGAATAGATGAATTAAAAAAAATTGATTATCTAAAAAAAATAAAACATAGAAATGTAATAATAATAGGAATAGTTTTATCAATTTCAATTTTATTAATAACATTAATAATTAGTTTTTTTCTTTCAATAGGTGGAGTTGCTGTTGATGAAAATGGGAATCCTGAATATTTTGAAGCATTTAAAGAATGGATAACACAAGAAAATAGAAAAACAATTTCTAAGGTTACAAATTTATTGATAGAAAGTAATGATGATAAATTAGAAGCTACTATAATAATGTCATTTGATGAAAATGATGTTTGTATAGGTGCTAGATATTGTGTAGGTGGATATACTGAAAAAGTAGCAACAGAGAAGTATGAAGAATTAAAACAGATAGAAAATGAACAAATACCTACAATAACAAATGTAATAAAAATAGATAATAAGGTTATATATAACTATAATTATTGGAATGGAAAAAATAAGGAAGAAATAAAAAAAGAATTACAAAACTATAATAACTTTATAGTACAAGAAATTTAGGGGGAAAAATGATTTTCCCTAATAAATAAAGAAAGTAGCAAGCATAATCCTTAATTAATAGTTACAAAACAAATTATAATGCAAAAAAAAGAGTGTTTCACAAAATTCCTCTTGTTGAGTTTGTACTATTTTTAATATTTACAACAATTAATTTAAAAAATTACATTTTATGAACCAGAAGCATAATTAAAAATAAGAAAAGGCAGGAAATCAAATCCTGCCTTTATGTATTCATAAAAACAAAACTTAACCTCCTGTCTATAAATAGAATTCAAATTTTAAAATAGTAATAACTATTTCATGTTTCTTTCAGCTTGTTCGATCATTTTTTTAACCATTTGTCCACCTATTTTACCAGCGTCTTTAGCTGAAATGTCACCATTATATCCGTCTTTTAAGTTAACACCAACTTCTGAAGCAACTTCATATTTGAATTTGTCTAATGCAGACATAGCTTCTGGAACTAATTTTCTGTTACTTGTGTTTGCCATTGTTTTTTCACCTCCTGCTATATATAACATTTATAGAAAAAACTTTTGCTTTTTCTAATAATAGAATTAGCAATTTTTTTTAAAATAAACAGGTAAATTTTTCAAAAAATAAGGAATAAAAAAATAATATTACAATAATATTACAATGATATTAATTTTAGGTTACAAACGCTATAAATTATTGATTTTCAACTTGATTTAAGTTAAAATAAAATAGATGAATATTTTGTAAAAAAATAATATAAATTATAAATTAAGGGAGGAATTTGTCATGGCAACAAATCCAATGCAAAGAAAATCAAGAAATTCATTTTTGTTAGGAATGTTATTAACGTTAGTTATAACAGGTATAATAATAGCGTTATTATTTTTACAATTAATGAATATTAAAAAGAAAGAACAAGAAGAAAAAGCGGCTAGTAAAACAGTATATGTATTAAATAAAGATGTTAAATCTGGAGAAACAGTAGATTTAAGTACAATTACTGCAAAAACACTTCCTTCTGATGCAGTACCAGCTAATGCAATTAGCTTAACTGGAGAAGAAAATGTAATTGCAAAAGTTGATATGAATAAAAATACTATAATAACATCAGATTTAATAACTGAGTCAGATAATAAAATAAATGATGATACAAGAATAGAAGAATATAATATGATAGTCTTACCAATAGACTTAGAAGATGGAGATTATGTTGATATTAGATTAATGCTTCCATCAGGACAAAATTATATAGTTGTATCTAAGAAAAAAGTTGAAATACCAGATTTAGGAGGATCTCTTTCATCAGACACAATAAGAATTAATTTAAGTGAAGATGAAATATTATCAATTTCAAATGCAATTTATGATGCATTTAAAATTAATGGATCAAAAATATATGCTACAAAATATACAGACCCAGGAATGCAAAAAGCTGCTACACCTACATATCCTGTAAGTGCAGAAGTAGTTGCATTATTAAAAAGTGATCCAAACATATTAAAAGAAGCTATGAATGCATTAAATGCAAGATATGGCCAAAATAATTTATCACAGCTAAGAAATGAACATTTAACTCCTGCAATTGCCGGATCAGAACAAGCTCAAACAAACGTAGAAGAAGGAATATCAAATAGTACAGCAAATTCACAAGAATCAAGAAAACAATATTTAGATACATTAGCAGGATATTAATATTAAGGGCATATTTATATGCCCTTAATACTGAGGAGAAAGGAAGAATACTATGCAAAAAATAGGATTTATTGGAGCTTATGATAAAATTGACCTTATGTTATATGTAGCAAAGATTTTAACAGTTTTAGGTAAAAGAATTCTAATAGTAGATTGTACACAAAAGCAAAAAGCCAAATATGTAGTGCCAGCTATAACTCCAACTGCAAACTATGTAACAGAATTTGAAAATATAGATGTAGCTATAGGATTTAGTAGCTTTGAACATTTAAGACAATACTTAGGAATTGATGACTTAAATCAATCATATGATATAGTGTTTGTAGATACTGATTCATATGATATGTTTAAAAGATTTGAATTAGAAAATTCAGATATAAATTATTTTGTTACATCTTTTGATGTTTATGATTTAAAAAAAGGATTAGAAGTATTAAGTGAACTTGAAGAACAAATCAAGGTTACAAAAATATTGTTTTCAAAAAATATGTTACCAGAAGAAGAACAATATTTAGATTTTCTATCTAAAGATTGCAATATAAGTTGGAATGAATATAAAATTTATTTTACTATAACAATGGAAGATTTTAGTGCTATTATAGAAAATCAGAGAGTTGAAAAAATCAAATTCAAAAAATTAACTTCTGCATATAAAGAAAATTTATCTTATATTGTAGAAGGCATTTATAAAGAAGTTAAAAATACAGATATTAGAAAGGCTATAAAAACTATAGAAAAAGGAGCATAAGACTATGGCAATTGTTACATTTTGGGGTAATAATAAAGAACATGTAGGAAAGACACTATCTGCTGTCGCTGTGGCAACACATATGGCAATAGAACATAATAAAAAGATTTTATTAATATCTACAAGTCTTAATGATGAAACTATAGAAAATTGTTTTTTTGAACAAAATAAAAAAACAACAAAAAATATAGGATTATTTGGACAAAATGCTAATTCGTCTATACAAAGTGGAATAGAAGGATTAGATAGAATTGTAAGAAGTAATAAATTTACAGCAAATTTAATAACAGATTATACAAAAATAATATTCAAAGATAGATTAGAATTGTTATTAGGATTTGAAGGACAAGAAAGTGAATATAAACAAATAGCAGAAAGTTATATACAAATTATAGAATTAGCAAACACATATTATGATTTTGTATTTGTAGATTTAGCAACTGTAATGCCAATACCATTGCAAGATGAAATAATAAAAATGTCAGATTTGGTAGTTGCAACATTATCACAAAGATTAAGAGCAATAAACAATTTCCTTGATATAAAAACAAAAAATCCATTATTTAAAGATCCTAAAGTATTATTATTGATAGGAAGATATGATAAATTTTCAAAATATACTTCAAAAAATATAACAAGATATTTAGGAGAAAGAAATCAAGTTCTAACTTTACCATATAACACTCAATATTTTGAAGCAGCAGAGGAAGGAAAAGTAGCAGATTTGTTTTTAAAATTTAGAAAAATAGAAGATGAAAGAAATTCATTTTTTATAAGTGAAGTAAATAGATTATCTGAAAACATTTTATATAGGTTACAAATATTACAACAAAGAAGATAAGGAGGCTAAAATAAATGACTATAACTAATATTATATTAATGTTAATAATTATATGTTTAGCTATATTTGCAGTAATGAGATATATAAAAAATAAAAATGAAGCACCTGTAGAAGAAACAGTAGAAGTAGATGATCAAACTTATACATTACAAATGATGACACAATTTGTTAAAAAAAGATTAGATGAAATAACAAAAGTTAATTTATATGATATAGGACTTTCAGAAGAAGAATTAAAAAGAAGAAAAAATAAAAAATATGAACTAAAGAAAGCATTAAAAGGTTGTACATATGGAGATGTAAATGACAAAAAATATGTTAAAGAACTTATATCAGATTTATTAGAACAAGAATATGGAGTAGATGAAGTAAATATTTCAAAATCAATACCATTTGATATTCCATCACTTTTAACTGCTCAAGATAAATTTGACATATTAATATATATGTATAAAAAAGAGTTTGGTTATGAAGCATTAACAGAAATGATAAAAAAATATAATTTAGCAGCATTAAAATATGTCGAAGGTGAAACAAAACCATCATATGTTATAACAGAAGATGAAATAAACGAGATATATGAAACTGAAAATATAGTATTATCATTTCAAGATAAATTAAGTATATTAGTACAAAGAATATATCAACACTATAAAGGATATAGTGCAATAGATGAAATAAGAGATATGAACATAGATGGTGTTTCTGGTGGTGTATCTGGACTTCCAGAATCATTCTTAAGCCAAGTGTCACAAACAGATGGAGATTATTTAGAACAAATAACAGAACATAAAGTACCTAGAGCATGTGATAGTATTTGGATAATGTTCCAAGGTAAATCAATACGTTTAGCATTTTTATCATTTGGAACAGAAGCAGAACTTAAGAGAGTATGTCAAAATATATATAAATATAACAATCCAGGACAATTATCAGATACAAATGGTTATAAAATAAATGAAATGAAAGATGGATCACGTGTTGTTGTTGTAAGACCAAGTATGTCAGAAACATGGGCATTTTTCGTAAGAAAATTTGACGTTAAACGTGCTACATTAGAGCAAATAGTATTATTCCCTGGAAAAGAAGATGCAATAAATTTACTAAAATTCTTAGTAAAAGGTGCAAGAATTATATCACTTACTGGTGAGCAAGGTTGTGGTAAAACAACAATGCTTATGGCAATGATAGAAAACATTTATGAAACAATGAACCTTCGTATTACAGAAACAGCATTTGAGTTACACTTAAGAAAAATATATCCAACAAGAAATATTTTATCAATGCGTGAAACAGAAACAGTTTCAGGACAAGATTGTTTGGACGTTCAAAAGAAAACAGATGGTTCTGTTAACATTATAGGTGAGGTTGCAACAGACCCTGTTGCATCTTGGATGATACAATCAGCACAAGTTGCATCAAAGTTCACATTATTTACTCACCATGCTAAAACATTCCCAGATTTAGTAACAGCTCTTCGTAACTCAATGTTAAGAGCAGGAGTGTTTAAAGATGAAAGAACAGCAGAAGAACAAGTTGTACAAGTATTAAATTTTGATATACATTTAGTTAAAGACTTTAGAGGAAGAAGATACATAGAAAGAGTAACAGAATGTATTCCAGTAGAACAAAAAAATGAATATACTTTTGATCATAGAAAAGAGAAAACTTTAGAAGGTAAATTTGATAAATTCTTTGATAATGCAACACATTATTTTACAAAAACAACAGAAAGACAATTATATACATATAGAAATATTTTAGAATATGTAAATGGAGAATATGTAATTACAAATAAAATATCAGATAAAAATATTAGAGAAATGAGAAACAATATGGATGAAAGTGATGCAGAAGAATTTGACAAATTTATTCAAAAATATTGGGGAAAATCAAACGAAACAGTTACAGTAGGAGCAGAAGAAAAAAAGAGAAGAGGAAGAAAACCTAAGACAGTTTAAATTTTACACATAAGGAGGTGTTATTATTGATATCAAATGAAATTTTATTTTATATAATGGGTGGAACAGTAGGACTATTTGCTATAATAATCATTGCATATTATTTATTAAGAAAGAAAATGCAAGACTCTGAATATAAACAAATAGCTCAATTACAACAAGGAACAAAATCAAATAAATATTCTTCAGAAGTTCTATTTCAAAAATTATATTTAACATATTTAAAAATACCAATTTTAAAAAGATATGTATTAAAACTTAGAAGAAGATTGGAAATAATAAATGTAGATGATGAATATATAACAAGAAGAGATGCAGCTAAAATATTAACAAAAACTTTATTAATATTAACACCACTAGTAATTTTTACTATAGTAATAACACATTCAAATATGTTATTAATGGGAATTATCTTGATATTTGAATTATTTATGATAGATACATATATAGATGGATTAGTAGATAAAAAAGATAATAATTTATTGAAACAACAAATAGAATTTTTTTCAGAAATAAGACATGCATATCATGAATTTAATATGGTAGAAGAGGCTATATATCAAGTATCTCAAGACGACGAAATGGATGTATCAAGACAAGGTGAAAAGATATACGAAGTTTTAATATCAAATGAACCAGAAACAGAACTTGAAAAATATTATGATGTTGCACCAAATAGTTTCTTAAAAGAATTTGCAGGAATATCATATTTAACAAAAGAATTTGGAGATAGAAAAATAGATGGAGCTTCATTATATTTAAAAAATGTTAATAATATAACACAAGAAATGCAACTTGAAATTTTAAAAAGAGATAAATTAGACTATGTATTCCAAAGTTTGTCAGTAATATCAATAGTTCCAATATTATTATTAGAACCATTAAAAAATTGGGCTATATCAAATTTCAGCTTTACACAAAGTTTTTACCAAGGCAAATCAGGAATGATTGTACAGATATTAATGATGATAATAACAGTTGTAGCATACATGCTTACTAGAAAGTTAAAAGATAATGGATCAACTTCAATTGATACAAGATCTGAAAATCCATGGCAGGCTAAATTATACAGAAAACCTATAATAAAGAAAATAGTAGATTTATTTATACCAAAAAAAGGTACAAAAGATTATAGAAAAGTACAAAATTTACTTAAAGATTCTGCATCAAAACTAAAAATGGAATGGTTATATGTAAATAGAATTGCATTAGCCATAGTTACATTACTAACTTCAATAGTTGTTTTTGCACAATTACATAGGATTGCAGTAAATTATGTTTATGAAGAACCTACTACTGATTATGATATAATAGGAGGACTGTCTGAAAGAGATTTAAAAAATGCTAATGAATTAACAGAAAAAGACAATGTATTTTTAGATAAGTTTAAAGGAAAAATGGATACTACAGTTGAAGATATACAACATGCAATGAAATATTCAAAATATTATCAAGATTCAACTGATGAAGAAATAAAAACAGCATCTGAAAGGGTGTTTAAAAAATTAAAAATAGTAAATAGTGAATATATGCAATGGTTTGAATTATTATTAGCAATTGTATTTGCATTAGTTGCATATATGGGACCAATTTGGATATTAAAATTCCAATTAAAAATGAGACAACTTGAAATGGAAGATGAAGTAATGCAGTTCCAAACAATTATACTTATGCTTATGAGGATAGAAAGAGTTAGTGTTGAAATCATATTAGAATGGCTTGAAAGATATTCAAATATATTCAAAGAACCTATTAGCAAATGTGTTAACAACTATGAAGCTGGAGCGTGGGAAGCATTAGAAGAATTAAAAAATGATGTATCATATCCACAATTTATACGTATAATTGAAAGTTTACAAGCAGCAGTTGAAAAAATACCAATTAGAGATGCATTTGATGAATTAGATTCAGAAAGAGATTATTATCAAGCTAAACGTAAAGAATCAAATGATAGATTAATACAAAAAAAGGGTATGATAGGAAAAGCTATAGGATTTGCACCAATGGTATGTCTATTTGTAGGATATTTAATTATACCATTAGTATTTATAGGATTAACTGCAATGTCTAATACATTTCAAAATTTAACAGTATAAAGATAGGAGAATTGATATGGAAAATGCATCAAAAGCTTTGTTAATGGCTGGAGGAATGTTAATCGCTGTTTTAACTGTTACACTATTAGTAATGATGTTTAATAGAATTGGAATATTTTATTCTAATGAAGGTAGTGTAGCAAGTGAAGAAGAAATAGTTAAATTTAATCTAGAATATGAAGCATATAATAGAGAAGATGTAAGAGGAACAGAATTATTTTCACTATTAAACAAAGTTGCAAATTACAATGATAGAAAATCTAATATAGGAAATGAAGGATTAAATGTAGGTTATGAACCTATAGAAGTAACAATAAATTTAGGAGACTTAAAAGGATTTACAGCAGATGGAGAAAATCCTAAATTGATAACAAAAAAAACATATACAGAAAAAACGAACAATAGTACTTTTAGAAGTGGATTAAAAAAAGATTTAGATGAAATTATTAGTAAATATAGTGAAAACAGTTTAGAAAATTTATCAAAATCAATTACAAAAATATTTATATCTAATGATAGTATACAAGAAAAAAAAGATAATGCAGTAGATAGTTATAACAAATTATCATTAGCAAGAAATGAAATAAATAGTTTTGATAAAATTGCAGAAGGAAGTACAATAAGGGAAGATATATATAAATATTATGAATATGTACAACTTAAAAGAGCTCATTTTAGATGTACATCTACAGAATATGATAAAACAACAGGTAGAATAATAAAAATGAAATTTGAATTTACAGGAACATTTGAATAAAGAGGTGTGTTATGGAAAATGCATCAAAAGCTTTAATTATGGCAGCAGGAGTATTAATGGCAGTTTTAATACTATCATTAGCAGCATATTTAATTGCAACATTTGGATCTTCGGCAGCAGATATACAAAAAGAAAATGAACAAAAAATACTTTCAGAATTCAATTCAAAATTTACAGTATATGAAGGAAGAAGCGATTTAACGATATATGATGTAATAACTGCTGCAAATTATGCAAAAGAAAATAATGATAAATATAATTTAGATACATCATCTGCAGGAATTGATAGTACTTTTTACATAAATGTAAAACTAGATAGTGATAACAACTTCGAAACACTAAGTTTAGATAAACAAAATGAAAAATTAGAAGAAAATCAAGCAAGTGTAACGAAGAATACTTATAAATGCTCACAAGTTAAGATTAGTTCCAAAACAGGAAGAGTATATCAAGTAATATTTAAAAAGAATTAAAACTTATGATATTTTAAGTTGAAAAATAAAATCTAATATGTTAAATTTAATAAGGAAATAAAATGAAAAAAATAATAATTTTTTTAGTATTAGTTTTAATTATAGTAGTATCAATATCTATGGTTTATATTAATTATAAATCATCATATAATAAAGTAAAAAAAGATAATCTAGAATTTGAATACTATTATGAGAAAGAACTACAAGGTATAGATATAGCAACATTAATAAATAAAGCTATAGATAATAATATAAATTACAATGTACAAAAAAATCAAGATGGTAAATATGTAGAAGATGAAGAAAATTCAATAAAAATAGAAATATATATTATAGATAATGATACTACATATGATATGGAGACTATTTATAACGGCGGAATTGATAATTTCGTAAAAAATTATAGCACAATAAAGTTTAAATGTGATAAAATAGAATATCATAAGAAGACTAACAGAATAAAAAAGATACATATATCACAAATATCTAAATAATGTTATTAAATTTGATAGGAAACTATCGTGAAATAAACAAAAGTTAAAATTAAGGAGGAAAATTTTATGGAAAACGCATCAAAAGCATTGATTATAGCAGGAGCTATATTATTATCAATATTAATAATTTCACTTGGAATTGTTATATGGAGGCAAGCATCAGAAGTAATTAATAGTACATCAATGAGTGATATGGAAAAAGAAACATTTAATGCTAAATTTGAACAATATCAAGGTGAGTCTGTTAGAGGAGCAAATGTAAATGCACTTTTACAACAAATAATAACAAGTAATTCAGATGAATTAAATATAGCAGCAAATAGAAAAGTATCAATAGATGGAGGTGCTACTGGAGTTGGCAATACAGCAATATCATTATCAGGTACTAATCTAGATGCAATAGCTAACAGAGCACAAACATCTAAAGTTTATAAAGTTACATGTGGTTATAGTGCTGGTGTAGTAAATAAAGTAACAATAGAAAATATAGAAAAGAAATAAAATAGAAAGGATTGATTTTATGGAAAACGCATCAAAAGCATTAATTATAGCAGGAGCTATATTATTATCAATATTAATAATTTCACTTGGAATTGTTATATGGAGACAGGCATCAGAAGTAATTAATAGTACATCAATGAGTGATATGGAAAAAGAAACATTTAATGCTAAATTTGAACAATATCAAGGTGAGTCTGTTAGAGGAGCAAATGTAAATGCACTTTTACAACAAATAATAACAAGTAATTCAGATGAATTAAATATAGCAGCAAATAGAAAAGTAACATTATTATCTACTACAGCTAAAGGTGTAAATGATGAGGTAATAGCATTAGGTGGCGAAAACGGAAGTAATGATCAAATAAGTGTTAGAGCAAAAACATCTAAAGTATATAAAGTTAAATGCAACTATACTTCAGGTTTAGTAAGTAGTGTAACTATAACAGAATAACAATACATAAAATAATTTATAAAAATTAGAAAGGATGATGTATTATGGAAAATGCAAGTGAAGCATTAATTATGGCTTTTGCTGTATTAATATTTGTACTAGCACTATCAATAGGTATGTCATCTTTTTCATTAGCTAGACAAACATCACAAATGATAATTGAATCAACTGATAAAACATATGATTATACATATGTTTCAATAGGAGATACTAAAAGAGTAGTTGGAGCAGAAACAATAGTTCCAACACTATATAGAGCATATAAAGAAAATTATGTAGTAAGATTTTACAAAGAAAATGGGGACCCATTAATTATATATAAAAGAAAAGTATCTGGGAATTTTGAAGAAACAAATGAGATAGATTTAGAGCAAGAAGCAATAGGAAATCAAGATAAAGCTACTCTATTTATTAATGGTATTTTAAATGGAAATTTTGAAAACAACTTTCCTAATGCACAAAACTTGCATAATAATGTATTTTATGATACAATAAAAGGGAAGAAATTCAAAGAAGAACTCGGTATATATTATATAGAAGACAAAATTGAAGATATTAATAATTTAGAAGAGCAAGAAAGTGAAACTATATCAAATATTAATAAAACAGAAAAGAGAGTTATAACATATACAGAAATTTAAAAATAAAAGGATGTTGATTTTACATCTTAAGTAAAAGGAGGTAATAAAATGGAAAATTCTACAATAACAGTAATTGCAATAATTTTAGCAGCAATATTAATGTTCGTTTTCCCACTAATGACACTATCAGATACAAGTGATGATGTATCACAATTAACAGTACAAACAGCAACTAGTGAATTTGTTGACAACATAAAGAAAACAGGTAAATTAACAGAAGAAAATTATGGCAAATTTATAGAGGAGATTTCAGCAACAGGAAATGCTTATGATGTAGAATTAAAAGCAAAAATACTAGATGAAAACATAGCTAAAAAATCAGATAAGGTTTCAAAAGATAAAATAGGTGAAAATCAATCTTATGATGTTTATACTACTCAAATTCTAGATGTGCTAGAAAAAGACCATGTATATACATTAAAAGAGGGAGATACTATTTCAGTAAGTGTAAAAAATACAAATACAACAATTTCACAACAATTAAAAAATTTCCTATATAAAGTAACAGGAAATAATTCATATCAAATAACAGCGGATGCTTCAGGAATGGTAACAACAAACGGAAATTAATTTTAGTAATTATAAATGAAATAGCTTGTAATTAAATTACAAGCTATTTGAATATATTTTTGTACAAAGGAAAGGATTGCTTATGAAACTACAGAATTTAGCAATAATTTTTATAGTTATAATGCTACCAATATCTATAGTATTATCTGCATATACAAGAAATCAAATAAAAACATTAAATTTACAAACTTCATATGATTCAAAATTAGTTAATTCAACATATGATGCAGTTAAGGCATTTCAAATAAATACTCTTTCAAATACATCTTCTGATGTTGCATCATCAAAAATGAGAGATATAAAAGCGTCAGCAAATGTATTTTTTGATTCTGTAGCAAATAGCTTTGGATTAAGTGGATATAATGCTGATACAATAAAAAACTATGTACCAGCACTAGTATATACACTATATGATGGATATTATATATATTCACCATATACTAATAATTTAGGAGAAGATATAACTTTATATAATAATAGTACATATCAAAATGGACAGACTGTACAAGGACTAAAACCATATGTATACTATTCTTGTAGATACATAAAAGGAAATATAGATGTAGTAATTACATATACATTAGATAATTATATAACAGTTCAAGGAAAAGTTGGAGAAAACTATGTAAATAAATCTGGATATTTATTAGATAATATTGACATAACAAATGATATTGTTAAATACAGAAATGTAGAAATTGAAAAAGAAAATATTCAAGAGAGAGTTATAATTGATGATGATGAATCAAAAAAGACTGCAATATATCCATATGTTCAATTAAATGGTGTAAAGTATTATTTAGAAAATGATGAAAAAATATTTTCTGTTGTTAATGGTGAAAAAATGTATTTATCTAATAACCTAGCAGAAAAATATAGAAATGATTATTTTAATGATGATAATGATAGTGCAATAAATTACTATAAAAAAGCTAAAGAATTTACTGATTGGGTAAGAGACAATTTAGGAGATCTTAAATATTCTGATGCTAAAAATGAAAATGGAGAATCTATAACGGATAGTGATGGAAAATCAGTTAATGGATTATATGGAAATACTTTAATATTTAAAAAACAAGATGGTAAAAGCATAGAAGATGAAGATTCTAATTTTAATGAACATAGAATTGCGGTAATAAGATATGCAATACAAAAGAATTTATCAATAGCAATAGCAAATTTTAATGATTATTCAAATAGCAATAATGAATTTCAGATGCCAAATTTATCAGAAACAGATTGGTATAGAATAATACATCATCCATCTTTAATAAGCTTTTTACAAGGACTAGCAATAGGCGGAAAAATGTATAATGGATATGCAGTTATAACAAATGATAAAACACAAGAAGTAGTGTCAGAAGATTCTATATTTATAGTAAATGGAGATCAATATAGCAGAGTAAATGAAAAAGGATTAAATGATAAAGAGGATTTAATAGGATATTTTAATGTTGATTTTGAGAAAAAATTATATCGTATTAATGATGAGAATTATTATTGTTATCCACATGATGAATTAGGTTCATATTCAAGTATTGTAAATCAAACTTCAGTTGAAAGTTATACAAGTATTTATGATTATTTATCTGATAAACCAGATCTAGCAAAAGCATATTATACTGCGCTTGGAAGAGAAAGGTATGGTATGTATAGAGTAAATTATGATAATTATATAAATAATTAAAAATCTGATTTTAAAAAATCAGATTTTTTTGTATAAAAAAATATATAAAAATGGAATAATAATAAAAGAATTTATTAAAGGTGGAAGAAAATTGAAAGTTATAAGAAGATTAAGTTTAATTATTATTTTAATGATTATATATATTTATACATTAGTTATAAGTTATATTCCTGATAATTTAATAGTTTTTGAAGGTGAAAACTTAAATATAAATACTATTTTAGGGATGAATATAAAACAAAAAAATAATTATAATACAGTACTAACATCTAGCAATATAGGAAATCAAAAAATAGATGAAGTTGGAACTACAACTATAAGTGTAAATTTATTTGAAAAGTTTTTTATAAAAGATGTTAATGTAAGTGTAATTCCAAAAACAAAAGTTATTCCAGTAGGAGATATAGCAGGTGTAAAATTATATACAAGCGGAGTTTTAGTTGTTGGAATGTCAGAAATAGAAGGAATGGATAATAATAAATATAAACCATATGAGAATTCTGGAATAGAAGAAGGAGATATGATTATAGAAATAGAAGACAAAGCAATTACTTGTACATCTGATTTAATTGATATGGTAAATAAATCAAATGGAAAAGAAATAGATATTGAATATGTAAGAGACGGACAAACAGAAAAATGTAGTATGACACCTACTCAAACAGCAGAAAATGAATATAAATTAGGATTATGGGTAAGAGATAGTGCAGCAGGAGTTGGAACAGTTACTTTTTATGAGCCAGAAACTAAAATGTTTGGAGCATTAGGACATGGAATAACAGATATAGATACAGATAAATTGTTAAATATAGCATCTGGTGAATTTGTTACAACAAGAGTTGTATCAATAAAAAAAGGAGAAAAAGGGAATACTGGTAAAATTCAAGGAACAATAGAAAATAGTAAAAATATAGGTCAAATATATAAAAATACAAATTTTGGTATATATGGAAGAGTAGATAATTTGTCTAGCATTAATATTGATAAAAATAAAGAAATGGAAGTTGCATATAGGGAAGAAATTAAAATGGGAAAAGCTACTATTTTGTGTAGTTTAGATAATCAGAATGTAGAAGAATATGAAATTGAAATTGAAAAAATATATATTAATAACAATTATGATAACAAAAGTATGCTTATAAAAGTAACAGATCCAAAACTTTTACAAAAAACAGGAGGAATTATACAAGGAATGAGTGGAAGTCCAATAATACAAAATGGTAAATTCGTTGGAGCAGTAACACATGTTTTACTTAATAATCCTGAAGAAGGTTATGCAGTATTTGGAGATTTAATGATAAAGCAAATGAGAGAAGTTGAAAACTAAATAAAAATAAAAACATAATAAATTAAATTTATTATGTTTTTTAAATTTATTTTAATAACATTGGACCAATTTCAGTAACTGTTCCTGCACCTAAAGTCATTATAATATCATTTTCTTTAACATTTTTCTTAATATAAGAAACACACTCATTAAAGTCAGGAATATATTTAGCATCTTTTCCAAGTGATATAATTTTATCTGCTAAATCTTTTGAAGATATATTATAAGTATTTTTTTCTCTAGCAGCATATATATCTAAAATAATTATATTATCAAAATTAAGTAATGCTTTTGCAAAATCATCTAATAAATTTTTAGTTCTACTATAAGTATGTGGTTGGAATACAACCCAAGATTCATTATATTTTTTATTCATTAAAGATTTTGCAGTTGCAACTATTTCTGTTGGATGATGTCCATAATCATCATAAATACTTGCACCGTTTACTTTTCCTTTAAATTCAAATCTTCTATGTGCACCTGTAAAATTAAGAAGAGCAGATACTATATTTTCTTTAGAAATTCCATACTCATTACAAAGTGCTATACAAGCTAATGCATTTAAAACATTATGAGTTCCAGGAACAGATAATTTTATTCTACTATAAAAACCATCTTTACTATATACATCGAATTCTGGAAAACCATCATTGTTAAATACAATATTAACAGCAAAAAAGTCTGTATTTTTATTTGTTATACCATATGTTAATGTTTTTGCACTAGTATATTGTTTTAAGTCTAAACAATTTGAGTCATCACCATTTATAACTAATAGACCATCTTGTGGTAAAAGTTTAACATATTTTATAAATGCATTTTTGATATTTTCAAAAGTTTTAAAATAATCTAAATGATCATTATCTATATTTAAAACAATTTCAGCTTTAGGACTAAATTTTAAGAAACTTTCAACATATTCACAAGCTTCTATAATAAAATGTTCACTATTTCCAACTTTATAGTTTCCATCTATTTGTTTTAAAATAGCACCAACCTGAATACTAGGATCTTTCAAAGCCTCTATAAAACAAAGTGATACCATTGAAGTTGTAGTTGTTTTTCCGTGAGTTCCAGAAATAGCAATTGTATCTTCATAACATCTTGTTAATTCGCCTAAAAAATCAGCTCTTTCTATTGTAGGAATATTTAATTTTTTAGCCTCTAACATTTCAGGGTCATCTTGCTTTATGGCTGCAGAGTATACAACTAAATCAGAATTAGAAATTTTATTTATGTCATGACCAATTGTAACATCTATTCCTTTTTTGCTTAAAATATCAGTTATTTCTGAAGAATTTGCGTCAGAACCAGTTATAGAAAAACCAAAATTTAATAAAATTTCAGCAATTCCACTCATACTTACTCCGCCAATTCCGATCATATGTATATTTTTATATTTTTTAAGATTATCTATTTTAGGCATTAAAAACACTCCTTTTATATTAACAGTCAAATTATATACTTATATTATACAAAATTCAATATTTTTTAATCAATTTTAGAGAAAATAATATCATTTTAATATATTAAAAATTATAATAAAAAGTTACAAAAATATAAATTAAAAATTTTTGTAAAAAAAAGCGGGAAAAACATTTTTTTTGAAGAATATTATAAATGTACATAAGATTAAATTTATGTATAAAATTTAAAACATTGGAAAGAGGTGCACAATATGCAAATAACAGACGTACGTTTAAGAAAAGTAAATTCAGAGAACAGAATGAAAGCTGTTGCTTCTGTAACATTCGATAATGAATTCGTAATTCACGATATCAAAGTTATCGAAAGCCAAAATGGATTATTTATTGCTATGCCAAGCAGAAAAACTCCAAACGGAGAATTTAAGGATATAGCTCATCCAATTAATGCTGAAACTAGAGAGAAAATTCAAACAGCTATATTAGAAGCTTATGAAGCTCCAGAAACAGAGGAATCAGCAGAATAATAAATTAAAAAACACCCTTTTAAAGGGTGCTTTTTTGTTTTTATATTGAAAAATATGGAAAAATAATGTAAAATATATAAGGATAAAATACATAAAGAAAGAGGAATGAAAATGTATTTAATAGTAGGACTTGGAAATCCTGAAGAAGATTATAGTAAAACAAGGCATAATATGGGATTTAATACAATAAATAAATTAGCTAAACAATATGAAATAAAAGTAAATAAAAATAAATTTAATGGATTATATGGTACTGGTATTATAGAAAATCAAAAAGTAGTTTTATTAAAACCACAGACATATATGAATTTAAGTGGTGATAGTATAGTAGAATTTGTTAATTTTTATAAGATAGATTTTAAAGATATAATATTAATATATGATGATATAGATTTAGATAAAGGATCAGTTAAGATAAGAAAAAAAGGTGGAGCAGGTACTCATAATGGAATGAAATCTGTAGTAGAAAGGCTAGGAACAACTGATTTTGCAAGAATAAGAGTAGGAATAGGTATGCCAGAGCATAAAGAAGATTTAATAAATTATGTTTTAGGACATATTCCAGAAGATGAACAAGAAATATTAGATAAAGCTACAACACTTGCAAAAGATGCAATTATAGAAATTATAAAAAATGGTATCGATAATGCTATGAATAAGATAAATTGAAAGGAAAATTTAATGTTAGAAATAATAGTAAATAAACAAAATAATATAAAAACAATTGCTTTAACTGAAAACGGAAAGCTTATTGAAGTATATGAAGAAGAAAAAAACTTAAATAGAAATGAAGGAAACATATATGTAGGTAAAGTAAAAGATATTTTACAAGGTATGCAATCAGCATTTGTAGATATAGGAACTGAAAAAAATAGTTTTATACATTTAAAAGACATTCTTCCAAAAGTAGATGAAAAGGAAGAAAAAGTAGAATTAAATACTGATATTAAAAGTGTTATAAAAGTAAATGATAATTTAATTGTTCAAGTAAAAAAGGATAGTAATGAACAAAAAGGTGCAAGAGTTTCAACACATATAAGTCTTCCAAGTATATATATGGTATTAATGCCAAATACAGATATAATAACAATTTCACAAAAAATTGAAGATCAAAATGAAAGACAGAGGTTATTAAAAATATTTAAAGAAAACTTACCAAAAGGAAATGGAGCAGTAATAAGGACATCTGCTAAAAATAAAAGTAAAGAGCAATTAGTAAATGATATTAAAAATGTGTATAGTAAATGGGAAAAAATATTAAATAAATGTAAAGAAACTGACTTAAAAGATAGATTAATCTATAAAAGTGAAAGCATAATAAGTAAAATGATTATAGATTTAATAGATAAAAAAATAGCTAATATAATAACAAATGATAAACAAGAATATGAAGAAATTTTATCATTTAAATCAGAAAATGAATGTATAAAAGATATAAAAGTTGAATTAAGGGAAAATAGTAATTTACTAGATATGTATGATATTCAAAACCAAATAGACAAATTAAAAAATAGAAAAGTATGGCTTAATTGTGGTGGATTTATAACAATAGATAAAACAGAAGCATTAACAGCAATAGATGTTAATACAGGAAAATATGTAGGAAAAAAAGATTTAGAGGAAACTATATATAAAGTAAATGAAGAAGCTACAATTGAAATAGCAAAACAGCTTAGACTAAGAGATATAGGTGGAATAATTATAATTGATTATATTGATATGAAAAAAGAAGAAAGTAAACAAAAGATAATTAATTTACTTAAAGAAAAATTAAGTGAAGATAGAGCAAAAACTCAGATAGAAGGATTTACAAAATTAGATTTAATGGAACTTACAAGAAAACATATTTGTAGTCATAAAGATTAGTAGGAGAAAAATATGAAGGTAGGATTTGTATCACTAGGATGTAGCAAAAATTTAATTGATACTGAAGTTGCAATAGGACATTTTAAAAACAACGGATATGTAATTACAAATAATCCGGAAGAAGCGGATATTATAGTTATTAATACTTGTGGATTTATAGATAAAGCTAAAGAAGAAGCAATAAATACAATATTAGAAATGGCCGAGTATAAAAATAAAAAATGTAAATATTTAATTGTAATGGGATGTTTAGTACAAAGATATTATAATGATTTAGTAAAACTATTGCCAGAAGTAGACTTGTTTATAAAATTAGATGAATATAATAAGCTATGGGATAGTATTGATAAATTAATAAATAAAAACATAGTAGATAAATCAAAAAAGAAAGTAGTAACTAAGATATCTGAAATAAATAAATTACCACTTCCAACAAAAGAAGAATTTTTACAAAGAACTATAACAACAGGTAAGAATTATGCTTATTTAAAAATTGGAGAAGGTTGCAGTAATAAATGCACATATTGTGCAATACCATATATAAGAGGGCCATTTGTAAGTAGAAAAATGGAAGATATTTTAGAAGAAGCAAAAATGCTTTCTAAAAAAGGAATAAGGGAATTAATAATAATTGCACAAGATACTACTAAATATGGTATAGACATATATGGAACTTCTAAACTTGCAGAACTATTAGAAAATTTAAGTAAAATAGAAGGTATAAAGTGGATTAGATTTTTATATTCATATCCCGAAGGAATAACAGATGAATTAATAAATGTTGTAAAATCAAATAAAAAAATTTGTAAATATTTTGATATACCAATTCAACATATTTCAAACAAAATATTAAAAATGATGAATAGAAAAACATCAAAAGAAGATATTGAAAATTTAATATATAAAATAAGAAAAGAAATTCCAGATATAGTTATAAGGACAAGTTTAATAGTTGGATTCCCAGGTGAAACTAAAGAAGATTTTGAAGAATTATATAATTTTGTTAGTAAAACAAAAATTGATAGATTAGGTACTTTTATGTATTCAAAAGAAGAAAATACACCTGCTGCTAAACTTCCAAATCAAATACATCATTTAACAAAGAAATCTAGATATAATAAGATAATGAAAAAACAACAAGAAATATCAAATAGAATTTTAAAAGACAAAATTGGAAAAACTTTTGAAGTAATTATTGAAAATATATCTTTTGATGGTAAATATTTAATAGGTAGAACTATGCAAGATATACCTATGGAAGATGGAATAGTTTATATAAAAAATACAAGCAAATCAGATGAAAATCAACTAATAAATACATTCACTAAAATTAAAATAATTGACATTGATAATTATGACTTAATTGGTGAAATTATATAAGGAGGATACATATGGAAGAAAAAAATAATTTATCTACTATGGTAAAATTAAGAAATAAAAGAGAAAGAGAAATAAAAGAAAATTTACGTAATGGAGAACATTTAGATACGATAATAAATGATATAAAATATTTAGGAAAAGTAGAATTTATTGAAGAAATAGATGGACAAAAAATAGAAGAAGAAAAAGACATATATTTACTTATTGAAGAAAAAGATGGTAGAGTTTTATATAGGTATTATGATGAAAATATGAAATTAATTGCATATGAAGGTGATATTAGAGAAGGAATAATGGCAACAACTGATTTTGAGGATAAAGATAAATCATTTTTAAAGCAAATAGATGAATTTAATAAAGAAGATTCAATGTCTTTATCAGATATAGAAGAAAAATTAGAAAAAATATCTGATACATTAGAATTAGATATAGATGAAATTAAAGAAATAAAAGAATTAGATTTAAATCAAAAAATTAAAGAAGCAGAAAAGGATAAAGAAACTTTAAGTAAAGATGAAACATCACATTTAGATATAAAAGAAACTACTAGATTGAGCCAAAATATAAAAGGACAAACTTTAGGTAACAAACTTGGAATAAATAATATTGAATTACCAAATGGAAAAAAATTAACAGATGGAGAAAAACTTGCTATTGTAAATACAGATTCTTTAAATAAATATACAGATAGAAAAAATAGTCAAGATTATTCTTTTGTAGTAATAAGAAAAAATGGAGAAGCAGTACCACTTGATAATAGTATATTGGTTTCAGACGAAAGAAGTGGAATTAGTCCCATAAATGAAGATTTAACTATAAATAATAATGGAAATGTAAGTAAAGAAACAAATGTTACAAGTTATAGAATTGTAAATGGGAACAGAGAAGAATTTTTAAAAATTGGAAATGATGATATTTCAGGAAGAAAAATTAAATATTCAGAATTTTCTAAAGAAAAAGGAGAATATGTAACTACAGAGCTAGAAACAGATAGGGATATTTATATAGATGATGATGTTAGACAATATTTAAAAGACAGAACAGAAGGAAGGAAAAAAGCAAATAATACAATAGAAAGATCAAAAAAACATGACGGTGAACAAAAGGATATTACTTTGGTAGATAACGATATTAACAATGATTCACATGTACATGTTGATAAAAATGATTATATTCCTAATACTAATAAAACTTGGGAACAGTTTGCAAATGAATTAGGGTATAGAGGAGATGGATCTATTCAAAAAGCACAAGAAGAATTCGAAAAAGAAAAACATAAAAATAAAGAATTAAATAATGAAGAGATAATAGAACAAATGGTAGAAATAGCAAATGAAGATTTTAGGGGACCTCAAGAAATGAATCATTAATATTATTTGTATAAAAAGATGATTATTATATATTGATTCTATATAATAATCATCTTATTTATTTTTAATAATTTTCTGATTGTATTTCAAAATAAGATTGTGGATGATTGCATGTTGGACATACTGCAGGAGCATTTACTCCAATATGAATATGACCACATTTCTTACATTTCCAAATTACAACATTGTCTTTTTGGAAAACTTTACCTTCTTCTAAGTTTTCTAATAATTTTCTAAATCTTTCTTCATGATGTTTTTCAATATCTGCAATTAATCTAAATTTAGAAGCTATTTCTGTAAAACCTTCTTCTTCAGCTTCTTTAGCAAAATTAGCATATAAATCTACCCATTCATAATTTTCACCAGCAGCTGCATCTGATAAATTTGCTTTTGTATCTCCAATACCATCTAAAAATTTAAGATGTATTTTTGCATGTTGTTTTTCATTTTCAGCAGTTTCTAAAAAGATACTTGATATTTGTTCATATCCTTCTTTTTTTGCTACACTTGCATAATATGTGTATTTATTTGTAGCTTCTGATTCAGTAGTAAAAGCTGACATTAAATTTTTTTCTGTTTTTGATCCTTTAAGTTCCATAAATTACCTCCTTAACTTGTTATAATAATGATTAACAATTTAGAAGCAATTTATACAAAAATTATATTATAAATTAATGTGGTAAACATACATAAAATTATTCCACATATAGTTGGAAGAATAAATCCTAAGCAAGCCCATTTCCAACTACCAGTTTCTTTTTTTATTGTAATTAGAGTAGTACTACATGGAAAATGTAATACTGTAAATATCATAACATTAATAGCTGTAAGTATAGTCCAACCATTTTGAATTAGAATATTACTAATACTATATGTGTCATCTATATTACTAAGAGAAGTTCCTCCAAGATATGCCATTAAAATTATAGGTAATACGATTTCATTTGCAGGAAATCCAAATATAAATGCTGTTAAAATATATCCATCAAGTCCCATTAATTTAGCAAACGGATTTAGGAAATTGGCAATTAAACAAAGAAGAGAAGTATCATTAATTCCTATATTTGCAAATAACCATAAGACAAGACCTGCTGGAGCTGCAACTGCAATAGCTCTCCCTAAAACAAATAGTGTTCTATCAAAAATTGACCTTATAATTATTTTTCCAATCTGAGGTTTCCTATAAGGTGGTAGTTCCAAAACAAAAGAAGAGGGAACACCCTTAAGTATAGTATTTGATAATATTTTAGATATTAATAAAGTCATAACAATACCAAGAATTATTACAAAAAGTACAACTAATGTTGATATAATAGAACTTGTAAAACCAGAAAAACTTCCAGCAATAAATATTGTCGCTATTGTTATTAAAAAAGGAAATCTTCCATTACAAGGAACAAAAGTATTTGTAAGTATTGCGATAAGTTTTTCTCTAGGTGAATCTATTATTCTACAACCTACAACACCTGCAGCGTTGCAACCAAATCCCATACACATAGTAATCATTTGTTTTCCATTAGTGCATGCTTTTTTAAAAAATCCATCTAAATTAAAAGCAATTCTAGGTAAATATCCTAAATCTTCTAAAATTGTAAAAAGTGGAAAAAATATTGCCATAGGTGGTAACATTACAGCTACTATCCAAGTTAAAGTTTGATAAACTCCAAGTATTAACATGTCAGATAACCATGTAGGCATATTTATGTTTTGAGCAATAATTAGTAGTTTATCTTGAAAATAAGAAAAAATATTTGAAAGCATTTGGGAAGGGTAATTTGCTCCTACAATAGTAATCCAAAATATAATTCCTAAAAATAGTAACATAATAGGAATACCAAACTTTTTAGAAGTTAACAGTTTATCTATTTTTCTATCAAAATTTCTATATCCATCTTTTTTAAATGTACAAACCTTATTACATACATCTTCTGCTTGTAACATAATGCTAGATACTATATTATCTTTAAAGTTATTTTCATTAATATTAGATTTTTCAAAATCATTTTTAATATCTTTTATTTTATCTTGTATTTCCAAATTATTCTTAATATTTAAATTTAAATTTTTTTCTATCGATTTTATAATTGATTGATTATTATCTAATAGCTTTAAAGAAATCCATCTATACAAATTTGAAGAAATTTTAAAATGTTTTTTTAATTCATCTGATAATATATTTATTTTTTCTTCAAAAAAAGGAATATATGTTAGTTTTTTAGGATTAGGTATAATTTTTTTAGTACATACATCATATATAGTATCTAAAAGTTTATTTAAAGTTTTTTTCTTTCTTGCAGTTGTACCAACAACTGGAACACCTAAAATCTCAGATAAAAGTTCTAAATTTATATGTATTCCTTTTTTTTTGGCTTCATCTAATAAATTTACACAAACTATAACATTATCAGTAATTTCCATTATTTGATAAACTAAATTAAGATTTCTTTCTAAGCAAGTAGAATCTAAAACAATAACAGTAGCATCAGGATTACCAAAACATATATAATCTCTTGCAATTTCTTCTTCCTCAGAATTTGACATTATAGAATATGTGCCAGGTATATCAATAAAAAGAAAATTTTTGTTATTATAAATACATTCACCGGCAGCATTACTAACTGTTTTTCCGTGGCCAATTTCCAGTATGTTGATGCATACCAGTTAAGTTATTAAAAATAGTGGATTTACCTACATTAGGATTTCCACAAAGTGCTATAGTAAAATCAGATTTGCTTTTTAGAGTTTCAAAATTATCATTAAGCAGATTAGTACCAGTAGAATTTTTAGTAAGACCCATAAAATTCACTCCTACAAATAATAGTTAGTGTATTATATGTGTAAAACTATTTTTTGTGAAAAGGAGAAACCCTATCCATAAATTACAATTGTAATTTGGATAGGGTTTTAAAATTAAGCTATTTTTCGGTGATGCCTTACTGCATGATATCCATCAGAACGCTTTTCGATGTATGCTCCTAATTCTTCCCATCCGGAAGAAGAAGGATGTGCTTTTCTTATTTCATTTAGCACTTTTAAAGCCTCCGTGTCTGTTGGATAACCACATACTGATACAAATGTCTCTTCGAAAATTTTTTTCATAATGTATTCTCCTTTCAGATGATTATTATATACTTATATTATAACACATATTTAATATAAAATCAAAATTGTACATCTATTAAAGAAGAATCTTCTTTTCTAATTGCAATAATTGTACCTCTTATTTCAAAAGCAGTAGGATCACCAGATGCACTAACAAACACAGGATAGATAGGAGTATTTTTTACCAATCCGAGATCAAGAAGCCTTCTCCTTATATTTCCATTGCAATGTAGATTTTCTATTATTCCTTTTTTGTTTAAAGGTAATTTGTCTAATGTTATATTTTGTGATTTCATAAAAGCCTCCAATTAAAATATGTCTAATATATTATATTTTTGTCGAAGCTAATTTGTGAAAAAACTTGACTTTTATGTTTTACTATGTAAAAATACAAGTGAAATAAATTAGAAAGGAAGTATTATAAATGGAAAAAATACGTGGTTTTGAAGTAGCAAAAGGTTTTGAAAATTCCAATATTAATTTACCAATAAGAAAAACAAAATATTCTGCAGGATATGATATAGAAGCTGCAGAAGATACAGTAATACCTAGTTTTAAAAAGGGCACAAATCCAACACTTGTAAAGACAGGATTAAAAGCATATATGCAAGATGATGAAGTATTACTTTTATATAATAGAAGTTCTAATCCAAAGAAAAAAGGATTAATTATGGCAAATAGTGTTGGAGTAATAGATAAAGATTATTATGGAAATCCAGATAATGATGGACATTTTATGTTTGCTTTTTATAATATAAAAGAAGAAGATATATTAATAAAAAAAGGAGAGGCAATAGGACAAGCGGTATTCCAAAAATATTTAATTACAGATAATGATAGTGCAGAAGGAGAAAGAATGGGAGGATTTGGATCAACAGGAAAATAAAAAATTTTTTTAAAAAATTTTAAATCAATAAAACTCTTATAAATCAACGGATTGAAAGAAAATTTACAAAAAAAGTAAATGGTAAAAGCTTTGACTTTTACCATTTTTTGTAGTATAATTATTAAAGTTGATGTAATAAGTGAAGTTATTCAGGAACAATTAAATGACTTTACCATTATATAGCAACTAATATAAAGCGAAGGAGTGACTTACATGTTTAATGTAGGAGATAAAATTGTATATCCAATGCATGGAGCAGGTACAATTGATTCAATAGAAGAAAAAGATATATTAGGGGAAAAACAATCTTATTACATATTAAAAATGCCTGGAGAAGTTAAAGTTATGGTACCAACAGCTAAGGCAGAAGAAGTTGGAGTAAGAAGTATAATAGACAAAAGCGCAGCAGAGAAAGTATTTACTGTTTTAGAACAAGATGAAACAGAAATGGAAAAAAATTGGAACAAAAGATATAGAGATAATATGGATAAAATGAAAAGTGGAGACATATATGAAATTGCAGATGTAGTAAGAAACTTAAGCTTCAAACAAAAAGAAAAAGGACTTTCTACAGGTGAAAAGAAAATGTTAAATAATGCTAAACAAATTTTAGTAAGTGAATTAGTATTAGCAGAACATGCAAGTCAAGATGAAGTAGAACAATTAGTTGAAAATAAAATTAATACATCATTTATGTTATTTAAATCAGAAGATGTAGTACCAAATAATGTTGTAAACAAATTTATACCTTTTGATGGAACAGGTACATCAGATAATGCATAATTTTATAATATTAATATAATTATTAGAAGTTAAGGAAACTTAACTTCTAATAATCTATTATATGAATTTTATATTATTTAATAAAAATTAAAAATTCTATTGACAAAATTTTTATAAAAGATTATAATAACTATTGTTGTAAGAACAATACCAGTTTAATATGCAGATGTGGCGGAACTGGTAGACGCACAGGACTTAAAATCCTGCGGTTGAATAAACCGTGCCGGTTCGATTCCGGCCATCTGCACCAACGACGTATCTGTTCGATTTAATAGAACAGAATAAAAAATATCATTCTAAAAAAGAATGGTATTTTTTTAGTTTTATTTTCAGTATGTATGATATCATCCATCGAGTTTTATACCGTTGGTCAAAATTCATAGGGGTTAGGACTTATGACAAAGATAAAGTTATATCCATTAGAGCAATTTCAATAATGCATTTATACCATAAAGGAATTTGCTACGATAAAAAAGAAAATTATAAAATTGTAATGTTTGTAATGGTTAAACTTATGGAAATGGAAACGACAGAGCAAAATACAGTTGCACTATATTTATTTAATAATATAATAAAAATTGCTAACAAACCCACAAATTTCGCTTAAATTGTTGAAATTAACATAAAAAAGTGATATACTATTTATATCATTCGTAGCTATGCGAACTATAATAAAAATAGCAAGGCAGTAATTTCTCATTAAACAATTGTAAGGAGGAAATCAGCATGACTAGTGGAGAAGTTGTATTTTCTATTTCCGATTATGCACAGGAATTTATTCGGGAATACAAAAATCCCAAGCTTGACCAAAAAGTAATTGATGCAATTGTGGTTGATTTTATTAACTACTTTGCAGGAATGCACTGTGGAATTGACTTGGCAATGTACACCAGCGATCTGAGAGATGGAAAGAAAATGAGTGAAGAAGGAACTGTTTTACAGAAAGACGTTATTCTTCCCACATTAATTTTCCGCAAAGAAGAGTATGATAAATTTGGAATCATTGAAAGTGTTAACCAAAATAGTCATATGAATGAGTGCGGTGGAAAAGCCAAAGCTGATAACGCAGAAGCAGTTAAGCTCATCGATGAATTTATCAAAGGCTATATGGCTGCTTAATACGGTTAAGATTGTGTCAAAAAAGAATAAATTTATTCTTTCCTCATTTTTTTAAAGTGAGGTTTTTTTTAATTGGTATTGTATTTTTTGAAAATTGTGTTATAATACAATTAACTTGATTGATATTTGTATCAGTCGCCCAAGAGAGCTGACGAGTTGTAAACATCTACGTCGTTGGCACCACAAGTAGTTCTATTCGAACTGCTTTTTTTTGTGCAAAAAGTTGTTTATTAAAACACTACAAACAAAAAATTTGATTTAACATGCAAAACATTGATTTTATGATAAAGCACATGACACAATAAATGACACATTAAAATTAATCAAAAATGAACAACAAGTATTAAATTTAATAATAAATAATAATCAAATAACAAGAGAAGAAATTGAGAGAAGAATCAAAGAATGCCTATATGTTTACAATTTTATGTAAATATAGTATAATATAAGTGTAACCATTTTTTAATGATCTTCCATGTTTGCATCTGCATCATGATTGATCGACAACAAATATTTTTAAGGAGGTAAAAAAATGGCTAACAAAATCATCACAATGGATTCTCTGAAGGAAGAGGCTGTTCGGGTTTATAATGGCATGATTACCGTTTTCCCGCAGTTCTCACAGGAAGAAACTCTCAATATTTCGGAATTGGCACCGAAGTTCAATGGTTGCTATGCAACGAATAACTCAACGGTCTGCTTTGTATCCGATAATGAGATTTTCGTTACTCCGTGCACTCGTCTCACACTTCGTTCCCTTCATGCCGCTGGTTTCCATCAGGAGCGTTTCTACGTTCCGTTCAGCAATTCGGATTATCCCAAGTCTGAACAGTTTAAGTGGAACTTTCTCCTCGAAAAGGCTCGCCAGTCATATGCAGAGGATTTCGTTGAGGATTGTGTATCTTACTGTGATGAACATCACATTGGCACTATCAGCGACGAAACACTTCGGAATTGTTTTGAGATGCCTTCTACTGGTGTCAAGGTAAAGCACTTCGATTTCGAAGATTGCTATTATCCTATCATCAATTCCACTTGCTTTGACTGTACCGCTGTTGACAACATTGGGCACTTCTGCACCAATAATGGAAAAGTGGTATTTGTGTATCGCAATGGAAAAACCTATGTGACAAAGGGGTATGGTATTCTGAGCGAGTTGCGTGCTGCTGGATACACCAAAGCTGGTCTGTTTGTTCCGTTCTCGAACTGTGAGCAGATTCAGGATTCTGTTCTGAAAGCACGTTGGGATTCCATTACCAAGTAGCCGTTCCCTTGACAAGAATTTCATGTTTTGGGGCAAAAGGAGTCAGCTTTGGCTGGCTCCTTTGTTTTGTTAGTTATTTTTGTAAATTACTTAATTTTTATTAAATAATCTGGTAATCTATATATAAATTGATTGATTTTTTGTAAAATTAAATAAAATCTTTAAATGTTTGATGTTGTAAAATATTATACAATAATTTGAAATATAAAAAATAATTAAGTTATATTTATGTGATTTGCAATTTTATGTCAAATGCATTATAATATAATTATAAATTATTAGGAGGTGCTGCTATGACAATAACAAACAAAACAGCCGTCACACTTGAAATCTTAGGTGACAATCTTAATCCTGGAGAATCTCGGGAATATACTGAAATGATATTCGATACATTGAGTATTTACTCTGGAATTGGAAGCTGTGTTATCACAACTGAATATGAACAGAGAAGTTTCAGAAATTACGGGAAGCTGGTTGCTAAAGAAGGTAGCGAAAAGGATGAACACGGAAAGAAAATTATTCTTATTACTTCTATCGACTAATTAGCCCTAAGAAAATAGATGACATATCGAAAGATGTGTCATCTATTTGTAATATATACTGTTTAAAATTATTGTATTTTTTTATTTTAGTATGTGTTAAATAGTAGAAGTTATCAATAAAATATAAATAAAAAAGGAACCAGAGTCAGATGTTATAAAAACAGTCTACTCTGGTTCGATTTTAAAATTGGACAAATTATTCCGCCATTTTTAAGAAGTAGATGTCTTCGGGATCACACGTCATAATGGTAAATGCAATGTCACAAGCTGAAATAGAGATGATAGGTTTCCAATCTGCATTCAAGCTGCAGACATCAATTACAACTCTCGTTTCAGGATAGTATTCTGTTGCTTCCCATGTTAAAACCAATGTTCCCGGTTTTTTCCCTTCTTGGCTGGATACACCATCACTATAATGTAAGTACTCTACAGCATTTGAATGTAAGAAAATCCAAGAATCTTTTATCCGATCCCCCATTTCTGCCAGTACATCCAGTGGGCATTTGTCCATCGGTACAAGAATTACTTCTTTTTTCATTATACGTCCTCCTTAAATAGGTTATAGTAAATAGTACCTACAAATATAAGGAAATCCTCATATTCAATATTGAGTATATCATATTTTACATAATTTTTCAAATCACATTTTATATATTCTAATTAATGTTATCAAGATGAAAAAAATTATGGTGACATATAATAAAATAAAAATAAGTCTCTAAAAGTTTTATATTTATATTAGTGACTTATTTTGTTTTTATATAGTTTTTACAAATACTATGTAAATTTGAGTTTTTATGTAAAATATGATATAATATAAATATAATAATATTAGGAGGGTTAACATTATGGAAAAAATTATTTCATGTAAGAAAGCTGCACGGAAAACAATAAAAGAGAAGCTAAAAAAAGAAATTCCACAAATTAATTGCGCTATTGAAAAGGCAATAAAAAAAGGATTGAGTTCAATTTATTACGAAAAGGATATTTCAAAATCAACAGCTAAAATGCTTAAAAAAGCAGGATATGATGTTGAAAACTGGCAATATTGGGATTTACCAACTCGAATATCATGGTATGCTAACTATGATAAATTAAGTGAAAATGATTTAGAAGTAAAAAAAATTGCAGAAAAGCTTGATATTAAAATTGTAAATGTGCAGTAATTAACCTAAAAAATCAAGATTAATATCTGATGGAAAGCTCACTATTAATAGTGAGTTTTCCAATTTTAGTTAATATAATTATTAAATAAAATTTGTAAGATTTATATTATTAAATAATATTTATAGTATAATAAGAAAAAAATGGAGAGTATTAAATATGAAAAAATTATTAATTGCAACAAATAATAAAGGAAAATTAGAAGAATTAAAAAATATGCTTTCAGAATATGAAATTTTATCATTAAAAGATGTACAATGTAATATTCAAGTTATAGAAGATGGTAATAGTTTTGAGGAAAATGCTAAAAAGAAAGCAAAAGAAATATATGATGTAACTAAAATTAATTGTATAGCAGATGATAGTGGATTATGTATAGATTACTTTAATGGATGGCCTGGTATATATACGGATAGATTTTTAGGAGAAAATTCAAGTAAAGATGATAGAAATGATTATATTTTAGAAAAAATGAAAAATTTAAAAGATGATAAAAGAAAGGCAAGAGTGGAATGTGTAGTTGCATATTATGATGGTGTAGATTTTATTGTTGGAAGGGGAGTAGTAGAAGGAAAGATAGCTTTAAAGAAAAGAGGAGATAATGGTTTTGGATTTGACGAGATATTTGAACTTCCAAATGAAAGAACTTATGCAGAATTATCCTCACAAGAAAAGAATAAAGTTAGTCATAGAAAAATGGCAATTTTAGATTTAAAAGAAAAAATTATTCAAAAATAGAAAAAATGTTCGCAAAAAGTATTGACAAATTTTAAAAAGTCAAATACAATAATTGCGAACATATTTTCTTTATTGGAGGATGTAATATGATAACAAATTTACATATAAAAAACATAGGAATAATAGATGATTTAAGTATAGAATTAAATAAAGGATTTAATGTGCTTACAGGGGAAACAGGAGCAGGGAAAACATTAATAATAGATTCTTTAGAAATAATATCAGGTGGAAGATTTTCTAAAGATATGATAAGAAAAGGAGAAAATTATTCATTTGTAGAATTATGTATGTATAATCCTAAAAGTCCATATTCAGTAGATGGTAACATTATAGTATCAAGAGAGATTTATGATAATGGAAGAAATTCATGTAAAATAAATGGAAGATTAGTTACTGTAAATGAATTAAAACAATTTATGTCTAACTTTATAGAAATACATGGACAAAATGAAAATCAAGATTTACTAGAATCAAAAACACATTTAAGATATTTAGATAATTTTATAGGATTAGAATTAAAACAATTATTAGATGAATATAAATTAAAATTTAATAGATTTAATGAGATAAAAAAACAATTAAAAGAAAATTATGGGGATGAAAAAGAAAAACAAAGAAAATTAGATTTATTAAAATATCAACTAAATGAAATAGAAGTTTCAAAATTGGAACCAGATGAAGAAAGTAAATTAGAGGAAAAAAGAAGAATATTTTTAAATTCTGAGAAAATATATGAGAACTTAAATAAAGCAAATACATTAATTAGTGACAATAGCATAGATTGTTTAAGCGAAGCAATAAGAGCATTAGAGAAAATTGAAACAATTGATGAAAAATATGAAAAAGTTACAAGTAGTTTAAAAAATATATATTATGAATTACAAGAGATATCAAGGGATATAAGTGATTATAATGATGATACATATTTTAATCAAGAAGAACAAGAAAAAATAGAAGAAAGATTAGATTTAATATTTTCACTAAAAAGAAAATATGGAAATAATATAGAAGAAATTTTAAAATATAAAGAAGAAATAGAAAAAGAAATAGAATATATTGAAAATTTAGAAGAAAATAATAATAAATTAAAAAACGAATTAGATGTTTTAGTAAAAGAGTTAAATTTAATATCAAAAAATATGAATTTGATAAGAAATAATTATGCTAAAAAATTAAGTGAAAGTGTAAATAAAGAACTTAAAGATTTGGAAATGAAAAATGCTAAAATTGATGTAAAAGTAGATTATAAGCAAGATGAATTTTATGAAAATGGTAAAGATAAAGTTGAATTTTATATATTGACAAATTTAGGTGAAGAAGAAAAAGAATTAAATAAGATTGCATCAGGTGGAGAAATGTCAAGAATAATGCTTGCAATAAAAAAAGTATTATCTGAAACAGATAATACTCCAATACTTATATTTGATGAAATAGATACAGGAATTAGTGGAAAAGCAGCAAGTAGTGTAGCAGATAAATTAAAAATAATTTCTAATAATCATCAAGTTTTATGTATTTCACATTTACCAATAATTGCAGCTTTTGCAGATTATAATTATTATATAAGTAAAGAAATAGAAAACGAAAGAACAAAAACGATGATTAAGTTATTAAATGAAAATGAAGTGATTAATGAAATTGCTAGGATATCATCGGGAGAAGTAAATGATACTACAATTAAATATGCTCTAGAACTAAGAAATAAAAAAACTGCATAAAAGTTCATACTTAAGTGTATGAACTTTTTTAGTTATTATTAAAGTATAAATATGTAAAATATGTCAAAAATAACTATAGGAGGTTTATTATGAAAAAAGAGTTATTAATAAAAGAAATAGAAGCTATGGAAGTATTAGATTCTAGAGGAAATCCTACTGTTCAAGTAGAAGTTATAACAGAAAATGGAGATTATGGAAAAGCATTAGTTCCATCTGGAGCGTCAACAGGAAGTTTTGAAGCTGTTGAACTTAGAGATAAAGATGAAAAAAGATATTTAGGAAAAGGAGTATTAAAGGCAGTAGATAACGTAAATAAAAAAATATCAAAAAGATTAGAAGGTTTTAATATTTATGATCAAAGAAATATAGATAGAGAATTACTAAAATTAGATGATACACCTAATAAATCTAATTTAGGAGCAAATGCAATTTTAGGGGTATCTTTAGCAGTTGCAAAAGCTGCTGCTAAATCATTAGGATTAGAATTATATGAATATATAGGTGGAATAAATGGATTAGAACTTCCAATTCCAATGATGAACATATTAAATGGAGGAAAACATTCTGATAATAATATAAATATTCAAGAATTTATGATTATGCCAATTGGAAATATATCATTTAAAGAAAGATTAAAAAGAGGAGTAGAGGTATATCATTCATTAAAAAAAGTATTAAAAGAAGATGGATATTCAGTAGCAGTAGGAGATGAAGGAGGTTTTGCACCAAATTTAGAAAATGAAGAAGAAGCGTTAAAATATATAATAAAAGCTATAGAAAAAGCAGGATATGAACCTGGAAAAGATATAGCATTAAGTTTAGATATTGCAAGTACAGAAATGTATGATGAAGCTAAAAAAATAGGAAAAACAGGATATTATTTTTGGAAAACAGAACAATTTAAAACTAAAGAAGAAATGATTGAATATATTGTATATTTAACTCAAAAATATCCAATTATTTCAGTAGAAGATGGATTAGCAGAAGAAGATTGGGAATCTTGGGAAATATTAACTAATAGAATAGGAGATAAAGTTCAATTAGTTGGAGATGATTTGTTTGTAACTAATATAGAAAGATTAAAAAAAGGAATAACTAAAAAAATTGCAAATGCAATTTTAATAAAACCAAATCAAATAGGAACTTTAACAGAAACATTAGAAACAATAAGTTTGGCTAAAAAATATGGATATAAAACAATAATTTCACATAGATCTGGTGAAACAGAAGATACAACAATTGCAGATTTAGCAGTTGCAATAAATTCAGGTCAGATAAAAACAGGAGCACCATGTAGAACAGATAGAGTTGCTAAATATAATAGATTATTAAATATTGAAAATAATATTTCTTTAAATATATAAATTTATTAAACAGTTTGTTATTATATTTATAACAAACTGTTATTTTTTGTAATTTATGAAAATGGTGAAATTTTGTAGAAAAAATAAAAAATATATGTTATTATATATAAGCATGAAAGAGAGGTAAGAAATGCAAAACATAATTGGAGTAATAATTTCATATTTATTTATATTTTTAGTAATACTTGGAGCAAAGTTGTTTGAAAAAATAGGAAAAGAAGCAAGTAGAAAATTTATACACATTGCACTTGGTAATTGGTGGTTAATTGCAATGTATTTTTTTGATAATATGTATTTTGTAGCATTTGTTCCTGCTACATTTGTAATTATAAACTATTTGTCATATAAAAAAGATATTATTAAAGTAATGGAAAGAGATGAAGGAAGTAATGAAGGGTTAGGAACAGTCTATTATGCATTATCATTACTTATCATATCAATAGTAACATTTGGAATATTAAATAATCCAATATTAGGATTAGTATCTATATTTATAATGGCATATGGAGATGGTTTTGCTGCAATATTTGGAAAATTAATTAAAAGTAAGAAATTTAAAATAGGTGATACACAAAAATCAGTTGCAGGATGCATTACAATGCTTATAATTTCATTTATTATAGTAGCAATATATTTGATATGTATAAATAGCATGTATTGGTGCATAAAAGCTATAATAATTGCACTGATAATAACTATTATAGAAGCAGTTTCTATAAAAGGAACAGATAATATAACTGTTCCAATAGCAAGTTTATTAATGCTAATGTTTATATAATTAAGGTGAGAAAAATGTTAGAAAAAGTAAATTCTATAGATGATTTAAAAAAATTAAATATAGATGATAAAAAAATATTAGCACAAGAGATAAGAGAATATATATTAGATATAGTATCAAAAAATGGTGGACATTTAGCATCAAATTTAGGAGTTGTTGAACTTACAATTTGTTTGCATAGTGTATTTAATGTTCCAGAAGATAAAATAATATGGGATGTTGGACATCAGACATATGCACATAAAATAATAACAGGTAGGAAAGATAAGTTAAAAACTTTAAGACAATTAAATGGAATTGCAGGGTTTCCTAAAGTAGAAGAGTCTGAGTTAGATTGTTTTAACACAGGACATAGTAGTACATCAATATCAGTAGCTTTAGGAATGGCAAAAGCAAGAGATATAAAAAATGAGAATAATTTTATAGTTTGTGTAATTGGTGATGGAGCTTTAACAGGAGGAATGGCACTAGAAGCATTAAATGATGCAGGAAGTAGTAATACTAAATTAACTGTTATACTAAATGATAATGAGATGAGTATATCTAAAAATGTTGGTGGAGTAAATATGCTTTTAAGTAGATTAAGAACAAAAAAGCTTTATACTAAATCAAATGTTTCTATAAAAAATATATTAAAAAAAGTGCCAGTTGTAGGTGGACCAATTGTTAAATTAGTGCAAAAGGCCAAAAGAAGTATAAAACAATTTATAATACCAAAAATGTATTTTGAAGATATTGGTTTTAGATATTTAGGACCAGTAGATGGACATGATATAGAAAAATTGGAAAGTTTATTAAATATAAGTAAACAATTAGATGGACCAGTTTTAATACATGTACTTACTAAAAAAGGTAAAGGATATAAAATAGCAGAAGAAAATCCTGATAGGTTTCATGCAATCGGAAGTTTTGATATAAATACTGGTAAAGCATTAAAAGAAAAACAAGCAGATTATTCAAAAGTTTTTGGAGAAAAATTAGTAAAACTAGCAACTGAAAATGAAAAAATAGTAGCAATAACAGCATCTATGAAAGACGGAACAGGACTTACAAAATTTCAAAAAAGTTTTCCAAATAGATTTTTCGATGTAGGAATTGCAGAACAACACGCAATTGGTTTTGCAGCAGGGTTAGCAAAAAATGGTATGATACCAGTAGTACCTATTTATTCATCTTTCTATCAAAGAGCATATGATCAAGTTATACATGATATATGTATACAGAATTTACCTATTGTTATGTGTGTAGATAGAGCAGGAATAGTAGGTGCTGATGGGGATACACATCAAGGAATTTTAGATTTATCATTTTTTAACATAATACCTAATCTAACTATAATGGCTCCAAAAGATTTTAAGGAATTAGAAAAAATGCTTGAATTTGGAGTAAATTTAGGTAAGCCTGTTGTAATTAGATATCCAAGAGGAGGAGAAGGAAAAAATAAATTTGATAAATGTGAAGATATAATATTAGAAAAATCAGAAATAATAAAAGAGGGTAAAGATATTTCTATAATAGCGATAGGAAAAATGGTAGATAAAGCAATAGATATATCAAATAAATTAAAAGAAAATAATATAGATTCAGAAATAATAAATGTTAGATTTTTAAAACCAATAGATAAGGAAACGATACTTAATTCTATAAATAAAACTAAAAAAGTTATAACAATTGAAGATAACATTAAATTAGGAGGACTTTCTTCAATAATAAAAGAGTTAATAATAGATAATAATGTAAAAGATGTAAACCTAAAAACATTTGGATATCCAAATGAATTTATAAAACAAGGAACAGTTGAGCAAATAGAAGAAAAATATGGATTAGATACACAAAGTATCTATAGATGCATAATAGATAATTTTTTTAATGAAAGGAATTAGTATGACAAAACAGGAAATTTTAAATGAATATAAAAAACCAGAAGACAAAATATTATTAGCTCAAGTTTTGGATAAAATAAATTTTTCTCAAACAAAAAATAGGATACAAAACACTGATTTTTTAGATATGTATCAAGTAAATTTAGTAGAAAGTTTTTTAAAAAAATTAGATATTAAAAATTATATTTTAACTGGTGGTTATGAAAATTCAGAAAGGAAAATACTTTTAATATATCCTGAAAAATATGATTATAATATGATAAATAAAAATATATCAAATATATTAAAAGTTATAAGAATTAAACTTCCAGATGATTTAGTTGGGAAATATACTCATAGAGACTATTTAGGGGGAATAATTAAATTAGGATTAAAAAGAGAAAAAGTAGGAGATATATTAGTAGACAAAAATGGAGCAGATATTATAGTAATGGAAGAAATTTCAGAATTTTTATTACAAAATATAGGATCACTTACTAGATTTTCTATGTCTAATATTACTCTAGAAGTAATTAATAATTTAAGGAAAGTAGAAGTAAGAAAAGAAGAAATTAAAATAATAGTATCTTCTTTAAGATTAGATAATATAGTTTCAGAATTAGCTAAATGTTCAAGAAACAAAGCTGAACAAATATTAAATACAGAAAGAGTTTTTATAAATGGACAAAATGAAACTAAAAAGACAAAGCAAATAAAACAAAATGATATTATAACAATAAGAGGAAAAGGAAGATTTGAAATAAAAGAATTTGTTGGCAATACTAGAAGTGGAAGATATATAATTAATATAGAAAAATATGTATAAATATTACATTTATGTTACAGCTATTGCAAAAATAAAAAGTTTAATATATACTAAAAAAGAAAAATAAACCAAAGAGGAGAAAATAAAAACAATGAGACATGTAAGCCTTGTAGCTGTACACACACACACACACACACACACACACACACACACAGATAATTTAGAAAATAAAGAATTAAAAATAAATAAAGACAGTAGTATTATGCCTATTTGTATAGGCTAATATTGCTGTCTTTTTGTGCTTGTTTGGTATTAATTTTAAAAATAAGTAAAAAATAATAATAGGAGGAATAAAAAATGAACAAAACAAAATTAGAGAAAGGAATAACATTAATAGCATTAGTAATAACAATAATAGTTCTTTTAATTTTAGCAGGAATAAGTATATCAATGTTAACAGGAGAAAATGGAATATTAAATAGGGCAGTAACAGCAAGAGAAAAAACAGAAAAAGAAAGTTTAAAAGAAATGGCAAGAACAGATATCTTAGGATATCAAACAGAAAATAAAAGTGGAAATGTAACAGCAGAACAATTAAGAGAAGTATTAGACAAATACTTTAAAGATGTACCAGAAGACTTAGAAAACAAATTAAAAGACGAAAATTATAGTTTAAAATCAAGGGATGAATACGGAAAAGACATAGAAGTAAAAGTATCAGAAATATATAGTGGTATAATTTCAACTCCAGAGACTGGATTACCAACATTAGATGAGGCAAAAACGACTAAAGATTTTGCAAAAGATGGAAATAAAGAAATAACAGATGGAAAAGACACAATGTGGGTACCACAAGACTTTACAGTAGTAGAAGGAGAGAGTATAGAAACAGGGGTAGTAATACAAGATGGAGTAGGAAATCAGTTTGTATGGGTGCCAGTACCATATATAAATGAAATGTGTACAGATAATGCAGGAAAGTTATATACTTTTAGTGGAACAGGGGCAGATGTAACCTCAACAGAAAGACCTATAACAACTGATGGTTATCGTGAGCCAGACATATTAACAGATGCAACTTATGGAGACAAAAGTACTGAACAAGAGAGAGGAATAGACCTGTTAAAAAACATAGTAAAAGTAAGTACAACAGCTAAGGAAGGATCAAGTGCAAAAGAAGAAAATGATATAATAATAGAGAATTGGGAAGATGAATTAAGAAGTAATTTTAAAAAAATGAAAGAAAGCGTAGAACAATATAAAGGTTTTTATATAGGAAGATATGAAACATCAGATTTAGGAACAGAAAAACCAAAAGTACAAAAAGGAAAAGAAACAATAACAAATATAAATTGGTATACAATATATAAAAATAGTGAAAATATACCATATAAAAATGAAACAGACAAAATAACAAGTGTAACAAGTAGTATGATATGGGGATGTCAATGGGATGCAACATTAAATTGGTTTTTAAGAAGTGAAGATGAAAAAATAAAAGGTTATGTAACAAATAGTACAGGAAAAGGATGGTATGAAGATAATTCAGAATATTCTAAGAAACCAACAGGAACCCCAATAGGAAACGATGAAAATCAAGTAAATAAAATTTGGGATATGGCAGGAAATGTACATGAATGGACAATTGAGGCTAACGATACCAATCGTCGTGTTTATCGTGGGGGTAGTTACAGCGGTTCCGGTTCTCTCCTTCCGGTTAGCAATTGCAACATCTACTATCCGTACCTTAGCCATAGCGACCTTGGATCTCGTTCTGCACTTTATATAAATAAGTAGCACTGAGCACTGTAAAATTTATAAATAATAAGTTCTAATTAATATAGTTAGAACTTATTTTATTCGCTTTAGCGTGTCGAGCCAGGAGCGAGACAAAAAACCGCTTGCTACGCGAGTGTTGTTTTAAAAACTTATAGAAAAAGATATCAAACTTAGTGATATAATGTTAGTGTTCAAGCCAAC
>CANQXY010000003.1 GCA_947627935.1 uncultured Clostridia bacterium | reverse complement strand
CAATGGAATTTTCCAGCAGGACATGTAGATGAACATGAACTAATTACAGAAGCAGCAATAAGAGAAACATATGAAGAAACTGGTTGCAAGGTAAAACTTACAGGAGTATTACCTATAAGTTGTATCGATTTTGAAAATGGGGAAACCAGTATAATAGTAAAATTTACAGCAGATATAGTAGAAGAAAGTATTAAATTTGATACAGAAGAAATATTAGATGTACAATGGTTAGATATAAAAGACGTAAAAAATATGACAGAACAAGAACTAAGGGTATATGATACAAACATTCAAATTTTAAAAGATTTTGAAGATGGAAAGATATATCCATTAGATATTTTTAACAATATAAAATATATTAGATAAGTATTTAGAAAAACTTTTTTAAATATGTTGCCAATCTAAAATTTTATGTTAAATTAAAAACATAGTTAATAGCAAAAATCTCACACTTGTATATACGATTTTTGAAAGACATTGCTATTACTACATTTGAAACGGAAATAAGTAACTTTTTAAGATAGATTTTTTGCATACGTCTCTCTTAAACGAGTCCAAAAATAATAGATAAGAAATTATCTGTTATTTTTTTGTTAAATTAATATAAAAAATATTATGTTAAACATTGAATAATAAAGTTATTAAAAACAGTATGAAATATTGTTTTATTATCACTTTTTATAATATACTCTTTTATATAAAATAAAAGGAGGATTATTATGAGTGAAGTAGAAAAAACAAATAAGAAAAAACCTGTAACAGAACAATGGTGGTTTTGGGTTTCAATTTTGATTAGTATTTGTATAATATGTATTATATTTGATTCATTTAGTGATAGTGATACAAACAATACTGTATCAACAAGCACTAATATAAAACAGGAAAATACACAAACAAAAGAACCTGTAAAGCCTGAAGAAACAAAAGAAGAATATATATCAAAATGTGAAACATATAAATATAAAGATATAGCTAGAAATCCAAATTCTTATATTGGAAAAAGAATTAAACTTTCTGGACAAGTAATCCAAGTTCAAGAAAAATTTTTCAATAAGATAGCATTAATAGTTAATGTTACTAAGGGAGAGTATGGATTTTGGGAAGATGCTATTTATGTGAATTACAAACATACAGATGATAATGAAAGTAAGATATCAGAAAGAGATATCATAACTATATATGGAGAATGTAATGGACAAAAAAGTTATATTTCTCAATTAGGATTACAAGTGACTATTCCATATGTTGAAGCTAAATATATAAATATACAATAATATAAATTATGCATCAGTTTATACTGGTGTTTTTATTATGATTAAAATAAATAATATTTTATTATATTGTTGAAAATTAAAATTGATTGTGATATATAAATTATAAAGTAATAAAAATTTAAAATGAGGTAAAAATATGAAAATAGCTATAATATCAGATGTACATGGTAATTTAGAAGCACTAAAAGAAACATTAAAAGATATAAAAAATAGAAAAGTAGATAAAATATTTTGCTTAGGAGATATTATAATGAAAGGGGTACATAGTAAAGAATGTATTGACTTAATTAGAAAAAATTGTGATGTTGTCTTAAGAGGAAATTGTGATAGACATTTTTCACAAGAACATTTAGATATAGATAAGTTTAAAGACTATGAACAAAAAAGAATAAAATGGATGAAAGAAACAATATCAGAAGAAGATAGAAATTATTTATTGAAACTACCATTTTCATATGAATTTTATATGAGTGGAAGTTTAGTAAGAATATTTCATGCAACACCAAAAGTAGATAATATAGCTATTTTAAACATAAGTAATATACAAGATAAATTAGAAATGTTCTATCCATCAGAAAATACAATGTCACAAAATATAGCAGATGTGGTAATATATGGACATATTCATCATCCATATTTAGATACTTTATATAATAAAACATTAATAAATGTAGGTAGTGTTGGTAATTCTTTTGAACCTATTAGAAATCCTAAAAAAGATAGTAATTCAATGGAGACAACAAGAGCTACTTATTTAATTATAGAAGGAGAATATGGAAAAAAAGAATATTCAAATGATATATCTTTTAAATTTATAAGAGTTCCATATAATATTGATAAAGAATTAGAAGATGAAGAACTTAATATAGAAAAAGAAAATTATCGATTTGAACTAAAAGAAGGAATATATAGAAATATGGAAAAAATAAATGAAGGTTTTAGAAAAGTAGGAATAAATCCAGATGAATTTTAAAATTAAAGATCATGTAACTATTGTTACATGATCTTTTGTCGAAATTTGTAAATTACTTTTTATTGACAACAATATATTAGGTATATATAATATGTACATATTTAATAACTTTCTAGATAAAATTTTTATTCAAATTAATTAATTCTAAAATTTAAATCTTAAAATAATCAATTAAAATTAAATTAATAAGGAAGGTAGATATGAAAAAGAAAACTTTAAAAAAGGTGTTAATTGTATTTTTAACACTAATAATATTCTGCGGTCAAATTTCAATCGCGACAAATAATGAAACAACAAAAGATGGAAGTTATGTAACAAATTATACTGAAGATACAGTTGAATTAAAAGACACATTAAAAGAAGGAGAAGTAGATGTAATAAAATCAGTAAAATACAATAATGATAAGACATTTGACATTTCCTTAAAATCACAAGCATTAGGATTTCAAAAAGAAAAGATAAGTCAAAATGAATATAACATTGTATTTGTAATAGATAATAGTGGTTCTATGTATGGAGATACTGGAAGAGTAAAAGCTTGTGTATCTGCAATAAATTCAGTAATTAAGGATTTAGCAAATAGTACAAATGTCCAATTGTCAGTTGTAGCATATAGTTCAGGATCACACTTAGATTATTCATCAGAAAATAATAAAGATGACTATATTAGTTCAAATACAGTTTCAGCAGACACATTATTAGATTTAAAACATTATGGATCAAGTGCATATATAGGATATGTAGATAATTATGGCTTAGGAGATGGTAAAGACTATAATAGTAGAAATACATATAGATGGTTATATTCATCAACAGGTAAAAAATTTTATGCAGGTAACACAAATACACAAGCAGGTATAATAAAAGCATATGAAGTGTTAGAAGAAGCAAAAAATAAAAGTACAGCAACACCTGTAATAATATTAATGAGTGATGGAGAAGCAACAAACTATGCATATTCAGGAAATTATTTAACAGGATTTAAATATGAATTAAAATCAATGTCTGAATTAGACAATTTAAAAAGTGCTTTTAGTAATGAATATACTGAAAATCAATTAGCAGGATATAATGCTATATTAAGTGCTAACTATGTAAAAAGTAAGTTAAGTAGCTCATATAGTAAAAATTGTATGTTTTATACATTAGGATATTCATTAGAACAAAATTATGAATATTCTGCAGCAACATTAAATCCTACACAAACAAATTTAACAAAATCAAGTAATTATATGAAAAGTGGATATAAAGAGTATGGATTATACGATTTAGTAAATTCATCTGCTAGTGCTAAAAATCTTAAATCTAAATATGGTATATCAAACCTAAAATATAATGAAAAATACTATGAAGGAACAACAAAAAATATTGAGTCTATATATAAAAATATTGTTAATGATTCAATGACAGAATATGAATATTTAGGACCAATAAAAGAAGGAACATATTTAAGTATAATAGATACTTTAGGAGATAAATTTAAGATAAATACTGATAAAGAAAGTATTGAAATGAAACTACAAACTCAAGGTTTAAAAGATGCTGATAAAAAAGAAAAAACTATAACTTTAAGTAAAAATAATACAAATTTATATAGTTATTCAGATGAAAATATTGAAGTAAATTATGATGTAAAAAATAAAGAAGTTACTTTAAAAATATTAGCAAAATATGCTGATAAAAATAAAATAAATTTAACATATCAAGTAGATTTAGAAGATGATGCAACAGGATCAGAAGAAGGAATAACTTATTACACTAATGATACACAAAATACATATTATGAATTTACACCTGATAAACAAAATTTATATTATAGTGGAGAAGTAAAAGAAAAAATATCTACTACAGGATCAATAACATTAAAAAAGGATAAACCTCAAGAAAATGTAGTAGAAAAAAATACAGTTATTGAAAATACAACAATAAATAATGTAACAGAAAATAATAAAAATACAACAAATGAAATAGTAAATAATAAAACAACTAACAATGAAGTGGTAAATAATAAAACAACTAGCAATGAAGCGGTAAATAATAAAACAACTAATAATGAAGTAATAAATAATAAAGTAACAAATAATGTAACAATAAATAATACTACTGAGAATAATAAAAAAGAAGTAAATGTTACAAAACAAAAAACAACAAAGCTTCCTAAAACAGGTAGAGATATAGATATAAGTAGTAATATAAAAAATAAATTAATTCAAAAATATAATATATAATCTTGCACATTTTATACATTTGTGGTAATATATATAATATAATAAAAATTAAAACCAATTAAAAAGCAAAGTAAAATAAACAAAAATATATTAAAAGAGAAATAGGTTATAGCTGAAAGCCTATAATATATATTTATTTGAAATTTCACTTTTTAGGTCTTCTTTTGAAAAACTAGTAGGAAGAAGCGGTTGAACCGTTAAAACTAAATAAGGTTAATTATTTAATTAATAAAATTAGGTGGTACCACGAATGTTATCCATTTCGTCCTATATATGGGCGAAATGGATTTTTTGATGAAAGGAGAAAGTTAAAATGCAAGAACAAATAAACAAAATTAAAGAAATTGCATTACAAGAAATTAAAGAAGCAAAGGATTTAAAAATACTAAATGATGTAAAAGTTAAGTATTTAGGGAAAAAAGGTGAACTTACTCAAGTATTAAGAGGAATGGGAGAATTATCTCCAGAAGAAAGACCAATAGTTGGTGGATTAGTAAATGAGGTAAGAGATGAAATAGAAAACAAAATAGAAGAAAAAGAAGAAGAATTTAAATCTAATGAGATGAAAGAAAAATTAGAAAAAGAAACAATAGATATCTCACTTCCAGGTACAAAGGTTAAAAGAGGAAGTAAACATCCTGTAAATAGAGTTATAGAAGAAATAGAAGATTTATTTGTATCAATGGGATATGATGTTGTAGAAGGACCAGAGTTAGAAACAGATGAATATTGTTTTGAAAGATTAAACTTACCAAAAGGACATCCAGCAAGAGATATGCAAGATAGTTTTTATATTACAAGTGAATATCTTTTAAGAACTCAAACTTCAGCTGTTCAAGCAAGAACTATGCTTGAAAAAGGTGGAAAAGAACCAATAAGAATGATATGTGCAGGAAAAACATATAGAAGAGAAGATGATGCAACACATTCACATCAATTCGGTCAAGTTGAAGGTTTAGTAATTGATAAAAAAGATAAAAATGTTTCACTTGCAGATTTGAAAGGTACATTAGAGGTTTTCGTAAGAAAATTAATTGGAAAAAACTGCAATTTACGTTTTAGACCAAGTTACTTTCCATTTACAGAACCTTCATATGAAGTCGATGTAAGTTGTTTTAAATGTGAAGGAAAAGGCTGTAGCCTTTGTAAACAAACAGGATGGATAGAAGTATTAGGGGCAGGAATTGTACATCCAAATGTTTTAGAAATGAATGGATATGATCCAAAAGAATATGGTGGATTTGCATTTGGTACAGGGTTAGATAGACTTGCAATGTTCAAATATGGAATACCAGATATGAGATATTTGTATGCAAATGATATTAGATTTTTAAAACAATTTGATAGAAAGGATGAAGAGTAATGAAATTAAGTTTAAATTTTCTAAAAGATTATATAGATGTTGATGTAGATTTAAATACATTAGCTGAGGACATGACAAGAGTTGGAAATGAGTATGATTCAGCAGAAAAGTTAATTAATGCTACTAATTTAACTATTGGAAAAATAATTGAGTGCAAAGATCATCCTGATTCAGATCATTTACATTTATGCAAAGTAGATATTGGCACAGAAACTTTAAATATTGTTTGTGGTGCTCCAAATGCAGGAGAAGGCTTAAAAGTAATAGTAGCTAAAGTCGGAGCAGAACTTCCAGGAGGAACAATAAAGAAAGGAATGATAAGAGGTCAAGAATCTAATGGAATGTTATGTTCTATAGCAGAACTTGGACTTGAAAATAAATTTTTAACTAAAGAAGATAAAGATGGAATAGCAGAACTCGGAGAAGATGCTGTAATTGGAGAAGATCCAATAAAATATTTAGGATTAGATGATGAAGTCATAGATTTTGAATTAACAGCAAACAGAGGAGATTTATTAAGTATATTAGGTATGGCACAAGAAGTTGGTGCAATTTATGATAAAGTGCCAAGACAATTAGAAATAGGCTATGAAGAAAATGGAGAAGATATAAATAATAAATTTGAAGTAGATATAAAAACAGATAATTGTAAATTATTTATAGCTAAAAAAGTAGAAAATGTGACTATAAAAGAAAGTCCTAAATTTATAAAAAATAGATTAATTGCATCTGGAATAAGACCAATAAATAATGTTGTAGATATAAGCAACTATGTAATGCTAGAAGTAGGCCAACCATTGCATTTTTATGATGCTGATAGATTAGGTAATAAAATAGTAGTTAGAATGGCAAATAAAGGAGAAAAATTAACAACATTAGATAATATCGAAAGGACATTAGATACAGAAGATATAGTTATTGCAACAGATAAAGAATCTATAGGCTTAGCAGGTGTTATGGGTGGATTGACAACAGAAGTAGAAGATACTACTAAAAATATAATAATAGAATCAGCAATATTTGATTCAGTAAAAGTAAGAAAAACATCTAAAAAAGTTGTTAGAAGTGAAGCAAGTAATCGTTTTGAAAAAGGATTAGATGCAAAAAGAACATATATGGCAATTGAAAGAGCTTGTACTCTTTTACAAAAATATGCAGATGCAAAAATTGTTACAGGTAAAGTAGTATATGATAGAGTAGAAAATAATGATAAACAAATAGAAATAGAGTACAAAAATATAAATAACGTTTTAGGAACAAATATACCAAAAGATGATGTATTAGATGTATTTAGAAAATTAGGATTCACATATAAAGAAAATGATAAATCAGTAATAGTAAATGTACCAAGTAGAAGATTAGATATATCAATTAAAGAAGATTTAATTGAAGAAGTAAGTCGTATATATGGAGTAGATAATATAGAAGGCAAACTTCCAATAGTAGATATGAAACAAGGTAGTTATAATAAAAAAATGCGTGAATTAAGAAATAAAATGGTAGCATTAGGGTTAAATGAAACTTTATCATATATATTAATTAATGATAAAGAAGTAAAAAAATATACTACTGATGAATTTGAAGAATTAAAATTATTAGATCCTATAACTGAAGATAGAAATACTTTAAGATATAGTATTATACCATCTTTATATAAAATATATGAATATAATAAAGCAAGAAATCAAAAAGATATATCAATTTTTGAAATAGGGAAAGGATTTTATAAAAAACAAGATGAATATGGAGAAAATACAAAATTATGTGTATTAGCTACAGGAAAATATTATTTAGGATTAAATAATGAAAAAGATGTTGATTTTTATATAATTAAAGGAATAGCAGAAGAAGTATTAAATTATTTAGGATATGAGGGAAGATATTCTTTTGAAAGAAAAGAAAATATTCCAAACCAAATGCATCCAGGTCAAACAGCATATATAAATGTAAATGGCTCAATTGTTGGAATGATTGGCAAATTACATCCTCAAGTTACAAAAGATGATGTATTTGTATTAGAAATAAATCTTGACCAATTATTTGAAAAGAAAGTTGGAAAAATGAAATTCAAAGAAATATCAAAATTTCCAGGAATAAAAAAAGATATTGCATTTATAGTAGATAAAAATTTAGAGTCAAAACAAATAGAAAAAGTAATAAAATCTGGAGGTGGATCTTTACTTACTGAAATAGAAGTATTTGATGTTTATACTGGAGAAAATGTAGATAATGATAAAAAATCAATTGCATATTCTTTAAATTTTGAAGATAGCAAGAGAACATTAACAGATGAAGAAGTAAATGCAGCTATGGATAAAATAATGGATTTAGTTACAAAAAAATGTAATGCTAAGTTAAGAAAATAAAATATAGGTTGTGCGTTTTAAAATGCACAATCTTTTTATGTGTTTTTTCCTTAAAAGTATTGACAAATTTAAAAAAATGGTGTAAAGTATATTAGCATTACAAATTAAAGAGGTAGTAGAAATGGAAAAGAAAATTGAAATAAGTATGTTATGCGGTTTTTATGGAAAACTTTTAACTAAAAAACAATTTGAGTTTTTAAATGACTACTATAATAATGATTATTCTCTATCAGAAATCGCAGAAAATAATAATATTACAAGACAAGCTGTTAGAGACATAATAAAGAAGGGAGAGAAAAAACTTTTCGAATATGAAGAAAAGTTACTATTTATGAAAAAGACATTAACACAAGAACAAAAGATACAATCAGTTTTAAAAGAACTTACAAAAATACAACAAAACTCATCAGATAAAAAAATAGAACACATATTAGACAGTATAAGAAAAGAATTAAATTGTTTAGTTTAAAAAAGGAGAAAACTTATGGCTTTTGAAGGATTATCTTCTAGATTACAAGAAATAACTAGAAAGATTAGAGGAAAGTCAAGAATTACAGAATCTGACTTAAAGGAAATGTTAAGAGAAGTAAAACTTGCACTTTTAGAAGCGGATGTAAATTATAAAATAGTAAAAGAATTTATATTAAGCATACAAGAAAAAGCTTTAGGAGAAGAAGTTCTTAAATCTTTAACACCAGGGCAACAAGTTGTTAAAATTGTTAAAGATGAAATGATAGAATTATTAGGAGGTACTGAAAGTAAAATTAATTTTACACCAAATCCTCCAACAATAATAATGCTTGTAGGACTTCAAGGTTCAGGTAAAACTACTACAGCTGGGAAATTGGCTAACTTAATTAGAAAACAAGGTAAAAAACCATTATTAGTTGCATGTGATGTATATAGACCAGCAGCTATAAAACAATTACAAGTTGTAGGAGCTCAGCTAAATATACCTGTATTTGCTAATGAACAATCAAAAGATGTTGTACATATTGCAAAACAAGCAGTAAATGTAGCAATTTCAAAATTGAATGATGTAATAATATTAGATACAGCAGGTAGGTTACATATTGATGAAGAATTAATGCAAGAACTTAAAAATTTAAAATCAAATATAAAACCACATGAAATATTATTAGTTGTTGATTCTATGACAGGTCAAGATGCAGTTAATGTATCAGAAAGTTTTAATGAAGCACTTGGAATAGATGGAGTTGTTTTAACTAAACTTGATGGTGATACACGTGGTGGAGCAGCTTTATCTGTAAAAAAAGTAACAGGAAAACCAATTAAATTTGCGGCAACAGGAGAAAAATTAAGTGATATAGAAGTATTTCATCCAGATAGAATGACATCAAGAATACTTGGAATGGGAGATATGCTTTCTGTTATAGAAAAAGCTGAAGAAGCATTTGATTTAGAAGAAGCAGAAAAATTAGAAAAACAATTAAAGAAAAAAGAATTGGATTTAGATGATTATTTAGCTCAATTAAGACAAGTAAAGAAAATGGGATCTTTTTCATCATTACTTAAAATGATACCAGGTATGAATCAAATAAAAGATTTGAAAGTAGATGATAAAGAATTTGAAAAAATTGAAGCAATGATATGTTCAATGACAAAATCTGAAAAAAGAGATACTAGATTATTAAATGCAAGTAGAAGACAAAGAATTGCTAAAGGTAGTGGAACTACAGTGCAAGATATAAATAAATTTATTAAATCATTTGAAATGACCCAAAAAATGATGAAACAAATGCAAAATAAAGGAACTATGAAAAAAATGATGAAAGGTATAAATCCAGATGATTTAAAAAATTTTAAAATATAAATTTAGTTATTAATTTTAAAAATATAAATAGTTCATTTTAGGGAGGTGAAATAAATGGTAAAAATAAGATTACAAAGAGAAGGAAAGAAAAAAGCTCCTTTTTATCATATAGTAGTTGCTGATTCTAGATCTCCAAGAGATGGTAAAATAATTGAACAACTTGGTACATATGACCCAATGACAGATCCATCTACAATAGTTTTAGATAAAGAAAAAGTAGAAAAATGGATAAAAAATGGTGCAAAGCCAACAGATACTGTTAAAGATTTAATAGAAAAAGCAAAATAATAATCTACTAAGGATTAGATGTTTTTTATTACAGCATATGCAAAAATAGATTGGAGGAAATGGCAATGAAAGAAATTTTAGAGGCAATAATATTAAATTTGGTAGATGATAAAGATGCAGTAGAAATTAAAGAACTTGAAGGAGAAAAATCTATAGTATTTGAAGTAAAAGTTGCTGAAAAAGATATGGGTAAAATAATAGGTAAACAAGGAAGACTTGCTAAATCTATAAGAACAGTTGTAAAAGCTGTAGCAAGTAAAGAACAAAAGAGAGTTTCAATTGAATTTATAGGATAGTTGGAGAAAAGTTTATGCAAGAGTTTTTAGAAGTTGGTCAAATCATAAATACATTTGGAATAAAGGGCTTTGTAAAAGTATATCCTTATACAGATGATATAAAAAGATTTGATGATTTAAAAAAAGTATATATCAATAATAAACTTGAAAAAAAAGAACTAGAAATCCAAGAGGTTAAATATCATAAAAATATGGTACTTATTAAATTTAAAGGCATAGATAAATTAGAAGATGCAGAAAATTTAAGAAACCATTATATATTAATAGATAGAAAAGATAGTAAACCTTTAGATGAAGATACATATTTTATTGTAGATTTATTAGGATTAGAAGTTTATACAGATGAGGGTAAACTGCTTGGTAAATTAGATGATATATTTAATACAGGTAGTAATGATATATATGTAGTAAAAGATGAACTTGGAAAACAATTATTGCTTCCAGCTATAAAAGATGTCATAAAAAAAATTGATATAAAAAATAAAAAAATAATAGTGCACCTTTTAAATGGACTAATATAGTGGAGGTAAAAATGAAATTTGATGTTTTGACACTTTTTCCAGAAATGTTCGAACCAATAAAACAGAGTATTTTGGGAAAAGCACAAGAGAAAGAACTAATAAATATTAATTTAATAAATATTAGAGATTTTTCAAAAGATAAACACAAAAAAGTTGATGATACTCCATATGGTGGTGGAGCTGGTATGGTAATAAGACCAGATGTAGTTTTAGATAGCTTTAATTCTATTAAAGATAATAAAAATGCTAAAGTTATATATATGTCACCACAAGGAAAAGTATTAGACCAAGAAAAAGTAGAAGATTTAAGTAAAGAAAAACACTTAATTTTGTTATGTGGACATTATGAAGGAATTGACCAAAGAGTATTAGACAAAATCGTAGATGAAGAAATTTCAATTGGTAACTATGTATTAACAGGTGGAGAAATTCCAGCAATGGTACTTATAGATTCTGTAAGTAGATATATAGATGGAATTATAAATAAAGAATCAGTAGAAGAAGAATCTTTTTCTAACGGACTGCTTGAATATCCACAATATACAAGGCCAGAAGTTTTTGAAGGAAAAGAAGTTCCAGATATATTAATTTCAGGACATCATAAAAAAATAGAAGATTGGAGAAAGTACCAATCAATAAAAAATACTTTTCTTAAAAGACCAGATCTTTTAGAAAAATTAAAATTATCTAAAGAAGATAATGAAATATTAAATAAAATAAAAAATGAAGTGCTTTAAAAGCACCGCTCAAATAAAGAAGGAGGTAAATTCTAAATGGATATTATAAAATCTATTGAACATGAACAATTAAAAAACAAAATACCAGAATTAAAAGTTGGAAATACAGTTAAAGTTCATGTAAGAATTAAAGAAGGAAATAAAGAAAGAATACAAGTATTTGAAGGAATTATAATTAAAAAACAAGGTGGAGGATTAAATGAAACATTTACTGTAAGAAAAAATTCTTATGGTGTAGGTGTAGAAAAAACATTTTTAGTTCATTCACCATTAGTAGAAAAAGTTGAATTAGTAAGAGTAGGTAAAGCAAGAAGAGCAAAATTATATTACTTAAGAGATAGAGTTGGTAAATCTGCTAAAACTAAAGAACAAGTAGGAGCAAGAATTGAAGACAAAGAAATAGTTATTAAAGAAGATTTAGTAGAAGAACCAGTTCAAGAAGAAGTAGTAGAAACAGTTGAAACACCAGTAGTTACTGAAGAAGTTATAGAAGAAACACCAGTTCAAGAGGAAATTAAAGCTGAAGAGGTAGCAGAAGAAGTTACAACTAATGAACAACCAGTTCAAGAAGAAACTAAAACTGAAGAAGTTGTAGAAGAAACTACAGAATCTGAAGAAACTTCAGAACCAGTTAAAGAAGAAAAAGTAGAAGAAGTTAAAGAAGAAACAAAAAAAGATGAAGAATAATAAAAATGCACTTATATAGAAATATATAAGTGCATTTTTATAAGCATAGGTTTGTAATTTTATTTTTCACTTAATTTTGCATATTTTTTTAATTTTTCATAAACCAGATTATTAATTGTACCAGCAGGGAAGTGACCATCTCTATCTTTTTTACCAGCAGGTACACCTGTTAAAACTTCTATACCTTCTTCTATAGTAGAAACAGAATAAATGTGGAATTGTTTGTTTTTAACTGCTTCAACGATTTCATCTGAAAGTTGTAAGTTTTTAACATTTTGTACAGGTATCATAACACCATGGTTTCCATCTAATCCACGCATTTTACATATTTGGAAAAATCCTTCTATTTTTTCATTTACTCCGCCAATTGGTTGTATTTGACCTTTTTGATTAACAGAGCCTGTAACAGCAATTGATTGATTAATAGGAATTCCAGATAGACTAGAAAGTAAAGCATATAATTCTGTACTTGATGCACTATCTCCATCAACTCCATTATATAATTGTTCAAAACATATACTTGCTGTTAAACAAAGAGGCATGTCTTGTGCAAACATTTCACCTAAATATCCAGAAAGGATTAATACACCTTTAGAGTGAGTAGAGCCTGAAAGTTCAACTTCTCTTTCTATATTTACAATGCCAGCTTTACCAGTATAAGTATTTACTGTTATTTTAGCAGGTTTTCCAAATGTATAATCTCCAATAGTCATAACAGTAAGACCATTTATCTCTCCAACTTCATATCCAGATGTTGTTATTAAAAGAGAATTATCTTTAATCATTTCTAGATACTTTGCATCATATTTTTTAACTCTTTCAATTCTTTCTTTTAAAGCCTTACTTATAAATTCTTCAGTAACTATTTTAGATTTAGCTAAACGAGCCCATGTTCCTGCTTCACCAATAATTTGTGCTAAATCATTAAATCTAGTTGAAAGTTTATCATTATCTCCAGCAATTCTTGAAGAATATTCAACTATTTTTGCCATTGCATATTTATCAAGGTGAGGTAATTCTTCTTGTTCACAAAATCCATGTACAAATCTAGCAAGTTTGTTAACATTTTCTTCGTTAATAGGAGCATCATCTTCAAATTCAACTTTTATTTTAAATAATTTTCTAAAATCAGAATCCATTGATAAAAGTGTATGATAAATTTGACTATTACCAATTAAAATAACCTTTAAGTCTAATGGAATTGGTTCAGGCTTTAAAGAAACCATAACCATAGAAGAACGTTGATCAGCAGTATTTTCTATACTTATTTCTTTGATTCTCAAAGCTTTTTTTAATGCTTCATAACATATTCCATTAGCTAATAAATCTTTTGCTTGGAATATAAGATATCCACCATTAGCTTTTTGTAGTAAACCTGGCTTTAACATAGTATGATCAGTTTTTAAAGAACCATAGTAATTTTCATATTCAAGTTTACCAAATATATTGTGATAAGAATAATTAGAATCCATTATTACTGGAGAACCTTCTAAATTACTATTATCAATAAATAAATTAACTCTATAATTTAAACATGGATCAGGTTTTAATGCAGTAGGGTTTGGAGATTGAGTCTGATTAGTTGGTTTATCATCTTCTAAAAATACAGATATATTTTTTAATATATCTTGTTTTATATCATTTAAGAATTTATTTATTTTTTTATTTCTCTTATATTTAGATTTTATATAATTAATATGAACATTTACTGTAAGTAAAGCAACATTTGATTGCCATTCTGAAATTCTTTTATCTGATTGTCTTTCTATTTCTTTTATTTGACCGATAGCATTCATAATTAATTCTTGAACAATAGTAGATTTTTGTTCAAATTCTTGTTTAATTTCATCATCTAATTTTTCAAATTCTGATTCTTCAATTGCTTTACCATCTATAACTGGCATCATATAGATACCATTTTGTGCAGATTTAACTTGAAAATTATATTTTGCAGCTTCGCTATTTAGATTATTCATTAAAATTTCACGTTGTTCTTCAAACTCTTTTTTTATTAGAGATTTTTCTTTTTCAAAATCTTCTGCATTAAAAGTATTTTTTATATCTTTTTTAATTTCTTTTATAAATCCATCCATAGTATCTTTAAATTCTTTACCTTGACCTGCTGGAAGTGATACTGCAATTGGTTCATTAGGATTATCAAAATTATATATATAACACCAATCAGAAGGAACTTTTTGTTTAGTAGAAATTCTATCTAAGTAATTTTTAGTATACATTGTTTTCCCTACACCACTAGGACCTTCTAGATAAAGGTTATATCCTTTTACATTTACATTAATACCAAATTCTAAAGCTTTAATACCACGATCTTGACCAATACCAGTATTAATTGACTCTAATTCTTCAGTTGTTTCAAAATGAAACAAATTAGTATTACAAGTCATTTTTAAATCTCTATAATTTAGTTCATTTTTTTTCTTCATTAGTATTCCTCCAAAATTTATTTTTTCGATTAGTATTTCCTAATTGTTAAATTTTATCAAATATATTTTATATTAGTTAGAAAAAAAAGTAAATGTTTTTTTGTAATATTTAGTAGAAAAATAATAAATAAAATTTTAATGAGTCCAAACCATTATATTACTAAAAATAATACTAAATAAAGAAAAAATAATACATGCAATTCCTCCGTAAATATTTTTTTCTTGTTTTATTTCATACAATCCATAACCTATTATTTTTAAAAATAGAATAAGTGTAAAAATTAAAAAGATTATATTAATAAAAATTATATTCATAAAAATACCACCTTTTAAGTTTCACTAATTAGTAGTCCTGATTCAATATTAGATTTAACATTAACTGTAAAAAATGCATTTTGATAACTATTTAGCCAATCATAGTCTGTCCATTGCTGTGTTGTTAAAAAATGTTTTGAAGCATATTTTCCAAATCCATCTATATCTGATTTATAGTCTTTTGAAGTTTTATACAAATAATTAGAAATATTAGATTGTATATAACTATTTGCATATGATGAAATTTCCTTTAAATAAGAATCATTTGTATAGTCAGAATTACTATCAACATTTAATATTCTTCCAGACAAAGATATATCTAAATAAATATGAGGTGATCCATTGTTTACATCCACATTTATTTTAGATTTAGCATATTCAATTAAAGATAAATCTATATATTTAGTATTGTCACTAGGATCAGGTATTGATACTAAAAATGTGTTTATTTCATTTTGTATAATCAAATGCCAAAGTGTCTCTATACCAGTTAATTCACCAACTAATTTTCCACCATCAAATAATGCTAAACCTATGTTTTCAGTACCTCTTTTTCCAACAATACTAGAATCGTTAGCAATAGAATCATTTATACTTTCAGATGATGTATTATATTTATCAGAATTATATCCACCTAAAATTGCTGTAGGATTTCCGGAATTACAAACTAATCTATTGAAAAAATCTCCCAATGTTACATTTGCTGTGTAACCTGTATATCTACTAGAGTTAGGAAATACATCATAATATTTTGTTACTAATTGTTCTAAACTTGGTTTTGAATTTTCTATATAATAATTTGCATCACATTTACTTACAACAATATTTGTTGTAGGTCTAACCTGAACATTATTAATTAAAGTATAGATTTCATCTGAAATATCAGTTTGTGCAAATTTTTCAGAAAATACTATTACTTTACAATGTGCTAAATTAAGTTCTTTACCAATATAGCTATTCATTAAATTTATAGCTGTACTAATAGAACTACTTTCAACACTATTTACAATTGATGTTGAACTATCAGATGAGCCTTTTTCACTTAAAGCAGATGTATTTATAAATTGAAAAGTAACTTTTATTTTTTCTAACTCACTAGAATCGCTAGAATCTTCTGCAGTATCGAAACCAATAGCAACTACATATGCTAAATTGTTTATATTATGAGATACATATGATGAAGAAAATGCATATATAAATATTGCAAATACAATAAATATACAGATAAACTTAATAAAATTATTTTTCAAAAAATCACCTACTTGCTATTTTATTTTTGATATTTGCTATAATTAGTATGCTAATACTAATTAGTAAAACTAAAATGAAAAACATATATTTATAAATAGTTAATCCAAAGAAATTGGAAGTAGCAATATTTGTGGGTATAAGACTAATTGCAAATAACAATAAAGCAAATGGATAAACTATAATTTTTGTATTTTTTACATTAGTTAATTTTCTAAAAATATTAATGCATAAATTTGATATTATTGTTAGATAACATGAAAAAGATATTATCCAAATTAATAAAAATACTGAGTCAAGTCTTTGAAAGAAAGTACCAAATTCTAGATATCTTACTGCTGAATATAAAGGCATTAATTCATCAATTTCAATAAATGAATCAAACATAAGCAATGTGATAGATATACTAAGTAATAAGTAAACACTAGATAAAATCATAGATATTAGTGTTATTTTTTTAAATTGCTTATAGTCTTTTAAATTAGGAGGAATAAAATATAAAAGTGATAGTCCTCCAAATGCAAATAAATTCCAAAATCCAGCAATAAATGTAGAGTTAAATCCATTACCTAAAACAGGGTATAATCTTTCCATTGAAAAATTTTTAGTGTTTGCTATAAATAGAAAAATTATACTAAAAATAACAATAGGTAATACAATTAAGTTTGTTCTTACCACTGAACTAAAATTTAGGCTACATACTACTGAAACAGCAATTACAAAAAGCAAAATTATAAATATTATATTTGTCATAGGATAATAGATAATTTGTAAACTATTACTAAATTGATTTAAAAGTGTTGCAGCTGTAAATATAAAATAAGTGAAAAACAAAATACCAATTATGGTTTTTAGTACTTTTCCTCCTAAAAAATCAGATATATCTAATATGTCTAATCCGAGGAAATTTGTTCAATAATTTATATATTATAAAAGCTATAAGTATAGCTATAATTCCTATATATAGAACATTTAATAAAGCAGCAGACTTTGTATTTGATACTATATCTTTTGATAATGTTAATATTGTATGATTAATCACTACTGTAAAAACTAGTGCAATTGCTTCTATATTTCCAATTTTATTTTTATCCATTTTTACCTCCATATTTCCAATTCATACTAATTTTAGCTTGTGCTTTTGCCTTTTTAGGAGATAGAAAACTAGCTCTGTATTCTTGTTTCCAAATAGGTGGCACAAAATATCCATTTCCTTTACTTTTAATTGCAGGTGCAAAAGGTACAGTATAAGGTATTCCAAATGATTTTACATTAGATAATACTGCAATATATACAAATATACCTAATCCAATACCTAAAAATCCAGCAACAAATCCTAGAAGAGTAAATCCAAATCTGAAAATTCTTAAGTGAAATCCAAAAGAAAAATCAGGTATTGCAAAAGAAGAAATACCAGTTATAGCAACTACTATTATTAGTATTGGGCTAACTACATTTGCATTTACTGCTGCTTCTCCTAATATTAAAGCACCAACGATTCCAATTGTAGGACCAATAGGGGAAGGAACTCTAAGTCCAGCTTCACGAATTAACTCAAATGAAAATTCCATTAATAATAATTCAAATATTATAGGGAATGGCACATTTTCACGAGCAGCTAATATTGAAAATAATAGTTCAGTAGGCAGTATTTCTTGATGAAATCCAGTAACAGAAATATATATACCAGGCAATAATAAAGTTAAAATTGCTGATAAGATTCTAATTGCTTTTAAAAAATTAGCAAATAAAATTCTTGAATTTGTATCTTCAGGAGAAGACATGAAATCAATTAGTGTTGCAGGCATAATTAATGCATAAGGATTTCCGTTAATTATAACTACAACTCTACCTTGCATTAAATATTTAGTACATTTATCTGGCCTTTCTGTTGATATTATTTGTGGAATTCCCAATATAGTATCTTCTTCAATCAATTGTTCTAATTGACCAGACGAAAGAAGAGAATCAACAGATAGATTATTTAGTCTATATTTTACTTCTGCAACTAAATCACTATTTGTGATATTTTTCATATAACAAACACCACATTTAGTTTTTGTAATATTTCCAATTTCTATATTTTCAATTATCAAATTTTCATTATTTATTATTCTTCTAACCAAAGAAGTATTTGTTCTTAGGTTTTCTACAAAAGCCTCTTGAGGACCTTTAATTACTACTTCATTGCTAGGAGAGTCTACACTTCTTTGTTTAAAACCTTTAACATCTATATTAAAAGCAGTATTTATTGTGTCTACAAATAGTGCACAATTACCAGAGTTAATTCCAGAAATTATATCTTCAAAAGAAGTATCTTTGTTTACACTGTTTTGTGGAATTAAACTATTATATATATAATCTACTAGATTAAATTTTTTAATTTTTCTAACAGTAATATTATTTGTAACAGCTTCAGATATTATTTTATTTTGATTTCCATCAAATGTATTACTTCTATTTCTAAGCATTAATGGATTTAAAACAAAATCATTTATAAGCTGAGAATCAACCATACCATCAATATATATAATAAAAGCATTATATTGTTTAGATCTAGCATTTAAAGTAAATTCTCTAATTATGATATCACTATTTATTAGTGCATTGTATTTAATTTTCATTAGTTCCATATTAACATCTAAGCTTGGATATATATCTTTAGGTTCGGTTTTATTAGTATTATCTTTATCATCTACAGAAGAATTTGAAGAAGATGTATCTTCCTCGAGTAAAGAAAATTCATAATTATTTTTAGGTGAATATCCAAACAAGTTATTAAAAAAGTTTACTAAATTCATAAAAATCTCCATTTATATTTATATTATTTTTTATATTATTTTCAAAAAATAGAAATTTATTCTAATATCTATCTTTTAATATAAAAAGGTGTTATAATATATATGGAAACAAAAGAATATGGAGAAAATTTTATGAGAGATTTTTTTACAACAGTTTTTTTAATAATTATAATAATTCTTATTATTGCTGGTGCAGGAATTTTAGGAATTAATATATATAATGATGTAAATATAGAAAAAGTTGGGAGTACTGTACAAAATTTTATTGAAGATACAGGTATAAAACAAGACAATACTGAAAGCTATTATAATGAAAGTGATTTAGATAAAATAAAAAGTACTGATTCAACTGAAGAAAAAAATATTACTTACAGTAATAATAATTCTAAAAATAATTATTTTTATAGTCAACTAAATGAATATTCAAAAATAATATATAATGGTTTACAAAACAACATAGAAAATTTAAAAACTGGGACATATAAAATAGAATTTGGAAATACTTTTAGTGATATACTTTCTGATGAAGATGGTCAAAAAATTTTAGGTAATTATTATCAATCAGCTATTGAAGCATTTATGTATGATAATACAGATATATTTTATCTTAATGTTAATAAAATGTATTTAAATATTGAAAGTACAAAATATGCCAATAGAACTACTTATAATGTATATATAAGTAATGGTAATCAAAATAATTATTTAGCAGATGGATTTTACTCTAAAGAACAAATTAATAAGTGTCAAATGGAGATAGAAGAAATAAAAAAACAAGTACTTTCTGGAATAGGTGGATTGACAGAATATCAAAAAATATTAAAAATACATGACTATTTAGTTGATAATATATCTTATGATTCAAGTTTATCTAAAAATAATATATATAATATGTATGGAGCATTAATAGATAAACAATGTGTATGTGAAGGGTATTCAAAAGCATTTAAATATTTATTAGATGAAGCAAAAATAGAAAATGTAATTGTTATTGGAAAAGCAACTAATTCTGAAGGAAAAAGTGAAAATCATTCATGGAATTATGTATTACTAGATAATAATTGGTATGCAATAGATGTAACTTGGGATGATCCTATAATAAGAGGTGGAGGAAAGTTAAGTAAGAGTTCTAAATATAAATATTTTCTTAAAGGATCAAATAGCATTAATAAAGATCATACCCCAATTGGACAATTTACTGAAAATGGAAAGGTATTTACATATCCAAAGTTAAGTAGTAGAGATTATAATTAATAGGAGAAAAAATGGAAGAAATAGTTTTTGTAACACATAACAAAGGAAAAGCTAAATCAGCACAAAGATATTTTGATAATATAAAGTTTATAACATATGATTTTGAATTAGATGAACCTAGAAGTGATGATTTAAAAGAAATTGCAACAAAGAAAGTTCTTCAAGCTTATGAAAAATTAAAAAAGCCATGTATAGCACTAGATGCAGGATTTTTTATAGATGAATTAAATGGATTTCCAAAAGCATTTGTTAATTTTGCTTTAGAAACAATAGGAATTGATGGAATATTAAAACTGATGGAAAATAAAGAAAATAGGACATGCAGATTCGAAGAATGTTTAGCATATCATGATGGAAAACAAATACACTATTTCTATGGAAGACATCCAGGAAATTTGTCATATGAGATTGAAGGAAAAGATAGAGAAGAAAAATGGTCTGATTTATGGTATATATTTAAACCTAAATATTTTGAAAAAACTTTGGCTCAAATGGATGAAAAGGAAAGAGAAGAAAGAAGAAAAATAGATGGGTCTTATGAGGCATTACAAGAATTTGCAAAATGGTATAAAGAAAATAATAGTTAAAATTAAAGAGAAAATCAAAATGATTTTCTCTTTAATTTTATAAAATAATACAAATTAATCCGCCACTACCTTCATTAACTATTCTTTCAAGTGTTTCTTGAAGTTTTAATTGAGCATCTTCTGGCATTTTAGAAAGTTTAGTTTGTAATCCTTCATTTACAAGTTCATGTAAACTTTTTCCAAATATATTTGATTCCCATATTTTTTTAGGATCATTTTCAAATTCAGATAGAAGATAATTTACCAAATCTTCTGATTGCTTTTCAGAACCTACAATAGGAGAAACTTCAGTTTCTATATTTGCACGTATTAAATGTAGACTTGGAGCAGTAGCACGAAGTTTAACACCAAATCTTGAACCTTGTTTTACCATTTCCGGTTCATCCAAGATTAATTCATCAATAGAAGGAGTAACTATTCCATATCCTTTTGCTTTAACTTCTTCTAATGCATAAGCTATTTTATCATATTCTTTTTTAGTTTTTGAAAGTTCACTAATAATAGCAAATAAATCGCCTTCATTATTTACTTCAACACCTGTCATTTCAGTAAGAACATTGTAGAATAACTCATCTTTTAATAATATTGATACATTTATTTTACCAGAACCTAACATAATGTTTTCTATATAAGATTTTGATATTATATCAGTTTCAGAAATAGAGTCAACACATGGACTTACATCTTTAAGAACAGATAAGTTATTAAAGTTTTCTTTTATTTGATTAAATAGTTGAGCTTTTAAAGGATGAGAAAAATCTAATCCATCTACCCATTTTGGGAAAGAAATATTTATTTGCTCAATAGGGAATTCATATAAAATTTTTGAGAACATATTATTAATATCTTCAATGCTTAAGTTTTCACAATTTGTTGGAATAACAGAAGTATTATATTTCTCACTTAAGTTTTTAGCTAAATCTTGAGTATAAGATGAATTAGGATTACTAGAGTTAAGAAGCACTATAAAAGGTTTGTTTAGAGTATGAAGTTCATTTGCTACTCTTTCTTCAGCAGCAACATAATCTTCTCTTGGAATATCTGTAATAGATCCATCAGTAGTTACTAAAATTCCAATTGTAGAATGTTCTTGGATTACTTTTTTAGTTCCTATCTCTGCAGCTTTTTCAAAAGGAATTTCTTCATCAGACCAAGGTGTTTTAACCATCCTTGGCATATCATCTTCTAGATATCCAATTGCATTATCAACTAGATATCCAACACAATCAACTAAACGTGTTTTTAATTTTAAATTTTTATCTATAGTAATTTCAATAGCTTCATTAGGAACGAATTTTGGTTCTGTAGTCATAATAGTACGACCACCGGCACTTTGAGGAAGTTCATCTTGAGCTCTTTGTTTTTTATATTCGTTATCTATATTAGGTATTACAAGTAAATCCATAAATTTTTTTATAAAGGTTGATTTACCAGTTCTAACAGGACCAACAACTCCAACATAAATGTCACCATCAGTTCTTTTTGCTATATCTTGATACAAGCCTAGATTTTCCATCTATAAATATACCTCCTTGAAAAATGTTTGTACAATTACTTTAATTAATGTATATTGATTGTTTGATATAAATATGCTTAAATTTTTAAAAAAGTTTGATTTTGAATTTTATATATGGTAAAATAAAAAATAGTTTTAGTAATACTAATATAATTTATGTAACAGAAAACGAAAAAATAAATAAAATAATATATATTAATTAGAAAGGAATAGGTGAAAATGATGCAAGATGTTATGGCTATAGTTATGGCAGCTGGTAAAGGAACAAGAATGAAATCAAAGAATTCAAAATTAATACAAAAAATATATGGAAAAGAAATAGTAAAAAGAGCGGTGGAAAATGCAAAAAAAGCAGGAATAGAAGATATTGTTGCAGTAGTTGGATATATGAAAGAACAAGTAATGGAAGTTTTAAAAGATAGTACAAAATATGTAGAACAAAAAGAAATGCTTGGAACTGGTCATGCAGTAATGCAAGCAACTAAATATCTAGAAGGAAAAAAAGGTAAAGTATTAGTATTAAATGGAGATGTTCCAATATTAAGACCTGAAACAATAAATAAATTGTTAAGAAAATCTATTGAAAATAATGAATATGCTACATTACTTACAGCAATATATGATGATCCTAAAGGATATGGAAGAATTATTCGTGATGAAGGTGGAAACATAAAAGAAATTGTTGAAGAAAAAGATGCAACAGAAGAACAAAGAGAAATTCAAGAAATTAATGCAGGAATTTATTGCTTTGATATAGAAATATTATTAGAAGCGTTAAAAGAAATAAAACCTAATAATTCACAAGGAGAATATTATTTAACAGATGTTATAAAAATAATAGGAAATAAAGGATTAAAAACAGGAGCAGTTATTGTTAAAGATAATACAGAAATATTAGGTGTAAATGATAGAATGCAATTACAAATGCTTACAAAAATTTTACAACATCGTATTAATACAGAACATATGAATAATGGTGTAACTATTGAAGATATAAATACTACATATATTTATGATGATGTAGAAATTGGTATGGATACAGTAATTCATCCAAATACAACAATTAAGTCAGATGTAAAAATTGGGCAAGATTGTGAAATAGGGCCTAATTCATACATAAGAGAAGGTTGTAGATTAGAAGATAAAGTAAAAATTGGAAGTTTTGTAGAAATAAAAAAAGCAATTATTGGAGAAGGAACAAAAGTACCTCATTTATCATATATGGGAGATTGTCAAATAGGAGAACATACTAATATAGGATGTGGAACAATAACATGTAATTATGATGGATTTAATAAAAGTAAAACAATAATTGGGGATAATTGTTTTGTAGGATCAAATACAAATTTTGTTGCACCAGTTAAATTAGGAGATAATACATTTATAGCAGCAGGTTCTACAATAACAGAAGATGTGCCAGAATATAGTTTAGCAATAGCAAGACAAAGACAAATAAATAAAGAAAATTGGAACAAAAAATAATAAAAGTGGCAATTTAGAGTAAATCTAAATTGTCACTTTTTGTGCTACATTTCCTGTGTGCCAGGGATAAAATAATCAATAACACCATAGATTAATGCTCCTATTATAGCAGCCATCCAAGATATTGTATAACCAGCTACAAAAAATTGAGTTGCATATAATATTATAGCTGACAATGCAAAACCAACAAATCCTTTACCAAATGGACTTGCATGTAAACCAGTAAATTTAACTATTAAATAGTCAAGAACTGTTAAAACGATAGCAACTATAGCTAAAGCCCAAAAATTATTTATTGTAAAACCAGGTGTAAAGAATGCTGTAATTGCTAATACTATAGCGGCACCAACTAATCTACCAACTATTTGCCATACTGTAGAAGAACTACTAGTACTATTACTTTGAGTATTTGACATAGCTTAAACCTCCTTAAAAGTTTTAAAATTTTAATGTAAAAAAAATAAGGTTATAAAAGTATTATTTACAATTAAAATTTATTTATTCAAAATAGTATGAATAAATAATTTAAAACTGCAAAAAATACAATTAAAATATAAAATTTAGGAGAAATATATGTTAATAACTTTTTTTAGATCAATTGTTTTATACATAATTGTATTAATTGTAATGAGACTTATGGGGAAAAGAGAAATAGGGCAACTTCAGCCTTTTGAACTTGCTATTGCTATTATGATAGCAGATTTAGCATCAATTCCTATGACAGAAACAGGAATTCCTATAAGTAATGGAATTATTCCAATTTTAGGATTACTTGTTATGCATCTTATTATTTCAGTTTTAAACTTAAAAAGTATAAGATTAAGGCAAATAATATGTGGAAAGCCTAGTATATTGATATATAGAGGAAAAATTGATGAAAAAGTTTTAAAAAAAGAAAGATTTACAATAAATGAACTTCAAGAAAGATTAAGAGGAAATAATGTTGTAAATATATCAGATGTAGAATATGCAATTTTAGAAACAAGTCGGACAAGTTACAGTTATACAAAAGCCCAATAAAAGAAACACAATACCAGAAGATTTTAATATTATGCCAGAATATGAAGGAATACCATATGACTTAGTTGTAGATGGAAAAATAATGTATGAAAATTTAAAAAAAATAGGAAAAAATTATGCATGGCTAAAAAATGAAGTAAATAAATTTAAAATTAATCCTGAGCAGGCAATTCTAGTTACAATTGATGGAAGAGGTCAAATATTTTGCCAAGCAAAAGGAGGAAAAGATGATTAAAGAAATTGTTGTTTGTTTAGTAATTATTGTTTCAATATTTACTTTAGATAGTAAAACTCAAAGTTATACACAAAAAAGTGTAGAAGAGAGTACAACCAAATTAGAAAAATTAAGAGAAAATTTAATTGCTGAAGAAAAAGATCAAGAAGAATTATTAAAAAGTGCAGAAGATATATATAATAGTTGGATGGAATTTCATGATATATTAGCATATTATATTGAACATGATGAATTAGAAAAGGTTGAAACAGATATAGTTGCTCTAAAGGGAAGTATAGAAGTAGAAGAATATGAAATAGCTGTAAGTGAGCTCGATAAATCTATATTTATGTTAGAACATATACAAGATAAATATAAATTTAATTTAGATAATATATTTTAAAAAAATAAAAATATGGAATTTAAATTCCATATTTTTTAAATATCATCCATATTATATAATCCTGGATTTTTATTAGATAAAAATTTAGCTGCATTTATTGCACCTTCTGCAAAAACATTTCTTGAATATGATGTATGTTTAATTTCAAATGTTTCAAATTCACCAAAGAATTGAACAGTATGTTCACCTACAATATTTCCACCTCTTATAGAAGATATTCCAATTTCCTTTTTATCTCTTTTTTGTCTTTTGCTATGTCTATCATATTCACAATGATAAGTATTTCCTAAACTTAAATTAATTGCATCTGCTAACATTTGAGCTGTACCACTTGGACTATCAATTTTTCTATTATGATGAACTTCTGTAATTTCTATATCTGTATTTTTAAGAATTGGTGCAAGATATGTTAATACTCTTTTCATTATATTGATATCATATGACATATTAGCAGATTTAAAAATAGGTATTTCATTTGAATATTTTTTTATTAAATTTTCTTCTTCTTCAGAAAATCCTGTTGTTGCAATTACAATAGGAACTTTATTTTCTTTAGCATATTTTAATATATTAAAAGTTGCAACAGGAACTGAAAAATCAATTATAACATCAGGTTTTTCTGTGATTTCATTTATATTTGTATATACAGGAAAAGCAAATTCACCTGTATTTTCTTTATCAAATCCACATTTTAAAACAAGATCTTCATCTTTTTCTACTAAATCACATACGACTTGTCCCATTTTACCATTACAACCATTTACTAATACTTCTAACATAGTTAACCTCCAATTATTAAAATATAAAGAGGAGAGTAGATAATCTCACCTCTTAAATATTTATTATTAAAATCTTATAATTAATAAAGATAAAAATACATAGGCATATCTGAAAACAGTTTTACTACTACAAATTTGTGCTAAAGAATTAAAAGTTTCTGAAATAGCACAATGTTTATCTACGAAAGTTATAATATAACTTTCTAGATATTTTGGTGGTAATATAGTAACAGGCCACATATGCTTTAAAATTATATCTTTTTCTTTATTATTTAACTTAAAAAGTTTTAAAGAATTTTCTAAAGCTGCTTTTGGATGAGTAAAGGCATGAAATCCTTTTCTACCATTAATTCTAGTTCTCCAATCATATAAAAATAAATCATGAAGCATACCAGCTCTAGCTATAGATTTATAATCTAAATGTAATTTTTTACAAATCAAATAACTATAATAAGAAACACATAAACAATGATCAAAACAAGATGTATTATAATGTTGTCTAAAATTTTTCATTTTTTGTACAGTTTCATTGTTTATAATATCTTCTATTATAGAAATAAATTCTTTATCTTCATATATTTTATTTATTAAGTTTTCCATTCTAATAAACCTCTTTATATCTTATGTAAAAACTCTCAACTTGATTATAGCATATTGTTTTTAACTAGACAATATATTTATGTATTTTTTAGTTTATAAATTTCTTCTTTTAATTTTTCTTTTCCGTTATCAGACATTTTAACTAATGGAAGTCTTGGAATACCAAAGTCATATCCAATTATATTTAATGCTTCTTTTACAGGGATAGGATTTACTTCAGAAAATAAAGCTTTTATTAAAGGTATTAATTTTAATTGTAAATCTATTGCTTTCTTAATATTGCCTTCCATGAAAAATTTAACCATATTATGTGTAAGCTTTGGCTCTATATTAGATAAAACAGAAATTACACCTTTTCCTCCTAAAGATAAGACAGGTAGTATTTGATCATCATTTCCAGAATATATTGTAAGATTATTTCCACAAAGATTTGCTATTTCAGCAACTTGAGAAAGATTTCCACTTGCTTCTTTTATAGCAACAATATTATCAATTTTTGAAAGTTCTAAGCATGTTGATGGTAATATATTTAAGCCTGTTCTTCCAGGCACATTGTAAACAATTATAGGTAAAGACACTTCATTTGCTATAGTTTTATAATGTTCAACTAATCCTGCTTGAGTTGTTTTATTGTAATATGGAGTAACAATAAGTAAACCATCTACTCCTAAATTTTGAGCGATTTTTGACATTTTAATTGCTTGTATAGTGTTATTTCCACCAGTTCCAGCAATAATTGGAACTCTTCCATTTGAAGTTTTTACTGCACATTCAATTGTAGCAATTTTCTCTTCTTCTGTCATTGTTGAAGCTTCTCCAGTAGTACCACAAACGATTATAGCATCTACTCCTTCTTTAATTTGAAACTCAACTAATTTTTTAAATTCATTCAAATTTACACCATTTTCATTAAAAGGTGTAGCAATTGCTGTTCCACAGCCTGTAAATATAACTTTTTTCATAATAGTTCTCCTTTATAGGAATTAATAAACATATAAAATATATTTATATTCTATATGTTATCCATTATATGCTAATTAATTTAAAAAATAAATATTTTTTAATTAAAAATTTTATATAATTTAAAATTAAAGTATGAATATATAAAATAGATAATTAAAAACGATAATAATTTAAGAAAAATATCTTTTATAAAAATTGTAAGTAACATGTAAATAATAACTGAAATAATAATAGGTTTTAAAATCCAATTAGTAAAATCAAATTTAAAATTTGTACAATTTTTTAGTTGAATAATGCTTATTGAAAAGTTTAGTAAAATACTTATATATGTAACTAAGATATATCCTTTAATTCCTAAAATAGGAAGTAAGAAAAAAATACCAATTATACTTATAAATAGATCTAAAATATTACATTTCATAACTTGAACTTGTTTATCTAATCCTTTTAATATATTATCTACAACTGAATCTAGGTACATTGGTAAAACTAGAGGTGATAATAATTTTAAGTAAATAGAAATTTCTTTTTCATTAAAAATTAAATTACTTATATCTGCACCAAAAAACAAAAAGAAACTAACAAATCCAATAGAAAAAACAAATGATAGCTTAAATATTTTAGATATAATTGCATTTATCAAATTATATGAATTATTATCATTGTAATAAGAAAATTCAGGGAGAAGAAGTCCACTAAATGAATTTATAATTACACTTGGAAATAATAAAACTGGAAGAGCCATACCATTTATTAAACCATATTGAGAAAGTGCTGTCTCACAGCTTAATCCGCTTTTTTCTAATCTTAGTGGGATTAATATTTGCTTTAAAGTAGATAATACAGATTTTATATATGATGTAATAGATATTGGAATAGAAATTTTAAGAATAGATTTTAAGTAATTTTCTTTATTTCTATTATAAAAATACTTTTTTTCTTCAAATGTGTAAAAGATAATTGCTAATATACATGAGCAAATTTCACAAATTGTTTCTCCTAATACTAAAGATAAACAAGCATAGTTTACTCCATTTGGCATGAAAAGTGATAATATATATGTAGTAGATATCATTTTAATAATTTGTTCAAAAATCTTACATCCAACATTTTTATAATTTTTTCTTATTGCAGTAAAATAACCATTAATAGAAGATGAAACAGATATAAATGGAAGAGAAACTGCTACAACATAAAGTAATTTATGTGATATTTTATTATGTAAGAAATTATTTTGTATAAAAGGTGCAAGTAAAAATAATAATATGCATGATAAAAAGCCAAAAAATAAGCTATAATAAATACATTTTTTCATAATAGCTTTTGTTGATAAATTAGGATTTTTAGATTTTTCTTTTACAACTAATCTAGTAGTAGATATATTTATTCCAGATGTAGCAATAGTTATGAAAAACATATATATAGACATTATTATATTAAAAATTCCTAAAGCTTCACTTCCAACTTTATTTGATATATATATCATGAAATAAAATCCAATAGATTGCATAATTAAAGAACTTATTGTAATTATTATTCCATTAAAAATAATTATCTTAAATTTTCGCATTTTCTCACCTTAATTTAAGTATATTGAAAAACATAAAAAGTAATGATATAAATTTATTGTAATAAAAAGTCGTTTATGGTAAAATAAAAAAATACAAGAAGTAAATAATTATAATGACTTATTTTGATACAAATAAATTTGAAGGTAATGGCAACATAGAAATATTTAGTTTAAAAAATTAAAGGAGATATTATGATATTATCAACATTATGTTATATAGAAAAAGATAATAAATATTTAATGTTACATAGAACAAAAAAAGAAAATGATATAAGTAAAGATAAATGGCTAGGAGTAGGGGGAAAATTTGAAGATGGAGAGAGCCCTGAAGAATGCATAAAAAGAGAAACTAAAGAAGAAACAGGACTTAACTTAAATAAAATAAAATTAAGGTGTATTGTTACATATGTTTCAAAAGATTGGGAAACTGAATATGTGTATGTTTTTACTTCTAATGATTTTGATGGAAATTTAATTGATTGTAATGAAGGAGATCTTCAGTGGATAGACAAAGATAAAGTATTGACTTTAAACACATGGGAAGGCGACAAAATATTTATAGAAAAAATACAAAAAGATGATAGCTTCTTTACAATAAAGTTTAAATATGATGGATATAAATTATTAAATTATGAATTATTTGAATATTAAAATTAAAGGGGAATAAAAATGATTTTCAGTGTTTTAGCTTTTCTAGCAGTAATCGTTAGTATTTGTATAAAAGATAGAAAAAAATCATTATATGTTCAATCATTAAATTGTTTATTTGAGGCAATTTATGATGTAATAATAAATGCTTATACAGGTGCAACTTTAAGTATAATAAACCTTATAAGAACATTTATATTTATACAAAAGGATAAAATAAAAAAATTAATTTATTTTTTTGTATTATTAATATTTTTAGCTATTATAATAATTAATTGTATATTTACATGGTCAGGTCTTATTTCACTATTGCCAACAATAGGCTCAATGATTAGATTATATTGTCTATGGCAGGATAATATGAAATTCGTAAGAATTTCAGGAATAACAACAGGAATATTATATGGATTATATTATTTATATTATAGAAGTTGGTTTTTAGTTCTAGGATATATTATATTATTGATAGTTGGAATTTGCACTGTATATAAAAATGATATAAAAATGCAAAAATATAATAAAGAAGTTTTATAATGGGTAAAGTATAAATGAAGCAAACTATTTAAAGTTTACTTCATTTTTTATTATTATTTTGAAATTAATTTTTCAACTATTTGTATAGCATTACTTGCAGCGCCTTTTCTAATATTATCTGCAACAACCCATAAATTTAATCCATTTTCTACACTATAATCTCTTCTAATTCTTCCTACAAATACTTCATCATGACCAGATGCATTAGTTGCAAGAGGATATATATTATTTTTAGGATCATCTAAAACGATAATACCTTTAGAATTTTTTAATAAATCTATTACATCTTTTATATTAAATTCATTTTCAAATTCTATATTAATTGATTCACTATGTGAATTAACAACTGGGACTCTTACAGTAGTTGCAGTTATTTTTAAATCAGGTTTTCCTAAAATTTTTCTAGTTTCATTTATCATCTTATGTTCTTCTTTAGTATATCCATCATCTAAGAATACATCTATATGTGGTAAACAATTATTATAAATAGGATGTGGAAATTTAGAAGGACTAATTCCTTTTATACCATTTTCTAAATCTTCAATTCCTTGTCTTCCTGCACCTGAAACTGCTTGATATGTAGAATATACTATTCTTTTGATTTTATACTTGTCATCTAATGGCTTTAGAGGAACAACAGCTTGAATTGTAGAACAATTAGGATTAGCAATAATTCCGTGGTTTTCAAAAATTTTTTCTGGATTAACTTCAGGAACTACTAATGGTACATCTTCATCCATTCTAAAAGCACTACTATTGTCTACAACTATGCATCCTTTAGAAGCGGCAATTGGAGCATATTTTTTAGAAGTTTCACCACCTGCAGAAAATATTGCAAAATCAAAACCTTCATCAAAAGATGTTTCTGTTAATTCTTTTGCAATATACTCTTTACCTAAAAATGATAATTTACTGCCTGCTGATTTTTTAGAACAAAATAAAGTATATTCAAAATTAGGTAAATTTTTTTCTTCTAAAACTTTTAAAGCAGTTCTACCAACTAAACCGGTAGCACCAACAATTGCTAATTTATATTTTTTGCTCATAAAAACACCTTCTTATTTAATTTTTTATATTATATTCTATTAATATAAAAAATGTCTATAAAAATTTTTGCGTTTTTTAAGAAAAATTAGAGTAAAATTTCTTACGGCTGTAAGTATTTAAAGATATAGAAAAATTTTCTAAAAAACATTGCAATATTTTTACAATAATAGTATAATATAAAAAGTGGCAAAATAATATATAAAAGAAATATTATTTTTATATAAAGAGAGGGAATAAAATGGAATATTTATATATACTAAGAGAAGCTTTAGTATGGATTGTAACAATATTTTGGCTATATCAATTAATGGTTAGCTTATGTTCTTTAGTAAAATTAAAAGATAAACCACTATTAATAAATAAAGATCACAGATTTATGGCTATAATACCAGCACATAACGAAGAAACTGTTATAGCTAATTTAATAGAAAGTTTAAAAAAGCAAACATATAACAAAGATTTATACGATATATATGTAATTGCAGATAATTGTACAGATAATACTGCTAAAGTTGCAAAAGAAGCAGGAGCAATAGTATATGAAAGATTTGATACAGTTAACAAAACAAAAGGATATGCATTAAATTGGTTTTTATCACAAAAAATCAAAGAAGATGCTCCATATGATGCATTCTTTATATTTGATGCAGATAATATTGTAGATAAAGACTTTATAAAAAACATGAATAAGAAACTATGTCAAGGTGAAGATGTTGTTCAAGGATATAGAGATATAAAAAATCCAACAGATAGTTGGGTAACAGCTGGATATGCATTATTTTACTGGACAATGCATAGATTTTATCATTTAGCAAGATATAATTTAGGATTATCTCCATTATTAAATGGAACAGGATTTATGGTTAGATTTGATGTAGTAAAACCTAATGGTTGGGATACACAAACTTTAACAGAAGATATAGAATTTTCATTAAAAAGAATAATAAAAGGTAAAAAACTAGGTTGGGCAACAGATGCAATAGTATATGATGAACAACCAGTTGGATTTAAACAATCTTGGTCACAAAGAAGCAGATGGACAGTAGGTCATATTCAATGTATAAATCGTTATACAAAAGATTTAGCATTAGCTGTAAAAGAACATAAAACATTAATGAATTTTGACGGATTATTATATATTATAGGAAGTATACCAATGTTTATAATATCACTTCTATTAGTTGCAACTAACTTCTTTATGTATGTAGGAGAAACAATGACAAGTGCAGAACTAATTTATAATATAGTGATGTATTTAGTACCAACATTTTTATTACCTATAGGAACAGCATTATTTATAATGTTCTTGGATAAAAGACCAATAAAACCTATGATTAAAGGATTATTATGCTATCCATTATTTATTGGATCATGGTTACTTATAAATTTCAAATGTTTATTTAAAAGAGAAACAACATGGGAAAAAATTAATCATGTTAGAAGTATAAAAATTGCAGAAGTTAATGATATAACAGAAAAAATGTAATAAATATATAAAAAATAGTAGTAGAAATACTACTATTTTTATTGTTTTTTTTGATTAAATATTATATAATTATCAAGATAAAATAAGGAGAAGAAAAATGTTATTAGATAAGAAAATAAAAGTATATGCATTTGTTGGACCATCAGGTACAGGAAAAAGCTATAGAGCACAAATGGTAGCAAGCGAAAAAAATATTAATTTTATAATAGATGATGGATTATTAATAAAAGATAATGAAGTGATTGCAGGAGAATCTGCTAAAAAGGCACCAACGAAAATTGAAACTGTAAAACATGCACTTTTTTTAAGAGAAAAAGAAAAAGAAGAAATGCATAAAGCATTTAAAAAATATAAGCCAAGTAGTCTATTAATATTAGGAACATCAGATGGTATGGTAGAAAAAATTGTTAAAAATTTAGGACTTCCAGAAATAACTGAAACTATATATATAAATGATGTTGCTACAGAACAGGAAATGCAGACAGCGAGAAGAATAAGAGTAACAGAAGGAAAACATGTTATACCAGTTCCAACATTTGAAATAAAAAAAGATTTTTCAGGATATTTATTAGATCCACTTCAAATATTTAAGTCAAAAGGAAAAGGAGAAAAACCGTATATTTCTGAAAAATCAATAATAAGACCAACATTTAGTTATTTAGGTAATTTTACAATTTCAGATATTGTTTTTAGGCAAATTGCTGAAACATTAGCACTAAAAGTACCTGCAATACACAAAGTGTTAAGAACAAGAGTGGAAAATTCAGGAGGAGAAGGACCAATTATATATATGGAAGTAATGGTTACTTATGGATTTAATGTAATTGATGCATTAAAAGAATTTAAAGAAAAAGCAAAAAGAGAAATAGAAAATTTAACAGCAATGAATGTAGTATCATTAGACGTAGTAGCAAAAAGTGTATATATACCAGAGGATAAAAAGGAGGAAATATAAATGTCATTTGTAGTAGCAATAGATGGACCAGCAGGTAGTGGAAAAGGAACGATAACAAAATTAGTAGGAGATAAATTAAACTTAATAAATATAGATACAGGAGCAACTTTTAGATGTGTTGCTTTAGCAATGTTAGATAACAAAATAGGATTAGATGAAGAAGAAAAGATAAAAGAATTGTTAAATAATATAAAAATTGATTTAACAGAAGAAAATGGAAAACAAAAAGTAATGTTAAATGGTAAAGATGTAACATTAGAAATAAGAACTCCAAAAGTAAATGAATTTGTATCTCCAGTTTCTAAATTAAAAATTGTAAGAGAAAATTTATTAATATTACAAAGAAAAATGGCTGAAGGAAAAAATGTAATAATGGAAGGTAGAGATATAGGGACATCAGTATTTCCTAATGCAAATGTGAAAATATATTTAGATGCAACAGCAGAAGAAAGAGCTAAAAGAAGATTAAAACAAAATAAAGAAAATAATATAAAAGGTTCTTATGAGGAAATTTTAGAAAGTATAAAATCTAGAGATAATCAAGATTCAAATAGAGAAATTTCACCATTAAGAAAAGCAGAAGATGCTATATATGTAGATTCTACAAATATGACAATAGAAGAAGTAACAGATTATATTATTGAAATTATAAAAAAAGTAAAATAAATTTATAAAAGAAAAGAGAGTAATATGGAAATTTTTAAAAAAGTTATAAAAAGTATTGTAAAGGGTGCAATATATATATACTGTAAAATAGTATATAGAATGCAAATAATAGGAAAAGAAAATATACCAAAGCAAGAACCTGTTATTATTTGTGGAAATCATAAAAGTTTTTTAGATCCACCTTTAATAGAAGTAACTTGTGGAAGAGAATCTAGATTTTTAGCAAAAGAAGAACTAACTAAAAGTAAATTTCTTGCAGCTTTAGGATGGGTATTTAATGTTATATTAGTAAAAAAAGATTCAAAAGAAGTTAAAGCTTTAAAAGAATCGTTACAAACATTAAAAGATGGAAATTGTCTAGCTTTATTTCCAGAAGGTACTAGAAATGGTATAGAAAAAGGAGAAAAAGTAAAAGATGGAGCTGCTTTCTTTGCTGTTAGAACAGGAGTTAAAGTGTTGCCAGTTGGTATAAGCGGAGGAGAAAAACCATTTAAGAAAGTAACAATAAAATATGGTAAACCATTAGATTTTAGTGAATATAAAAATAGTAAAGACAAAGAAGTTTTAGATAAAATTACAAAAGACATAATGGATAATATATTAAGTTTGACAAAATAGCTAAAATAGTGTATAATTTTAATGTTTTAAGGGTTTAGACGTTTTTCAATTTGAAAAGCGTCTTGATTAATGAAAATAGGAGAAATTAAATGGAAGAAAATTTTGAAGAGATGTTTAATAAATCTATTAAAGATGTAAAACTAGGCAAAACTATCACTGGTAAAATAATAGATATAACAAGTAAAAAAGAAATAATTGTAGACTTAGGATATAAAGCAGATGGAATAATACCATATGAAGAATATTCTTTTGAAGAAGGAAAAGATCCAAACGATGAATTTAAAATTGGAGATATAATTACAGCAGATGTTTTAAAAAATAATGATGGTTTAGGAAATGTTTTATTATCTTATAAAAAAATCAAATTAAGAACAATAAGAGAAGAATTTGAAAAGAAAGTTAAAAATAAAGAAATATTTAAAGAAAAGGTAACAGATATTAATTCTAATGGTTTAATAGTAGATTATAACGGTATTAGAATATTTATACCTATGTCTTTATCTTGTATACCTAAAAACGAGGATATAAATGAGTATAAAGGTAAAGAAATAGAATTTGTAGTAATAGAATGTGATTTTAAAAATAGAAAAGTTATAGGCTCTATAAAACAAATAAAAGATGAAGAAAAGAAAAAATTAGAAGATAATTTTTGGAAAAATGTTGAAGTTGGAAAAAAATATGAGGGAATAGTAAAAAGTATAAGTTCATATGGAGCATTTATTGAGATTGAAAATATAGCTCAAGGATTACTTCATGTGTCTGAAATTTCTTGGGAAAGAAATGCAGATGTTCATAAAATTTTAAAAGAAAATCAAAAAATAAATGTTGTGATAAAAGAATTAGATAAAGAAAATAAAAAATTTAAATTATCTTCAGAATTAAAAGGAGAAGATCCTTGGAGTAAAGTAAGTGAGAAATATAATGTAAATGACATTATACAAGTTAAAATTGTAAGATTTATGCCATTTGGTGCATTTGCAGAATTAGAAAAAGGTGTAGAAGGTTTAATACATATATCACAAATATCAGAAGAAAGAATTACAAAACCAGAAGAAAAATTAAAATTAGGACAAGTTGTAAATGCGAAAATAATTGATATGGATTTAGAAAATAAAAAAATAGCATTATCTATAAAAGAATTAGAAGGAACGAGCTATGATCCAGAATATGCTGATGAAATAGCAAAAATGAGTAAATAAAGGAGAATTAAAAAATGAATAACCAAAAAATAAGAAATATAGCAATAATTGCACACGTTGATCATGGAAAAACAACATTAGTAGATGCACTTTTAAAGCAAAGTAATATTTTTAGAGAAAATGAACAAGTGCAAGAAAGAATAATGGATTCAAATGATCAAGAAAAAGAAAGAGGAATTACAATACTTTCAAAAAATACATCTGTAATGCATGGAGATATAAAAATAAATATTGTAGATACACCTGGACATGCTGATTTTGGTGGAGAAGTAGAAAGAGTTTTAAAAACAGTTGATGGTGTTTTATTATTAGTTGATGCTTTTGAAGGTGCAATGCCACAAACAAGAGAAGTTTTAAAGAAATCTTTAGCATTAAATTTAAAACCAATAGTAGTAATAAATAAAATAGATAGACCAGGAGCAGACCCTTTAAAAGTTGTTGATCAAATAATTGAATTATTTATAGAATTAGATGCATCTGACGAACAATTAGATTTTCCTGTTGTTTTTGCATCTGCAAAAAACGGAATTGCTAAAATGGATTTATCAGATGAAACACAAGATCTAACTCCATTATTTGAAACAATAATAAATACTATTAAAGCTCCAAATTGTGATGAAGATGGACCTGCTCAAATGCTTGTTTCAAATATTGATTATGATGATTATGTAGGTAGAATAGCAGTAGGTAGAGTAGAACGTGGAATTATGAAAGTTGGAATGCCTGTTTCAATATGTGGTAAAGATGACAAAGTTACTGGAGGAAGAATTGCAAAAATATATACACATATAGGATTAGACAAAGTAGAAGTAGAAGAAGGAAAAGCTGGTGACATTATAGAAATCGCAGGACTTTCAGATATCAACATTGGAGATACAATATGTGATTTTAATAATCCAGAAAAAATACCATTTGTTGATATTGACGAACCAACAGTATCTATGACATTTAGTGTTAATAATGGTCCATTTGCTGGAAAGGAAGGACAATTTATAACATCAAGACATATAAGAGATAGATTATTTAAAGAACTAGAAAAAAATGTATCTTTAAGAGTAAAAGAAACAGAATCACCTGATTCTTTTGAAGTATCAGGAAGAGGAGAATTACATTTATCAGTATTAATAGAAACAATGAGAAGAGAAGGATTTGAACTTTTAGTTTCTCGTCCAAAAGTTATATTTAAAGAAATAAATGGCCAAAAATGTGAACCAATTGAAAGATTAGTTGTAAATGTTCCTGATGATTGTGTTGGAAATGTTATTGAAAAATTAGGAAAAAGAAAAGCAGAAATGGTTAATATGGAACCAGCAGAAGTAGGACATACTAAAATAGAATTTAAAATACCTGCAAGAGGTTTAATAGGATATAGAACGGAATTTTTAACAGATACAAAAGGAGAAGGTGTAATGAATCATATATTTGATTCATATGAACCATTTAAAGGAGAAGTAGTTGCTCGTGTTAGAGGTACAATTGTTGCTTTTGAAAATGGAAAATCAGTAACATATGGATTATATAATGCACAAGATAAAGGTGAATTATTTATTGGACCTGGTGTAGATGTATATGAAGGTATGATTGTTGGATTAAATTCTAGAGGAGAAGATTTATCAATAAATGTTTGTAAGGAAAAACATTTAACAAATACAAGAGCATCTGGATCTGATGAAGCATTAAGATTAGTTCCACCAATTCAAATGTCATTAGAAAAAGCAATTGAATTTATACAAGATGATGAATTAGTTGAAGTAACTCCAAAGTCAATAAGATTAAGAAAGAAAATATTAGATAGTAAAGAAAGAGAAAGAGCAGCAAGAAATAGTAATAAATAAGGAAGATGAATTTTATAGATGAATAGTAAAGAACTAGAAAATATAAAACAAAAAGCATTAGAAGAACATATTCCAATAATAATGGATGATACATTAGAAGTAATTGCAAATATTTTAAAAGATATTAAACCTAATAGAATTTTAGAAATAGGTACTGCTGTACGGATATTCTGCAATATGTTTTTCTAAATATTTAAATGAAAATGGAGTAATAGATACAATAGAAAGAGAAAAAGATAGAGTAGAAGAAGCAAAGATAAATATAAAAAAAGTAGGAGTAGAAGAAAAGATAAATATATATGAAGGTGATGCAGTAGATATTTTACCTACTTTAAACCAAAAATACGATGTTGTATTTATTGATGCAGCAAAAGGTAAGTATCCATTTTTCTTAAAAGAATCTATTAGAATGATAAACAAAAATGGTATAATTTTTGCTGATAATATATTATATAAAGGATATGTTATGAGCGATTACAATAAGCATAAACAACGTACTGCTGTTAGAAATTTAAGAGAATATATTAAAGAAGTTACTGAAAATGAAAAGATAGAAACCGAAATTTTAGAAGTAGGAGATGGACTTGCAATAAGTAAAATTAAATAAAAAACACCCACCAAATAAATATATTTTGGTGGGTGAAATTTGTTAGATTGAGTATGTTTTTTGACGCTGCAAAATCTGTAGTGACTTTGATAATCCAATGAGATCAATTTCATCAATTATTAAATTACCATTTTGATCTTTTTCTTCTTTAAATCCGTATCCTGGAATTTTAATAAGTGATCTGTCAAAAGATGTATCTTTTGGCTTGTAGATTAAGTGAGATGCTGGACCGGTTTCACATAACATATGCATTTCAAAGGTTCTAAACTGTATCTCAAAAAATTCACCTGTTGATGATTTAATGATTGCATGTATAGATTGATAACCATTTTCTTTTGGATTTTTTAAATAATCTTTAATTTCTAAAAGAGTAGAACCTTTTTCAGTAAAATGTTTTACAACATTCTTTTGAAGTTTATAAAGGCTTGTTTTAGATGAATTAAAGATTATAATCCGAAATGCATGAGTGTCTTTAATAAGACTATGATCCTTTAGCTCTTTTAATAGCTTTGTAAATTCTTCTGACTGATTTACATCTGATAACAAAATATCTTTTAGAATTTTAAGTATCTTATTATCTGCAGAAATGAATGATTTACGTCTACCCTCAATGGAGAAACATAAATTCATGTCATCCTGAGAAATGAAAGAATAAATGCTATTAAAAGTTTTTCTTAACCGAGATAAATATTTCTTATTTATTATTTCGTCCCGGTATTTTTGTAATGCTTCTGCATGAACTAAATCTACCAATTCATTGGATTGCATAAGTATATCAATATATATTGATATAATATCTGGTATACTTTTTGCTTGATATAGAGCTTTATTTCTAATCTCTATAGTCTTTTGCCGCCAAATATTAACGTCCTCATTTTTGTCTTTTTGTAAATTTCCTTTTTCTGACATTACAATGTCCTCCTTTAAGTTTTTTATAAGTATTTACATAACTTAATTATACCATTTTTTTGTAATATGGTCAATTTTTGATTTAAAAATAGAGTAGTTATACTACTCTATAATAAATATCTAATTATTGAAAATACTGTATCAAGTGTATATGCAATTGTTAATAAATATAATATACCAATTTGTAAGTAATAAGAAGTATGTTCTAATATTTTATTTATGTACTTTTCTATAAATGGATGAATATGATTTAAAAATAAAATTGCAAATATACCCCAAACAAATGAATAAAATATACTTATTCTACCATTTAAGTTAAAAAAGTCATTAGTATAATCCCACCATTTTGTGGCAAATAAAGCATCTAATGCATATCCTGCTACATATTCAAAAACAGAAAATATTACCATCGAATATATAAATAGCTTAAATGAATTATCTTTATATTTTCCCATAAAAGAAACTAGAATTACTGCTCCATATCCATAAATAGGACAAATTGGTCCATATAAAAATCCTCTTTTAACAAAATGACCAAAATTATATACTGCATAACTAGTTTCTAAAAGCCAGCCGATAAATGCATATATGAAGAACAGTAATAATATATAATTAAATGAAGTAAGCTTTTTCTTATTTTTTATTATTGTAAGCTCTTCCATAATATCCCCCATAAAAATTATTAAAATAATATTATCAGAAAAATACTAAAAAGTAAATAATAATTGTAAATAATGTTATTTTATGTTATTATATATTAGTAAATAAAATAATATTATAATTTAAACATACTAAGAGAGGTAAAAATGAAAAAAGTAGAATTGTTGGCCCCAGCAGGAAGCTTTGAAAAAGCAAAAATAGCTTTTCTTTATGGTGCTGATGCTGTATATTGTGGTACATCATCTTTATCATTAAGAACAAGAGCAGATATGAATGATGATGATTTAATAAATACCATAAAATATGCACATGAGATTAATAAAAAAGTTTATGTGACTTTAAATATTTTTGCATGGGATGAAAAATATGAAGAAATAATAGAAATGGCAAAAAAATTAAATAAATTAAAACCAGATGGAATTATTGCAGCAGATGGAGGAGTTATAGATGTTTTAAAACAATATGCACCAAATGTACCAATAAATATAAGTACTCAGGCAAATATTGTAAGTTTACATGATTGTAACTTTTGGTACAAAAATGGTGGGAAAAGAATGATAATGGCAAGAGAGATGAGTAAAAATCAATTAAAATATATAATGGAAAATAAACCTAAAGATATGGAAATTGAAATATTTATTCATGGAGCTATATGTTTTGCATATTCTGGTAGATGTTTTCTAAGTGATTTTCTAACTTGTAGAAGTGCAAATTTAGGTGATTGCGCACAAAGTTGTAGATGGTCATATAATTTATATGCAGAAGAAGCAAATAATCCAGGAAATCTAATGCCAATAGAAACAAATGAATATGGAACAAGTATATTTTCTTCAAAAGATTTATGTTTAATAAAAGAAATACCAGAAATAATAGATATGGGTGTAGATAGTTTAAAAATAGAAGGAAGATTAAAAACAGAATATTATTTAGCAAGTGTAATTAATAGTTATAGAAATGCAATTGATGATTATATAAATGATCCTAAAAATTATGATTATACTAAATACTTAAAAGAACTAGAAAAAGTCAAAACAAGAGGGCTTACAACATTTTATTTTAATGATAGAAAAAATAAAGATATTCAAGAATATTCAGGTAAACAATATAATGAACAATATGAATTTGGAGGAAAAGTTGTTAAATATAATAATGAAAAATCTATAATTGAAATAAGAAATAGATTAAAAGTAGGAGATATATTAGAAATAATAATACCTAATAATATAGAACCTAAAGAGTTTGTAATTGAAAAATTATGGGATGAGGAAACAGATGAAGAAATAACTGTAATAAATCCAGGAAAACAAGGACAAAAAGTAAAAATAAAATTACCAATTAAATGTGATGAAAATTGGATATTAAGAAGAAAAAAGTAGACATAACTTTACAAAAAAATTAAAAAGATATATAATATAAGAGTAACATGCAGATAGCACTTTAAGAAAGGTGGAAAATATGTCAAGAAGAAAGAGAGAAGTTCTTATGCAAAAGCAGAGAACAAAAAAACAACAGCAGCAGCAAATGAAAGCTGCACGGCAGAAACATGATCCGGCTAAATGGGAAGCTAAAAAAGAAGCAAAACAAAAAGCCAGATATGAGCAAACGGGAAAATATTAATTTTCACCTAATATTCAAAGAGTATTTGAATACAAGAAAGTAGTTAATTTATAATTAACTACTTTTTTGTTATTAAAATATTTATTATAGATATTCCAATTATAATACAAAATAAAGAAATTAAATTATCTAATTTTCCATTAAGTTCTGGTAAAAGCACAAAAACAGAACCCAAGGTGAATCCTATTATAGAGTAAAAAGTTTGAATATAAAATTTATCTAACAAAATCTTAGTTATTTTCATACATATAATAGATCCCATAATTAAACCAATTCCTATAGGTATTAGTACAGGAATATAAATGTATGAAACCGAGTACAAATAAGTAGAATATACTCCAAGTAACATTAGAATTATAGTACTACTAATACCAGGTACGATTACTCCTATAGACATAGCAATACCACAGAACACTAAATATAAAAAATTATAGTTATAAATAATATTAATATTTATTCTATTTTCTAAAAATATTAAAAGTATTCCAATACTAAAAGATATAATAAGGTAGAGTAGATAATTTAATCTAAATTTGCTGTTTTTATTAATATCTTTAAATAATGAAGGAATTGATCCTAATATTAATCCAATAAATATTGATTTTATTTGAATAGGATATGAATAAAATAAGTAATTTAATATATTTCCAAATAATATAATTCCACATACTATTCCTAAGATAATTGGAAAAAGGAATACAAAGTTTTTTTTGATATCTTTAAAAAAGTTTAATATACTATCTAAAAGCTTTTCATATATTCCAAATATTACACAAAGCACACCACTACTAATTCCAGGTAAAATAGCACCTGAACCAATAGCAACTCCTTTAAAATAATTATTTATAAATTGCATAAAACCACCTATAAAAATGTATTCAAAATATTAGAAAAATATATTAAGATTTAATAATAAATAAAAAATTTATAGGGTCATGCACTTTTATTTTTTTAGCTCATATAATTTTGTATATAGAAAATGGGGGTGCATGTATGTTATCATTATGTATAACAGGAATCCTTGGATTTATTGAGTTTCTAAAATCAGCAGTATTTGTTGTTCGGATATATTTCACGGAAGTAATTTATTCCCAGAGCCTTTAAGTATGGAAGAAGAAAAGGAATGTTTACAAAAACTGAAAGAAGGAGATGAAGATGCAAGAAATTTATTAATAGAAAGAAATCTAAGATTAGTAGCACATGTTTGTAAAAAATATGCAAATACAAATGTTGAACAAGATGATTTAATATCAATAGGAACTATTGGATTAATAAAAGGAATAAATAGTTTTAATGTTGATAAAGGAGCTAGACTTTCTACATATGTTTCTAGATGTATAGATAATGAAATTTTAATGCATTTAAGAGCAATAAAAAAATTAAATTCAGAAGTATATTTAAATGAGCCAATAGGAAAAGATAAAGATGACAATATAGTTACACTTCAAGAAGTTTTAGAAAATGATGAAAGAAGTATAGAAGAAGAAGTTGATTTAAAAATAAAAATAAAAAAACTTTATCAAAAAATGAAAGAAGTTTTAAAAGATAGAGAAAAAACAATTATAGAATTAAGATTTGGCTTAAATGGAAACAAACCAAAAACACAAAATGAAATTGCTGAAATGATGGGAATATCACGTTCATATGTATCAAGAATTGAGACAAAGGCAATTGGAAAACTATCAAAAGAGATAAAAGAATAGATATCTGTGATATCTATTCTTGTTTTTAAAACTAAAATCAAAGATTTATAATTTGACAAATTTAGATAAATATGTTAAAGTAAAAAGGTATTAAAAATATTGGAAACGAACATTATTTATATAATAATGACTAACGAACAACACTAATTTAAGTGTTGTATTTTTTGGTAAAAATGTGAAAGGAGATAAATAAAATTGGAAACAGAAGAAAATATTTTAGGACATGAGAAAATATCAAAATTAATAAGAAAATTTTCTATACCTTGTATAATATCATTACTTGTAAATTCACTATATAATATTGTTGACCAAATATTTATAGGATGGGGAGTAGGATATTTAGGAAATGGAGCAACTAATGTAGTTTTTCCAATAAATATGATATGTTTAGCATTTGCATTAATGTTTGGAGATGGAACATCTGCATACTTAAGTTTAAAGTTAGGTGAAAAGAAAAAAGATGAAGCAACAAAAGGAGTTGCAAATGGAATATTAATATCTATTATAGTAGCTATAATTTTATGTACATGTTCATTAGTATTTTTGCCACAATTACTAAACATTTTTGGATGTACTGATGCATTAAGAAGTTATGCTTTAGGTTATGGATATATTATATCAATAGGTTTACCTTTTGTTATGATAGGGACTACTTTAAATTCTATAATAAGAGCAGATGGAAGTCCTAAATATGCAATGACATCAATGTTAAGTGGTGCTATATTAAATATAATATTAGATCCAATATTTATATTTGTATTTAAAATGGGAGTAGAAGGTGCTGCAATAGCAACAGTTATAAGCCAATTATTAACATTCATAATAAATATAATGTATATTAGAAATTTCAAATCTATAAAAATAAGTAAGGAAAATTTAAAGCTTGAAAAAAATATTTGTATAAAAATTTCAACTTTAGGAATTAGTAGTTTTATTACTCAAATGAGTTTTGTAATTGTAGTATCATTTGAAAATAATTTACTTGGTAAATATGGAGTAGATTCTAAATTTGGATCAGAAATACCAATTACAGTATTAGGAATAGTTATGAAAATAAGTCAAATTCTAAATAGTATAATAATTGGAATTGCTGTAGGATCACAACCGATATTAGGATATAACTATGGAGCCCAAAAATTTGATAGGGTAAGAAAAACATTAAAAATAGTTTTAGGATTAAGTACAATAATAAGTACAATTGCATTTATATTATTCCAGACAATACCAGATAAATTAATTTCTATCTTTGGTAGTGGAGATGCAAATTACATGGAATTTGCATGTTTAGCATTTAGAATATATTTAATGCTTTGTATTTGTAATGGTATACAAATACCATCAGGTATTTTCTTCCAAGCTATTGGAAAAAGTACAAAAAGTGCAATTTTATCTTTATCAAGACAAATATTATTTTTAATACCTTCAATGATTATATTTGGAAAATTATTTGGTATTATAGGAGTTTTATATTCAGGACCATCTGCAGATGGACTTGCATTTATAATTTCAGTAATATTGCTTATTATAGAATATAAAACATTAGAAAATGTAAAATATAACAAGCAATCAGTAAGTAGTCAAATAAATAAAGAAAAATTAACAGATAAACATGTAATAATAACGATATCAAGAGAATATGGTTCAGGTGGAAGATATATTGGTAAATTAGTTGCAGATAAATTAGGAATAACGCTATATGATAAGCAATTTATATCAAAATTATCAGAAGAAACTGGACTATCAGAAGAATACATTGAAAATAATGAACAAAAAAGGAAGATATTAGATAGTTTAAATAATGGATATTATTTTGGACTAGAAATGGCAGATGAGTTATTTTTAAAAGAATCTAAACTAATACAAGAAATAGCAAAAAAAGAGTCATGTGTTATTATTGGAAGATGCGCTGATTTTATTTTAAAAGATAACAAAAATGTTATAAAAGTATTTATATATAGTAAAATGGAAGATAAAATAAAAAGAGCAACTAAATTTTATGGAATTGAAGAGCAAAAAGCTGAAAAAGAAATTAAAAGAATTGATAAGCTAAGAGCAAATCACTATAAATATTATACTCAAAAAGAATGGAAAGATAATTCAAATTATGACATATGTATAAATAGTGATATGATAGGTGTAGAAAAAGCAGCAGATTTAATATGTAAAATGGTAAATAGTAATAATGAGGAATTAGTGTAAAATTTTATTGACAAACATTTTTTGTAATTATATAGTATATGTATAATATATATATAAAGGGGAGAAAAATATGGAATACAAAGTTATAGGTCAAACAGTACCAGTAATTGAAGTAAAATTAAACGCTGGAGAAAAAATGTATACACAATCAGGAGGTATGGCATATCAAACTGATGGAATTGAAATGAATACAAATGCAAGAGGCGGAGTTATGAAAAGCATTGGTAGAGCATTTGCAGGAGAATCAATATTTATGGCAAATTATACTGCTAAAAAAGATGGAGCTATGGTAGCTTTTGCATCTACGGCACCAGGAAATATTGTACCAGTAGATTTATCTGAAGTTCCAGGTGGATTTATTATGCAAAAAGGTGCATTTTTATGTGCAGAAGATTCAGTAGAAATAAAAGTAAAATTTACTAAAAGATTTAGTGCAGGATTATTTGGAGGAGAAGGATTTATTCTTCAGCAAGCAGAAGGAAAAGGTAAATTATTTTTAGAAGTAGATGGTGATTCTATTGAAAAAGTACTAGAACCAGGAGAAATATTAAAAGTAGATACAGGAAATGTTGTTGCATTTGAACCAACAGTATCTTATGAAATAGAAAGAGTTAAAGGACTAGGAAATATATTCTTAGGTGGAGAAGGATTATTCTTAACAAAACTTGTAGGACCTGGAAAAGTAATTTTACAATCACAAAATATTAAAGATTTCGCAGGTAGATTAATACCATATATGCCAGCAAAAGGATAGATTAAAATCTATCCTTTTAAAATTATTAAAGAAAAGTTTTTAGTTTTTCAACACTATCTTCTTGCATTGATACAAAATCATCTAAAACTTTTTCTACATCTGGAGCAAGGTCTTTATTTTGATTAAGTAATCTTCTACCTTCTATTATTCCCATATTCGTACCATTCATTAAAAGTTCAGATATGTTGGAATTACTTTTGTCAGACATTGTTTTCATTTCTACACCATACCATGTCATCATTTTATTCATAGTATTTGTTTCATGTGGTTCTTTATCACTATAATTAGAATATAAGTCATTTACTCTTCTAGAAATATCTTTATATTTGTTGTATTCTAGATCTAAAGTTTTTTTAAATTCTGAGTCTTCTACTTTGTCTAGAACAAATTTAATTGCGTCCATTCCCATTGTTGCACCTTTATTTACTTCATCAAGTACATTTAAATTATTATTTTCCATATTAAAACCTCCTAAAAATAGTATTACCAATTTTAGAAAGAATATAATAAAAAAATGCTAGAAAACTAGCACAATATTTATTATTTTAACATATAATAAATAAAAAATCAAATCCTAAAAAAATATGATAAAATGAGAATAATATATGAAATAAATAGATAAAATATTAAAAGATAATAAAAATTAATTAATTTTTTAAAAAAGAATAATTGTAATTTATATATTCATATGTTAATATATAAGTACAATAATAATAATTAAATAAAAACCCTGCATAGTGCGTGTAGACAGAATTTTTAGAACCAACAAATATTAAGAGGGGCCGATCTCTCAAATATGGCGTGCAAGCTTACATTTTATAGTAAGAAGCCCAGGAGTATTTAGGTAGGCACCCACCTGTTGCAGACAGGTCCTTAAAAATTCAAAACCTTGCGGCTAAGGCGGGGATTTTTTTTGTTTATAAATTAAAATTAAATATAGGAAAAGCATAAATAAAAAAATAAGTATAAATTGCTGCAAAAATTCCTTGTAAAAGTTTTCCTATAACATATGGTTTTATAGATAAATCTGTTTTTGAAATTACACTAAATACTTGTAATAATATTGAAATTCCTCCAAAACCTAGAAGAAATGATGTAAATATAATATTTATTGAAATCATTTTCATAGGTATATTTGAAATTACATTAATTCCATTAGTTATTTCAAAGATTCCTGTTAAAAGTGGAGAAATAAAAGATGTAGGGATATGGAGTATATTAAATAAAGGTAATAAAAAAATTGATAATACATCTATTATTTTACTTGACTTTAGTATTGATATAATGACTGAAAATAAAACAACAAATCCACCAATCATCATAATAGTAGAAATTGAATTTGTAATGCTATTACCAATTATTTCTCCTAATGATGAAAAATTTAAATTATTATTTTTTTTCTTTCGTTTATAAGTATTTAAATCATTATTTTTTAATGAATTTGAGTTATATTTCCAAAATCTAAATAAAATTCCAACACTAATACATGCTAAAATGTGTGTTATAAATAAAAGAATTCCAATAGCAGAATTTCCAAACATACTTATTCCAACTGTTCCAATTATAAATAAAGGTCCAGAATTATTAGTAAAGCTAAGAAGACGTTCACATTCTTCTTTGGTACATACATTATTTTCTCTAAATTGAGCTGCAATTTTTGCTCCAATAGGATATCCACTTATAATTCCCATTATTAAAGCAAAGCTTCCTTCACCTCTAACATTAAACAATGGTTTCATTACTTTATTCAATAATTTTCCTAATATATCTACAATATTTGTATGAGACAATAATTCAGTTGCAACAAAAAAAGGAAATAGGGAAGGAATAACAGAATTAGCCCATAGCAATAAACCTGATTTTGCAGCAGATAAATTACTATTAGAAAATAAGATTAAGCAAATTGTAAATAATAAAAATATAAATGGAATTATATATTCTTTAATTTTAATAATATAAAAATTAAATTTTGAAATAGAAATACCTTTCAATTTATACACCTCAATAAAATATATTGAATAAAATTGAAAAAAATGCACATACCATAAAAGAGGTGTTTATATGATAGATGAAGATAATATACATGAAAATATAGAAGATACTACAAAATATGGAGAATTTATATCATCTTATTTTGCATGGGTATCATTACCAAAACAAAAAGAAACAGTAAATAAATTAGAAAATATAACTAAAAAGAAAAATAGAGATAAATAAAGAAAAAAAGAGAAAAACACATAAAAACGAAATAAATTTACAAGAAATAAACTAAAATTAGAATTGAAAATTTATAAAAATATTTTATAATTTATATAAAGGTCAAAGAAAGTCAAAGTAAAAAAGAGGTGAAAATATATGAATATATCAGACATAATAGAAGGTTTTATAAAAGATATGTTTAATGAAGAAGAAGATTATGTAGAAATACAAAGAAATGACTTAGCAGAATATTTTAATTGTGTACCATCTCAAATAAATTATGTAATTGCTACAAGATTTAAACCATCACAAGGATATTATGTTGAAAGTAAAAGAGGTGGAGGAGGAAGCATTAAGATTAAAAAACTTAATGTAACAAAATCTGAATATTTAATGCATATAATACAAAATATAGGGGATAGCTTAACAAGTCATGAAGCTAATATATATATAAGTGATTTTTTATCATACAAGATAGTGGATGAAAAAGAGGCTAAACTTTTAAAAGTAGCAACAAGTGATAATGTTTTAAACATATCAAAAGATATTAGAGATAACTTAAGAGCAAGAATTTTTAAAAATATGCTTTTAAATTTATATTAAATATAGGAGGTTATTAATATGTTGTGTGAAAATTGTGGAAAAAATGAAGCAAATGTACAATATACAGAAGTTATAAATGGAAATAAAAAACAAGTATTTTTATGTGAGGAGTGTAGCAAAAAACTTGGTATAGATAATATGAAATTTGAATTTCCAATAGATTTTTCAAGCTTTTTTGGAGATTTCTTAGAAGATTTTGAAAATTCAGATTTTATGCCAACATTAGACATCAAAAAAGATATAAAATGTGATAAATGTAATATGACATTTGAAGAATTTATGAATACAGGAAAATTTGGATGTGATCATTGTTATGATGCATTTAAGGTAAAAATAGATCCAATATTAAAGAAAATACATGGAAGTAATAGACATGTAGGAAGAATTGGAAATATAAAAGAAAATACTAAGATATTTAAAAGTAATAATGAAGAAAAAATAAATAATCAAGAAAATAAAATACAAACAAAAGAAGATAAATTAGAAATGCTAAAAGAAAAGCTTAAAATGGCAATTAAAGAAGAAAGATATGAAGATGCTGCTAAATTAAGAGATGAAATAAAAAAACAAGAAAAATAGAGGTGAAAAAAATGAATTGGTATTTACAAAGTGGTAAAGATTCAGATGTTGCAATAAGTACAAGAATAAGACTTGCAAGAAATTTATCTGAATTTAAGTTTAATATAAAAGATAAAGAAAGTGTAAATAAATTAGAAGAAAAAATAAAAGAGCTTAGTTGGAACATAGGATATGGACTTAAATTTTTTAAATTAAAAGATATGGACGATATTACTAAAATGAGTTTAGTAGAGAAAAATTTGATAAGTCCAGAATTTGCTTTAAATAGAAATGAAATCGGCTCAATTTTAATAAATGATGATGAAAATATTTGTATTATGATAAATGAAGAAGATCATTTAAGAATACAAGTATTTAGTTCAGGTTTTGATATAGAAAATACTTTGAATTTAGCAAAAGAATTAGACACAAAGATACAAAGCTTTTTAAATTATGCAATGAGTAATGATTATGGATATCTAACAAGTTGTCCTACAAATGTAGGGACAGGCTTAAGAGTATCTGTAATGTTGCATCTACCAGCTCTTAGAAAAACAAAGAATATAGAAAAGGTATTAGATGCTATAACAAATTTTGGAGTTAATATTAGAGGAATATATGGAGAAAATAGTAAATCATCAAGTGATATGTTCCAGATTTCTAATAAAAAAACATTAGGTATTTCTGAAGAAGATATTGCTAAAAATATAAAAATAATTACAGAAAAGATTATAGAACAGGAAAGAGCTGCTAGAAAATTTTTAATTAAAGATAATTTAGATTTAGAAGATAAGGTATATAGAAATTTTGGTATTTTAAAAAATTGTAGAAAGATTTCAAGTAGTGAAGTAAGAGAATTATTATCAACAGTAAAACTTGGAACAGATTTAGGAATTATAGATGAAATGACAGATTTAAAAGTATTAAAATTATATTTATATACAAAACCTGCAAACTTACAAAAATATCTAGGTGAGCAGTATGAAGAACTTGAAAGAGATGTAAAAAGAGCAGAAGTTATAAAGCAAATAATAAATGAAAAGTAAATAAAGGAAGGTGATTATTATGACATACAAATTTACAACAAGAGCACAAAAAGCCATTGAAATAGCAAATGAAATAGCATTAGACTTGGGACATAGTTATATAGGAACAGAACATATTTTATATGGTTTAATAAAAGAAGGTGCAGGAGTTGCTGCAAGAGTTTTAGAAAATCAAGGAATAAGCCCAGAAGATGTAAAATCAAAAATAGAAGAATTAATAGGAATAGAAGACCATTTAGATGAAACTATGGGATTTACTCCTAGAACTAAGAGAGTAATTGAGAATTCGTTTATTGAAGCAAAAAAACTAGGATATAACTATATTGGAACAGAACATTTATTAATAGGAATAATAAAAGAAGGAGATAGTGTAGCAGTAAGAATTTTATTAGACTTAGATATAAATATTCCTAAGTTATATAATGAAGTAATTAAAGTACTAAATGAAGATGAAACAAAAAGAGAAGATGATGATACATCTGGAAATACTTCAAAAAGAAATGGAAGCTATAATTCTACACAAACATTAAATCAATTTAGTGAAGATTTAACAAAAAAAGCAGAAGAAGGAAAACTTGATCCTGTTGTAGGGAGAACAGATGAAATAGAAAGAGTAATACAAATTTTATCAAGAAGAACAAAGAATAATCCTTGTTTAATTGGAGAGCCAGGTGTTGGTAAAACAGCAATTATTGAAGGATTAGCTCAAAAAATTATATCTGGAGATGTTCCAGAAATATTAAAAAATAAAAGAGTAGTAAATTTAGATATTTCTGGTATGGTAGCTGGTGCTAAATATAGAGGAGATTTTGAAGAAAGAATAAAGAAGGCTTTAAATGAAATTAAAAAAGCAGGAGATATTATTTTATTCATAGATGAAATTCATACTATTGTAGGTGCAGGTGCTGCAGAAGGAGCAATTGATGCTGCAAATATTTTAAAACCAATGCTTGCAAGAGGAGAAATTCAATTAATAGGTGCAACAACCTTAAATGAATATAGAAAATATATTGAAAAAGATGCTGCTTTAGAAAGAAGATTTAGTCCTGTAAATGTTTTAGAACCAAGCGAAAAAGATACAATTGCTATTATAAAAGGAATTAGAGATAAATATGAGGCACATCATAACGTAAAAATTACAGATGAAGCAATAAATGCTTCAGTTGCTTTATCAGTTAGATATATAAATGATAGATTTTTACCAGATAAAGCTATAGATTTAATAGATGAAGCAGCATCTAGAGCGAGGTTAAAAACTTATACAGAACCAGAAGATTTAAAAAAGATGCAAGATGAAATTGAAAATATAACTAAAGATAAAGAAGAAGCCGTACGAAATCAAAAATTTGAAAAAGCAGCAGCTTTAAGAGATAAAGAAAAAGAATTAAAAGAAAAATTTCAAGATGAACAAAAGAAATGGAAAAATAAAAACACAAAATCTGTAACAAATATTACAGAAGAAAATATTGCAGAAGTAATATCAAGTTGGACTGGAATACCAACTAAGAAATTAACAGAAGATGAAAATCAAAGATTAAAAAATCTAGAAAAAAATTTACATGAAAGAGTTATAGGACAAAATGAAGCAGTAGAGGCTGTAGCAAAAGCTATAAGAAGAGGAAGAGTAGGATTAAAAGATCCTAAACGTCCTATTGGATCATTTCTATTTTTAGGACCTACTGGTGTAGGAAAAACAGAACTTTCAAAAGCATTAGCAGAAGTACTATTTGGAGATGAAAATTCTATGATAAGGATAGATATGTCTGAATATATGGAACCACATTCTGTTTCAAAATTAATTGGATCACCTCCAGGATATGTTGGATTTGATGAAGGAGGACAATTAACAGAAAAAATAAGAAGAAAACCATATGCAGTTATTCTTTTTGATGAAATAGAAAAAGCACACCCAGATGTTATGAATATGTTACTTCAAATACTAGAAGATGGTAGATTAACTGATTCAACAGGAAGGACAGTTAATTTTAAAAATACAGTAATAATAATGACATCAAATTTAGGTGCAAGAATAATAACAGATAAGAAAAAGTTAGGATTTACAAATGGTGATGATAGTCAAGATTCAGAAAAAGAGTATGAAGAGACAAAAAAAGAAGTAATGGATGTTCTAAAAAAGGAATTAAGACCAGAATTTATTAATCGTATTGATGAAATTATTGTATTCCACAAGTTAAATGATGAAGAAATTAGTAAAATAATTGATATTATGCTAAATGATGTTGTTAAGAGATTAAAAGACCAAAAAATAGATGTAGAATTAGATGAATCTGTAAAAAAATTAATAGCAGATAAAGGTGTTGATAAAACTTTTGGTGCAAGACCACTTAGAAGAACAATACAAAATTTATTAGAAGATAAATTAGCAGAACAAATAATTGATGGAAAGCTTCAAAAAGGCAAATTAACAAAAATAGGTGTAGAAGGTGAAAAAGTTATTATAAAAAAATAGTTGTAACAAAACATAAAATATTATAAATGAGAAAGAGATAATAAATTTATATTATTATCTCTTTTTTATTTATATTGGTTCAACATGTACAATAGTTTTATATACATTATCTAATTTATTAACATCATTTTCTAAATTATCAGCTAGTGTATGACTATCAAAAGTAGACATATTGCCATCTACAGATATTGTTATAAATATGTTATATTTATAACCTACAGGTGAAGATGTTATAGAATTTACATTTTTTATATCTTCATAATTTTTAGATATGTCTAAAATTATATTTTTAGTTTTTTCATCAACTGAAACATCCATTAATATATTAAAACTTTCTATAAATATTGTTATACCAGTATAAAATATCCAAATTGATATACCAATTCCAACAATACTATCAAAATAGTAAATTTGTTTTAAAGTAAGTAAAGCTGAAATTAATGTAAAAGTAGTTATAATACAATCATTTCTATGATCTTTCATATTTGCTTCAAGTAATATATTATTATAATGTTTAAGAATAACTTTTGTATAAACATATAAAGATAATTTAATTAATATAGTAATAATACAAGTAGCAATTAAAAACCATGAAAAAATCATATTACTTCCAAATATTAATGTTATAATAGAATCATAGAATAGTTTAATAGAAACTAATATCATGGAAATACTTATAAACATTGAAAAAATATATTCTGCTTTTCCATGTCCAAAATTGTGACTTTCATCATTAGGTTCACTAGCAATTTTATTACCTATAAAAGTCATTAAAGATGCAAATATATCACCTGCACTATTTACACTATCTGCAATCATTGCTTGGCTTTTACTTGTAAAACCAATAATAGATTTTATTATAAGTAAAAAGATATTTCCAAGTATTCCATATATACCAATTTTTTTAGTTTTTTCAAATCTTATATTATCCATAATTTATCTCCTTAATTTCATTTTATTATTATAACATATAATATATTAAAAAAAAATTTTTTTTATAAAAAATCATAGATATTACAGAAATATTACGTTAACATTACAGAAATGTTGCAAAAACTTTAAAAGTGTGATATAATAATATATATAATAAATTAAACCAAACAAAGAGGTGTTAAAAATGTTATTTTATGTAATATATATTTTATTATTTATAGCTACATTTTTAATAGGATATGCAATTTTACAATTGAAAATATTAGGAATTAATATAAAAGACTTTTGGAGTTTTATAGAGGCTAACCAAATGTTAGATAAATTATATGACTTTTCAAAAAAATATGAAAAATTTAGTGTTCAAGAGCAAATTATTTATTTATCAGAAGCTGAAAAAATATTTGATGCTTTTGATAAAGTTCCAAATGCATTATGGGAAGAAGAATATGAAAAATATTCAGAAGTTCTAAATCAGTATAAAAAAATAAAAATGTTAAGATGGGCTTCAAATTAGTTATAAACTATAGATATAAAAAGGTCAGATATTGTTTTTAATGATATCTGGCTTTTAATTTGCATAGAAACTGATATTGTGATATAATAGTTTATGTAACTTATTAACCAAAGCACATAGCTTAGGAGGTTTTATGCTAAAATTTAAACGAATGATAATTGTAGGAACATTATTAACTATTGCATTAGAATCAACAAATGAATCTTTTGCAAAAGATAATTACAATTATCAAGGTCAGACACAAGCAAACGATTCTACTATAGTAGTAGAGCCACAACGGCCACAAGATTTTGGCCTAATGTACATGTCAGAGGAAGAAAGCTATATTTCTTTAGAAGAAGTAAGAAATCAGATGAACTACAATATGGAAATAAATAAGCCATGTGGTTTATCTAAAGAAGATTTTGTAGAACTTCTTGATAATCTTCAATATGATTATGAAGGTTTGTATGAAAGAAATGCAGAGTTCATATGGGAATATGAACAAGAATACCAAATAAATGGATTATTTATTTGTAGTATTATAGCTATTGAATCTGGATGGGGACAACATGATGCTAATCAAAATAACTATACTGGAACTATGGGTGCTAATGGAAAATATAAGAGTTTTGATAGTGAAGAAGAGGGAATTGAATATACTTTTCAAAACTTAAAAGACAATTATATTGATTGTGGATTAACTACAATTCCTAGTATTAGTCCAGTGTATTTAGGGTATCATAGTGACTCATGGGCAAATAATGTCTATAGTGCGATGAAGATGATTGTTTCTGACTAAATGCATCATAAGCTATAAAAAAAGGAGAGATTGTAATTTAATCTCTCCTTAAAATTTTTTATATTAGTTTTTATCATCTTTAAAAATTTCTTTTACAGCACCTAAACTACTTAGTGTACTTGTTGCTTCAAATGGTATAAATACTTTATTTGCTTCACCATTTGCAATTTCTGTTAAAGCTTCTAAAGATTTAATTTGTACTAATTTATCATCAGGTTTTGAATTTTTAATAGCTGAATAAACCATTTCAATTTCTTTAGCTTTAGCTTCAGCTACTGATTTTATAGCTTGTGCCTCACCATCAGCTCTTCTAATTGCAGATTCTTTATCAGCTTCAGCTTCTAGAATTGCAGCTTCTTTTTTACCTTCGGCAATTGTGATTGCAGATTCTCTTTGAGCTTGTGCTTCAAGAATTAAAGCTCTTTTATTTCTTTCTGCATTCATTTGTTTTTCCATTGCATCTCTAATATCAGCAGGTGGCTTAATATCTTTAATTTCAACTCTGTCTATTTTACATCCCCATCTGTCTGTTGCTTCATCAAGTATAACTCTTAATTGTTGGTTAATTCCATCTCTAGAACTAAATGTTGCATCTAAGTCCATTTTACCAACAATATCACGAATTGTTGTAATTGCTAAGTATTCTATACCTTTTTTCAAACTTTGAATTTCATAAACTGCTTTAGCAGGGTCTGTAACTTGATAGAATACAACTGTATCTATTGTAATTGTAACATTATCTTTTGTAATAACTCCTTGAGGTGGTATATCCATTGTTTGTTGTTTTAAACTAACAACACTTCTTACATGATCAACAAATGGAACAATAATTGTAAGACCTGCATCAGCTATTTTATGAAATTTACCTAATCTTTCAATTATATATACCTCAGATTGTCTAACAACTTTGATTGATTTAAATGCTATAATTAATATTATAACAAGTAAAATTAATAAAAAAGTCATTTCTAATTCCTCCTTTTAATTTATAAATAAAATATTAATAACTTAAATTTTTATAGTAGAATTAATAGGCTCTACTAATGCCTTTACACCACGTATTTCTTTGACTTCAACTTCTGTGCCAACTGGAATTGTAATATTACCATCACACATTGCTGACCAAGTTTCACCATTAATTTTTATTTGACCTTTTCCTTCAACAATATTTATGTCTTGAGTAACAACTCCTTTTTTACCTATTATTGAATATACATTAGTTGAAACTTTTTTATCATTTTTCGTAAATTTATTAACTAAAGGTTTTGTTGCAAAAATTAATATTGTAGATGAAATAACAAATACGGCAGTTTGAATTACTACATTATTTGTAAATAAACTAACTATCATTGCAAGTATTGCACCTATACCTAGCCAAAATATTAAAAAACCTACTGTAATAATTTCAGCAATAAAAAATATTCCAGCAGCTATTAACCAAATTTGCCACATATAAATACCTCCTATAATTAATCTATATCTATTATACTATATATGCAACAATATTTCAAATAATTTATGTAAAAATGTCGATAAATATTTTATATACAAAATAATATCAAAAATTTATTAAAGTTGTTGTAAAAATATAAAAAAAATGATAATATTTTAATTATTAAAAACGAAGGAGAAATGGAAATGGTTAAAGAAGAAAAAGCTATAACATTAGTAGCACTAACTGTAACAATAATAATATTATTAATATTAGCAAGTGTGGGGTTATCAGGATTAAACTCTATTACTGAAACAGAAGATAGCAAATTATCATCAGAATTAAAAATGGTTCAACATGTAATATTAGAGGCATATACTAAATATATAACAACAAGTAAAGTAATTCCAGATGAAAGTATATTAGTAGGAACAAAACTTAACGACAGTAATATAAGTACAAATAATATTCAAAATTCAAATGGAAAATATTACTTTAAATATGATGGAGATAATAAAATAGAACTAAAAGATACTAATATATCAAATTATTATTTAGTATCAACAGAACAAGACTTCAAAAAATTAGGCATAAGTAATACAAAAGAAAAATATGTAGTAAATTATACAACTGGTGAAGTTATGAATATACTTAGGTTAAAAAATAGTGAAGGAAAAGCTTTATATATAAGTAATAATTAGTTTGGAGGGAATATCTTGTTAAAAGAAGATATAATACAAAAATTAGAAGATGAAGGTATATTAAGACAAAATATAAAACTAGATGAAAAAATGGATAAGCACACATCTTTTAAAATTGGAGGTCCTGCTGATATATTTATAAAAGCAGTATCAATAGATGATGTAAAATCAGTATTAAAAGTAGTAAATGAAACTAAAATTCCATTATTTATTATAGGAAATGGTAGTAATATTTTAGTTAAAGACAATGGAATAAGAGGAATTGTTTTAAAAATAGAATTAAAAGATTATGAAATAAAAAAAGAAAATGATAGTGTAATTGTAAGAGTTCAAAGTGGAATGCAACTTGGATTTTTAGCACAAAAATTAATCCAAGAAGAAATTTCAGGATTTGAAGAATTGTCTGGTATACCTGGAACTATTGGCGGAGCAATAAAAATGAACGCAGGTGCACATGGAAAAGAAATGAAAGATATTGTTTTAAAAACAAAATATATGGATTTTAATGGTAATATTTTTGAAATAAACAACTTGCAACATGAATTTAAATATAGAAGTAGTATTTTTAGTAATAATAAATTTATAATTTTAGAGACTACTTTAAAATTAAATAATGGAACAAAAGAAGAAATACAGAAAAAAATTAAAGAATATTCTACATATAGAAAAGAAAAACAGCCTATAGAATATCCAAGTGCAGGAAGTACATTTAAAAGAGGAGAAGATTTTATAACGGCTAAATTAATAGATGAATGTGATTTGAAAGGATATAAAATAGGCGGAGCAGAGGTATCTAAAAAGCATGCGGGATTTATAATAAATAAAGATAATGCAACTGCTAAAGATATAATAGATTTAATTACATATGTAAAAGAAAAAGTTTATGAAAAATTTAAAAAGGAAATTGATTTAGAAATTGAAATTATAGGAGAGTAATATAAAATGAAAGGTTTTTTAGAATGGTTTAAATCTGGAACAAAAATGAAAAGATGGATATTATTAATTTTAGTAGGAATAGCACTTACTTGTTATGGAATATCTGAAATATTGGTATCTAAAGAAATAGGATTTAATTTTTTTGGAATAGGAAAAATAATATTATCATTTATAATAGGATTTATTTTTGTTGTATTAGGAATAGTATTTATAAATAAAAGAAATTTAGAACTTATAATTGAAGCAACAGATGACAGAATGGAAAATAAAAATAATATTAATGTAAATTCATTAATATTTAATAAAACAGTTTATAATAAAGGACCTAATATAGTAGTTATTGGTGGAGGGACAGGCTTAAATACTGTACTTTCAGGAATAAAGGCATATACAAGTAATGTTACAGCTATAGTAACAGTATCAGAATATGGAAAAGCTCCTTCTGATTCAAGATCAGAAATGCAAGTTATGCCTTTAGAAGATATATCAAATAGTATAATTTCTTTAGCTACTAAAGAAGGACAAATTGATAAATTATTTAATTATAAATTTAATTCTGGAAAATTAAAAGGATTATCTTTTTCAGACATATATTTTTCTGCAATGAAAGATATAAATGGAGATTTTACAGAATCTGTAATAAAAAGTAATGAAGTTATAAATATGATAGGAAAAGTTATACCAGTTACTTTAGAAGAAATGAAAATATGTGCAGAATTAGATAATGGTTATGTAATTGAAGAAAAAGATAGAATAGCAGAAATAGCATATGAAAAAGTAACTAAAATAAATAGAATATTTTTAAATCCATCAAACTGCAAACCAGCACCAGGTGTATTAGAAGCAATAAAACAAGCAGATTGTATAGTTATAGGACCAGGAAGTTTATATACTAATGTTATTCCAAACTTATTAGTAAATGGGGTAGCAAAAGAAATTAAAGAAAGCAAAGCAATAAAAATATATGTAAGTAATATTATGACAGAGCCTGGACAAACAGATAATTTTAGCGTATCAGACCATCTAAATGCAATAATAGAACATTGTGGTGAAGGATTAATAGATTATTGTATATATGATACAGGAGAAATAGTTCCTGAATTTATTAAAAAATATAATATGGAAGGTCAAGACTTAGTAGAACAAACAATAGATAATGTAAAAGAAAAAGGAATTTATTTTTTACAAAGAAATTTATCTATGATATCAGAAGATAGAATAAGACATGATCCTATTTTAGTTGCAGCATCTATAATAGAAATAATATGTGATGATTTAAAATATCAGGATAAACAAAATGATCCTCAGTATATGATGATGAATACCAAATTACAATCAGATAAAAGGATTGAGAAAATTAAAAAAATATCAAAAAAATCAGGTAAAAGAGAAAACAAAGATAATAAACAAAAAAGAAAAAGTAAATTTAGTAGTAAATATAGTGATAGAATAGCATCTATTAAAGAAGCAGATGAAAAAACAAGAATGAGGTCTAACACAAAAACTACAACAAAGAAAACAAAAAATAAAAAAGATGATATATATAAATTTGATATTCCAGAAGTTAAAGAAGAAGTAAAGAAAAATAAACCTAAAGAAACAAAAAAACAAGAAAGCAAATCTAAGGAAAATATTAAAACACAGAAAAATAATACAAAAACTCAGTCAAAAACAAATAATGTAAATGTTATAAAAAGTAATGATGAAATTAAACATAAGACACCAGAAGAGATAAGAGAAGAAATGATGAAAAAATTACAAAATAGTAAATGGAATAGATAATGGAGGATACAAATGAATTTTACAAAGGAAAAATTAACATTAGAAGAAGGATTAAAAAAAGAATGGATAATAACAAATGGAATTGGAGGCTTTTCTTCATCAACAATAATAGGATCTAATACTAGAAAATACCATGGATTATTAGTTGCTCCACTTACGCCTCCTGCTAGAAGATTTTTAGTATTATCTAAATTAGATGAAAGCATCGAATTAAATAATAAAAAATATGATTTATATACTAACATAGGAAAAGAATATGTTTCTAGAGGATTTACATATCAAGAAAATTTTAAAAAAGAATATATACCAATTTTTACATATAAAATTGAAGATGTTCAAATAACAAAAATGATATGTATGCAATATGGAAAAAATACAGTAGGAGTATATTATAAAATAAAAAATGGTAAGTCCGAAGCTAAACTTAATTTAGCTCCTATTATAAATTTTAGAGATTTTCATTGCGTAAATACTAATCATATATTTAATATTAAGCAAAATATTAAAAATACAAAAGTTAAATTAATTGTAGATGATAATTCATCATATCCAATATATATGAAAGTTTCAGAAGGAGAATATATAGAACATATAAATGATCAATTTTTTAACATGTTTTATATAGAAGAAGAAAAAAGAGGATTTTTATCAGAAGAAAACCATGCAGTTCCAGGTGTTTTTGAAATATATATTAATCCAGAAGAAGAAAAAGAAATTTCTTTTGTATGTTCATTAGAAGAAAATATAGATGAGTTAAATGTAAAAGACATTATAAATGATGAAATTGTAAGATTAAATAAATTATTTAATGATTCTTTATTAATAGATAATAGAAAACCAAACAAAACAAAAGCTGATAAAGAAAAGGAAAAGTTAATTAAAGATTATTTAATTGCTACAGACAATTTTGTGGTATATAGGCCATCATTTAGATTACATACAATAATTGCAGGATATCCATGGTTTTTAGATTGGGGAAGAGATAGTTTAATATCATTTGAAGGATTATTATTAATTCCTAAAAGATATGATATAGCTAAAGAAGTTTTATTAACATATATAAGAGATGTTAAATTTGGACTAGTTCCAAATGGTTATTCTGGATTTGATAATAGACCATTATATAATAGTGCAGATAGTTCACTTTTGCTATTTGAAGAAGTTCAAAAATACTTAGAATACACAGATGATTATACATTTATAAAAGAAAATATATATAAAGTATTACAGAGTATAATAGATAATTATATAAATGGAATAGATATAGATGATAATAATATTTATTTAGATTCAGATTATTTATTAGTATCAGGAACTCCAAGTACTCAAAATACATGGATGGATGCTAAGTATGATGGAATTGCCATTACTCCAAGAAATGGAAAAGCTGTAGAAATAAATGCTATGTGGTACAATAGCTTAAAAATCATGGAAGATTTAACAAATAAAATTGGAAAAAAATCAGATTCAAAAAGATATAAAGAATTAGCTGAAAATTGTAAAATATCATTTAATGAAAAGTTTTATAACAAAAGAAGAAAATGCCTATATGATGTATTAGGAGATAATAAAATAAGACCAAATCAATTATTTGCATTAAGTTTAACATATCAAGTAATTGATTTAGATAGTCAAATAGCTAAAAACATATTACAAGTATGTAAAAAGAAGTTATTAAATAATTATGGCTTAAAATCACTTGCAAAAGGTGAAGAAAATTATGTAGAAGTATATGAAGGCGATGGAGCTAAAAGAGATATGAGTTATCATCAGGGAATTACTTGGGTATGGCTTTTAGGTATATATTATAATTCTCTTAAGAATATTATAAAAGCAACAAAAATAAAAAAAGAAAAAGAAGAACTAGAAAAAGAATTAAAAGATTTTATAAAGAATGTAGACAAAACATTTAAAAAAGATTTATATGAAGATGGTTGTATAGGAAGTATTTCAGAAATATATGATTCTAAAAAACCACAATTACCTAAAGGAACTTTTGCACAAGCATGGAGTGTTGCAGAAGTATTTAGAATAATTTTGGAAAAATAGATAAGGATGGTAAAATGATATCTGTAAATGAATTAGAAAATTTACTAAATCAAGGAAAAATATCTAGTATATATTTATTATTTGGAGAAGAAAAATATTTAATAGAAAATAGTTTGAAAAAAATAAAGAAAACATTTGGTGAGTTAGTAAAGGGAATAAATTATATTTTAATTGACGAAACAAATATACAAGAAATAATTCCAAATATTGAAACACCAGCATTTGGTTATAATAAAAAATTAATTATAGCTAGAAATACAGGATTATTTAGAAAAGATTCTAAAAAGAAAAATCCTAAATTAGTAGAAACAAAAGAATTATTAAATAAATATATAAATGATAATATTGATTTAATAAAAGAAAGTGTTGTAATTGTATTTATTGAAGATGAAGCAGAAAAAGATGATTTACTTGAAAGTTTTGAAAAATTAGGGATAGTATGTAAGTTTGATTATCAAAAACCTATAGAAATTCAAAAAAGAATTAAAAATATATGTCAAGCATATAAAGTAAACATAGATTCTAATGTAATACAATATTTTATAGAATCATGTGGTACAAATATGCAAGATTTAATTAATGAAATAAGAAAATTAATTGAGTATGCAGGAGAAAATGGAACAATTAAAAAAGAGGACATAGATAGTTTATCAATAAAACAAATAGATAGTGTAATTTTTGATTTAACAGATAATTTAGGAAAGAAAAATATAAAAAGTGCAATGGAAGTACTTTATGACTTATTATATTTAAAAGAACCAATTCAAAAAATATTAGTAACATTATATAATCATTTTAAAAAGTTATATTTAGTTAAAATTGCATTAAAAAATAATAAAGATATATTAACTACATTAAATTTAAAGCCAAATCAAACATTTCTAGTTAGTAAATATAAAAATCAATCAAATTATTTTGAAGAAAAGGATTTAAAAAATATTTTGAAAGAATTTGCAGATTTAGATTATAAATATAAAATTGGATTAATTGATATAAATATTGGATTAGAAGCAATACTTTGTACTTATTGTTCATAAATAATGTATAATAAAACCACTTTTGGATAAAAATAAATATAAATTTATTCAAAGGTGGTTTTATGTTTAAAAAAATTTTTAATAAAAAAATATATATAAGTTTAGGAATAATAGTTTTACTTGGAATATTAATATCATTTTTTGTATTTAGAAATAATCAAGTTGATGCATTATCAAGATATGGATCTAGAGGAAATGAAGTAACTCAAATCCAAACTAAATTAAAAAGATGGGGATATTATAATGGAAATGTAGATGGAATTTATGGAAGTAAAACAGTAGAAGCGGTTAAAAAATTTCAAAGGAAAAATGGATTAACTGCTGATGGTATTGCAGGAAAAAATACTTTAGCAGCTATGGGAATATATAATTCTTCTAGTGGTTCAAGTTCATCTAACACATCTAGTAGTTCATCAAATGTAAATTTACTTGCAAGATTAATTCATGGTGAAGCAAGAGGAGAACCATATACAGGACAAGTTGCTGTAGGAGCTGTTGTACTAAATAGAGTAAAAAGTAGTTCTTTTCCAAATTCAATATCAGGAGTAATATATCAATCAGGAGCTTTTGATGCTGTTTCAGATGGACAAATAAATCTTTCACCAGACAGTAGCTCTGTAAAAGCAGCTCAAGATGCTATAAATGGATGGGATCCGTCTTATGGAGCAATTTATTATTTTAATCCAGCTACTGCAACAAATAAATGGATATGGTCAAGACCACTTACTATTGTAATTGGTAAGCATAGATTTTGTAAATAACGTAACTTTAGGTTACGTTTTTTTAAATTATATTTGACAAATATTTTACATATTGTTAATATATAATTGTCAAAATATATGTGGAGGAAAATATGATTTTATATCCAAAAGTTTATTTTAAAAATGTTAGAGAAATAACGATAGAATTTTTAAATAAAAATAGTATTAAAGCACTTATTTTAGATGTAGATAATACATTAATTGATTATTATAAAAATTTACCACAAGAAAATATAACTTGGGTTAATAACTTAAAAAATAATGGAATAAAATTATATATATTATCTAATTCAAATAAAAAAGAGAAAGTTAAAAATGTTTCTAAAAAATTAGATATACCATATGAATATTTTGCAAAAAAGCCTTTTAAAAAAGGATTTTTGAAAGTTCAAAAAATACTAAAAGTAGAACCACAAAATATTGGAGTAGTAGGAGATCAAATATTTACAGATATAATTGGTGGAAATAGATGTAAAATGTATACAATATTAGTAGACCCTGTAAATATGAAAGATTTTTGGTTTACAGCATGGAAAAGACCAATTGAAAATAAAATAAAAAGTAAAATAATAAATAATAACAAAGGAGAAAATTAAGATGTATTTTAATGATATACATATATTTTATTATGTATTTGTAGCAATACTTGGATTAATTGTAGGACAGTTCGTAGACTGGGCAAATAAAAGACTTCCAGAATATAAAAAGGTATTTTCCACAGAAATATTTAAAGATTATAAAAAATTTTTTAAGCCAAACTATTTATTAATGATAGTAAATGCATTTATATATATTGCATTATTATATATATTTGGTATTAAAGATAATTTTCTTGCAAATTTAGATTTAATAAAATATTTTGTATTAACACCTATGTTATTATCAGTATTTGTTATAGATTACAAATTACAAATAATACCTAACAGATTAAATTTAACAATGTTTGAGATAGGTCTAATATTTAGTTTTATATATGGATTATCTAATATAGCAATATCTATAGATATGCTATTTGGAATGCTTGCAGGTGCAGGAATATTTTTAGCAATTACTTTACTTGGAGGATTGGCATATGGAAAAGAAGCAATGGGATTTGGCGATGTAAAATTAATGGCATGTTTAGGATTATATTTTGGATTTTCTAAAATAATAGTAATTGCTTTATTATCATTTTTAATAGGTGCAATTTTAAGTATAATATTATTATTAACAAGAATCAAAAAATCAGATGAATACATACCATTTGGACCTTTTATAGTTTTAGGTACTTTTATAACAATATTTATACCATATAATACAATACTATTTGCTTTAATGAAAATATTTACATTAGGACTATATAAAGGAAAAATAAATTAAAAGAAGGTGTAAAAATGAATCAAAAAATACAGTGGCTTAGAAATACAATGTCAAGTTTAGATCTTCAAGGAATGATAATATCAAATCCTATAAATATAAAATATTTGACAAGTATTGATGCAGAAGGAATATTATTAATAACTAGAAAAGAAAACATATATATAACAGATGGAAGATATATAGAATATGTTCAAAGTATATTAACAATAGAAGATGAAATTATTGTATACAATATAACAGATGTTTCATCTGATGATTATGAAAACTTTTTTATGTTCTGTGAAAATGTAGGATTTGAAGAAAATCATGTAACATATGCTAAATATAAAGAATATATGCACAAATTTAAAATAAATAATTTAGTAGAAACAGAAAATATAATAGAAAAACAAAGAGCTATAAAAGATGATGAAGAAATTAAAAATATTATGACAGCTTGTGAAATAACAGATGAATGTTTTTCATATATATTAAAACATATAAAACCTGGCATGACAGAAAAACAGATAGCAAGAGAGATAGAAGAGTTTTATAATAAAAAATCAGATGGATTATCATTTGATACAATTGTTGCATCAGGTGAAAATTCATCAAAGCCTCATGCAATACCTACAGATAGAGTAATACAAAAACAAGATATAATAACAATTGATATGGGATGTAAATATAAAGGTTATTGTTCAGATATGACAAGAACAATATTTGTAGGAAGTGTTCCTGAATATGTAAAACCAGTATATAATTTAGTATTAAAAAATCAAATGCAAACACTAGATCAAATGAAAGATGGAGAAAGTATTAGATTATTAACAAAAATGGTAGAAAATGATTTTAGATTACACAACTTTGATTTAATACATTCATTAGGTCATGGACTTGGACTAGAAATTCATGAGAAACCATATATTAATTATAAAAATGATAATACATTAAAAGAAAATATGGTTGTAACAGATGAACCAGGTATATATTTACCAGGAAAATTTGGAGTAAGAATTGAAGATACAGTTTTGATTACAAAATTTGGTTGTATAAATTTAACAAAATCTGAGAAAAATTATATTATAATATAATAGTAAGTATTGATTTTAAGAGAAAAATATTGTAAAATAGGAAAAGTTATAAAAAATATAAAAATTGAAAGGGGTAATATTATGGCAGCAGTATATTCAGCAGGAGATTTTAGAAATGGAACAACATTTGAAATGGAAGGAAATGTATATAGAGTAGTTGAATTTCAACACGTAAAACCAGGAAAAGGAGCAGCATTTGTTAGAACAAAATTAAAAAATGTAATATCAGGAGCAGTATTAGAAAAAACATTTAACCCATCTGATAAATTTCCAGGAGCAGAAATAGAAAAACAAGTAATGCAATACTTATATAATGATGGTGGACTATATTATTTTATGGATAATACAACATATGAACAAATACCATTAAATGAAGAACAATTAGGTGATTGTTTAAAATATTTAAAAGAAAACATAGAAGTTACAATACTTTCATATAAAGGAAAAGTATTTGCAGTTGAACCACCAACATTTGTTGAATTAGAAGTTACATATACAGAACCAGGATTTGCAGGAAATACAACAACAACATCTGGTAAACCTGCAACATTGGAAACTGGATTAGAATTACAAGTTCCAATGTTTATAAATATTGGTGATGTATTAAGAATTGATACAAGAACTTGTGAATACATGGAAAGAGTTTAGAAAGGTGAATAATATGATTTCAGACTTAAAAAAAGAAATGAACAAATTCATAACAGATTTAGAAGAAAATATTCAAAATAAAAGTGATTTAGAGTATATTAAAGAAAAAATGCCAAATTTATTTGAAATGATTATTGATGAAATGGAAAAAATAATCAATATTAAAGAAGAAAAAATGAATAAAATAGTGCAAACACAACAACAATTAGAAGCAAAAATAGATAAAATGGAAAAAATAGTAGACAATATTGAAAAAGATATATATTCTGATGAAGGTTTTGATTTTGAAATAGTTTGTCCATATTGTGATAATGAATTTGTTGTAGATGCAGATGATGATCAAAAACAAATAAAATGTCCAAAATGTGAAAATATTATTGAACTTGATTGGGCAGAAGATAATGATATAGGTTGTGCAGAAGGTGGATGTTTTAATTGTCATGGATGTGAAATAGATGATAATGATGAAGATGAAGATATGTAAAAATGTTATTGCTTAATGCAATAACATTTTTTAATTCGCTTTAGCGTGTCGAGCCAGGAGCGAGACAAAAAACCGCTCGCTACGCGAGTGTTGTTTTAAAAAC
>CANQXY010000002.1 GCA_947627935.1 uncultured Clostridia bacterium | reverse complement strand
AAGTTTTTAAAACAACACTCGCGTAGCGAGCGGTTTTTTGTCTCGCTCCTGGCTCGACACGCTAAAGCGAATAAAAACACGACTGATTGTAAAACTTACAATCAGTCGTGAAATGTTTAAGTTTCCTTCCAAGACATGAAACAATCGTTGATAATACACCACTTGGCTAATTCAGGCTCTTGTTCATCTCTAAATTCATCATATGATTTATCACAAATTGAATCATAATCAAATACTTTATAAACTTTTGCTTTGTAGATTTCGTGCAACCTTTCAACTGGATATTGTCTTGAACTATATGTGTCAAAAGCCCAACCATTGTTTATATATAGAACATGCATTGTAAAAGCTTTTTCATCATCTTTACCATCTTTATCCATGTTGAACTTCTTTATAGCAATAAATTCTATAGATCCTTTTTTTAGAGCTTTGCACATTCCAAAACAAATTGAATAACAATATCCTCTACAACTCTGTGTTGCTATAAATGCATACAGTTTTTCATTAACTTGCAAGATAGTTTCAAAATCTTTTTTAGAAAGTGCTTTACCTTTTTTAGTACATGCCAAAAAATACATTCTTTCTGTCAACACTTTTGAGAATACAAGCATAGCTATTTTGAACACTTTTAAAAATACTATCAAACATACAAGATAAATTAGCATAAAAGCTATAATTGCTATTTGAGTAGTCATAGAGAACTCCACATCTTCAAACACATCAATTATGAATAATGGTATGAAGGAGAAAATAAAGATTACTACCCAAAACATAAAGCAAAGAAATTCAATTACGATATACCGAGCATTGAGTTGTAAGAGCATATCCTGTGCCTCGTGGTTTAACTTTTTGTAAATAGTTTTCCGTATAAGATACTTAATCATTTTTTACCAACCTTTCTATATTAGATTTTTATGGTTACATAATATAATTATAACATGTATTTTGTATATTTTCAACTAATATCTACATTTTCAATTTATATAGTTGAATAAACATTAAGTAACTTTATTTCTTTCAGCTTATTCTATCTCCAGAATTTTAATTAAAGTAGTTTTGTATTTTTTATCAACTTCTTTTAATAAACTATCAAATCTTAATTTATATTTCATAAAACTTTAGCTTTACCATACGTCTTAACTCACTATGAGTTTTGATCAATGGTACAAAACTCAGGGATAATATAGTATAAAATTAATAAAAAATACCCTCCTTTTTTAGAATTATATTTATATATCTTGTTCTATTAGTTCGAACATATACGTCATTGGTCGGAGTGTTCTTATAGGACTTTCCAAAAAAAGTTGAAAAATTTATAGTTTTTATTTTAATTTTTAAAAGATTATATTATAATAAATTAAATAGGAGTAGTTATATGAATTATAAAAAAGAATATAGAAAATATTTAATTTCTGCAATATTAGATACTGCGAATAATAAAATAGCAAGTAATGCACTTATAACAGCTTTTGCAATTTATCTTGGAATACCAAATTTTTGGATAGGGTTATATGTTGTACTAGATACCATAACTAATGTTATTCAAATTTTTGCAGCACCAATATTTTCTAGAATTGGTCAAAGTAAAAAAGTAGTATTAATAAATTATTCTATTTACAGAATAGCTTCAGTATCATTTGCATTTATTCCTTTATTATCACAAGATATAAATATAAGAACTATACTGTTTTTTATACCAGCCATTATATATGCTATAACAGGAGAACTAGGATATATAACTTTTGTTAATTGGCGTATGTCTTTATTAAAAAATGAAGATAGAGGAAAATTTAGTAGTACAAAAAATGCTTTCAAAAATACGATAATTGTTTTATTCAGCTTTTTAATGGGAATTTTGCTAGACAATTTTAAAGCAAATGGTAACGAATTAGGTGGATTTAGTATATTATTTTTCATAGTATTTGTTATTGCAACTATAGATATTATTTTAAGAATTTTTACTTACAAGCCTGAAATTAAACAAGAAAAAGTAAATTTAAAAGAATCAATTAGTAAGCCAATAAAAGACAAATCATTTAAAAAAATTTTATTTTTTTGTGGACTATATAGATTTGCAATAGGAATAGGAATGATATATTTAAATGTATATATATTAAGATATTTAAATGTTAACTATTTGTATTATAGTATTCTAAATATGATAATTTCTTTGTCAGAAGCAGTATTTGGTTTATATTGGGCTAAAAAAATAACTAATAGAAATTGGAAGAAAATCTTAATTCCTATGAGTATTTTATATATCGCTTCATTTATACTTTTATTAATTTTAAAGGAAAATATTTTAATATATATATTACCAATTATTTATATATTACTTGGTTGTGGACATAGTGCATATGATTTATATGATAATATTGCAATATATGAAAATTCTTTAAATGGTTATGAAACATCATATGTAACATTTGAAAGATTTATAGAAGGAATTGTAACTGCATTTATACCTATTTTAACAGGCACTTTATTAGTAAATAATGGAGATAATTCGATTAAGTTGACTTTTTTAATTTCTTTAATATCTTTTATTATTATATTGATATTTATTTCGAGTAATTCGAGTAATTTTTTAAATCATAAGCATAATAGAAATAATAAGTAATAAAATGCAATACCATTAAAATAAAAAACTGGTTTGACATAAATTATTTATATAAATAAAGAAGCTCCAACCTTTTACAGTTAGAGCTTTTTTAGTCAGTTAAAATTTTCATAAATCCAATTTTTTGCAACGAGACCATCTGAATATATTACCATAAATGTATCATGTGGATACTGAATTGATTGTTCAAGTTTATATCCACATAATCTCTTTAAGTGGAACTTAATATCTTTATAGTAAACTACATCAATACAGCCTGTTAAAATAAGTTCTTTAGATGATTTTGGCTTAATAATATTCAGCTTCTCAAAAAAAGGATATAGAGGAATCCAATTGGGGTCATATTCTTCATAACCATGATTTAATCCAATATATTTTACTTCTGAAATCCTACATCCATCTACTTGGAGTTCATGACAAAGTTCAGTAAGTTTCTCAATAAATTCGGAATCATTACACCATTTTTTAGTAACTACCATATTAAAGGTGGCTTCAAACTTTTTTACTGATAAAGCAGTCTTCACTTTATCGAACCTAATAGGAAGTCCAATGGTTTCAGCATTTAATGACTCATCATAATGATGTAATGCTATACGCAATTCATCAATAAGTCCGTTCAGCTCATGAACCATTTTGGGTGTAAGAAAATAACCATTCGTATTGAGAATAATTTTTTCCTTATGTGGACGAATCATTCTAAGCAACTCAAGCAGTTTTTCAAAATGTAATAGAGGTTCACCACCTGTTACATCAACTAGCTGAAATTGATTAGCCTTAATGCTTGCATTTGCCATAGCAATAATGTCCATTTTGCCTGGATTACGATTTCCACGATCTATGCAGAATTCACAATACCCTGGACAATCATTGCAGAATTTGATTTGTTGAAGCAGTGGCGCTTCAATTGAACATGTGCATGTTTTCGCTGGAATTAAATTCCGAACCTGCTGATTTGGTGTCATAATACATAATCCTCCTTTTTGCTTTGTTTGGGCATAATCAACTCAAACTCTTCCAAATTCAACTGCTCTGACCATGGGATTTTACCCAGCAATTGAACTTTCAACCATTTGCATTTAGCAAGATATGTTTTAAGTATACTACATTTTTATGTAAATTGCAACTGATATGCAATTTATATGTTTTTCAAATATTCTTCTAACTCTGATAATTTAATCTTTTTAGTTAAGTTAGAAATATAAACAAATAATTAAAAACTAAAAAAGTAATATTTTTAATAATCACTCTATGTGGCTCAATATATGTAAGATTAGTTTTTTCTAATTTTCTAATACTACCATTGATAAAAGTAGTAGTAACTTTAGAAAACTCACATATAAATTCAAGTCGTTGTTTTAGACATTCCTCAAATTGTAGTTCTTGCTTTATTATCTGCATATCAAACACCATCCTTTCATTTGGATGATTTTAATATCGTTTTTAGGCAACGAAAAAATCAATCAGATTTTATTTCCTGATTGATTTCTGTATCTATCTGTTCTATAAAAATTTCGAACAGATCAGTCGTTGGTGCGGATGAGAGGACTCGAACCTCCACGCCGTTGGCACTGGTTCCTAAGACCAGCGCGTCTGCCAGTTCCGCCACATCCGCATTTCTTATAACATATTATATATTAGCACATTTTTACTTTCATTGTCAATAAAATTTACTTATTTTATATAATATATTTAAGAAACTTAATACATATGTTTATTCTATTTATTTTTTCTTTTTTGTTCGAATTCTTCCCATGATTTACTAAATTCATGGTTTGCAAACATTTCTTTTAATCCTGTAATTTGTTTTAGTCTAATTATTTCATCTAGTTCCATACCTAAATGTTCTGATATTTCACTTTCAGACCACCCTTTTTGAGTAAGTGTCAAAACGATATGTGACATATCAATAATTTGATGAGTACCTCTTGCTCTATTGTGTCTTATAGTACTTGCCATACGATTTTCTAAATCTTTATTTATAGTAACAACTGGAATTTGTTTTAAATTAAAGTATTCTTTGGCACATCTATAACGATGAAATCCATCTACTACAATATAAATATCTCTATCTTTATCATAATAAGTTACAATTGGTTGTGTATACCCATCTTCTTCAATTGAATGCTTTAATAATCTCATTTCTGGTGGTGCAACTTTATTTGGATTATAATCATTTGCAACTACCTTATCAATATCAACCATTTTTACATTTAATACTGGAAATTCTATTTCTTTCATGTTTTTTTCCTTTCTAAAGCTTTATACATTCATTATTTTTTCTTTATCTTTATATATAGTTACAAAATTTTTATAATCTTGTTTATTGATATTAAATCCACACTTTTCATAAATTTCTACATAGTTATTTGTTACTATACTATAATCAATTTTATTTTCTTTTATTATTTCATTTAATATTTCTTCTAAATACTCTTCTTTAGTCGTATATATATTCTTAATTATATTTTTAGAAATAGATACAAATGCTTTTACTTTCTCTTCTTCTAAATAAATATACCACTCTTTATTACCATCATCATAAATTCTATCATTAGTTTGTTTTTCTACTAATCTTGAGCCAAAAAATTTCCCCATATATTCATAAAATTTTTCTTCTTTATTAGTAATCTTTATAACCATGTTTAACCTCCTAAGCATATTTTTCTCCAATTATTTTTTGTAATGTTTTATCATCTGTTTTAGTAGTTTTATTTAATAGATTGTCCCATTTATGTATTAATTCCATCAATTGCTTATCATCATTTTTTGTTTGAGCAAAAGATAATCTTTTTAAGTAAAAATCGTTTTTTTCTATTGCTCTTGCTATTCTTCTCCATGAAATAGCTTTCTTTTGATTTTCTAATTTAGAATCTGCTATATCTGGAATATCATTTAACTCTATTCCATATTTTGTTTTATACCAAATCATAAATTTCTTAATTTTTTTGTAATAATGTGACATTAGGTCTTTATTATATATTCCTATACTTTCTAACAAAAAAACTGTATATTCTTGCCATGACATAAATTCTGGTTTGCAAGATTTAATATTGCCAAGAGCAGTTGTTTTACAATATATGTTACCAAAGTTTACTCCGATTTACTCTATTCAAAACTTTTCCCCATGTATCATATTCTAAAGCTTTAAATTGATCTAATCCATTTTTTTGATCATCTCCATAAGGTTGACAAAGTCTTTGTTCATGAATGCTTAAACCATTTTTATACATTAATTCATAAATATAATTAAACTTTAAATCTAATTTACTTACTGCTCCCCAAATATCTTCTGCTGTCCAATCATAGATTGGATAAAAATTATAAACATCTATATGTTTTTCATGTATTTTTAATTTAGTTGTCCAATTATAATTTTTAAATGTCATTTTTCTATTTTGAAAAACAATGGTCCTAAATCTGTTTAAGCTTTCATCTGTTCTAATTCCTATTCCGCATGCTACTTTTCCTTTATATTTTTGTTGATACCATTTAGCAAATTGAACAATAAATTCTTCAAACTCTTCTCCCTTTTTAAACCATTCAAAAGGACAATTTTCTATATTTATACTTCCGCTAGGCATACTCCTTACCCATAAATGCTTACTTTCTTCTTCCCAACAAATCCATTTAGGTTGTAGTACAGACACAGCATTTCTTAATGCAATTGGTAATGCAATATGATAAAAATCTCTAATTTGTGATAATTGTTTTAGTTCTTCAATATGTTCAATTGTATAATGATATTGAGCTTCTAAATCAATAAATAACACATCAAATTTTTTATTCATTTTTTTTGCTACTTTGTTTGCTAATTGCACCATAACAGAACTATCTTTTCCACCACTAACACTAAAATAAATGTTATCAAAATTTTGAAACATAATTTCTAATCTTTCTATTGCTGCATCTAATACATTTTTATCTAAATATTTTTTTGCCATCTATTTTCCTCTTTTCTCTTCAAAATAATACCATTTTTGGAATATTTTGTAAAGTTTTGTAGAAAAATATTTATTATTCATATAAAATTATAGTCCTTGCATATTATAGGAAAATATACTATAATTTTAGTAACTTAATCATAATATTTTGCTTTGTCAGTAGGCAAATATTAGTTAGCAACTATCCATTTTACGACTGTGAAAGGAGAATATTTATGGAAAAAAATAATACTGTAAAAGAAAGATTTCCTAATTTAGCAAATGCCTGTCAAAAAACTCCGACAATTCAATTACATCCAAACAGTCATGCTACTATCTATCAGGAAACAAAAATACGAGCAAAAAATGGTTTTATTGATAAGTTTTGTAAAGATTAGTTAATACTGGCAAAATATGGGGATACTTTTATAGTACCCCCATATTTTTTTGATTGATTTTTATTTTTTAATTGCAACTGCAATCATTATTACATTGTTTCATATCATTCATGTAAAATTTCTTTTCTGCTAGTTTATCTTGAACTCCTCTTAATGCTTCACCAAATCTTTGGAAGTGTACAACTTCTCTTTGTCTTAAGAATTTTAATGGATCTAATACATCAGGATTATCTCTGCATAAATCTATTAATTTTTCGTAAGTTGCTCTTGCTTTTTGTTCAGCTGCAAGGTCTTCTTGAAGATTAGCTATTGGATCACCTTTACATGCAATATACGCTGCAGTAAATGGAACTCCTGCTGCAGATGATGGATATACATCTACTCCATGATCTGTATAATATGGTGCTAATCCTGCTTTTTCTATTTCTTCAATTGAAGCATTTTTAGTTAATTGGTGTACTATTGTTCCAACCATTTCTAAATGAGCTAATTCTTCTGTACCAATATCATTTAATATTGCTTTTGCTTTTTGATCTGGCATACCAAATCTTTGTGATAAATATCTTAAAGATGCAGCAAGTTCTCCATCAGGTCCACCATATTGAGATATTATTACTTTTGCTAATTTTGGATCAGTACATTTAATATTTATTGGATATTCTAACATTTTATTATAAGTCCACATTAGTAATTCCCCCTTTCCCATGGCCATGGTTCTTCTAACCATCTCCATTTATTACATGGATAATTTATAGTAAGAGGTCCATACATTTTTTGATATTTATCTTTTACTTCTTTATATTCTTTACAATATTTTTTGTGTAAGCATAATGCTTTTTCATCATCTGGATGCGTATCTAAATAAAGAGCAAGTTCAATTATAGCAAAATTATAAGATTTAATTTTTTCCATCATTTCTTCTCTTAAATTATCATTACAACAATTGTTCTCGCTAATATTTTCTACATTATCACAATTACAATTTCTATTTTCTTCTACTGACATTTGTTACATCCCTCCCCAATTTTATTTGTTGCTTCAATATATGCAATTTCTTTCATTGATTGACCTGGCATATATGGGCTCACAAGTTCAGGATAGATTGTTCCCATTTTTAATCCAACAGATGGTTTAAAAGTTTTATCCATATATTGAATAGGAACATAACTTTGAGCAAGCATTGGATTACTTGGAAATACATCATTGTATTCTTCATCAAATCCACATTCACAATTATCATAGTCGTCTTTACATTCACAACAATTATTGTTTTGACATTTATCTTCTAAAACATCTTCATTACAGTTATTGTTAGAATAATTATTGTTCATGCAAAAACATCTTCTAAATCTATTATACATTTTTATTCCTCCTTTATATTTACATTATATGATTTATTATGACAATTGTGATTTTAAAGCAACAAAAAAGCACATTGAAATCTTCAATGTGCTTTTTTAGTTTTTTAATTATATTTTTAAAATTCCTCCAATTATTTTATTATCATGTCCATATACTGTGTTGTTTTTTCCACCTGATAAAATAACTGTATCTCCTTTTTCTAAAATTCCTTTATCTTCTAATTTTTTAATACCTGCTCTTAATGTTTCTTCTATACTATCTTTAGCTTCAACATATATAGGTGTTACATTCCATGCTAAAGCTAATTGATTAAATGTTCTTCTTTTATCTGTAATTGCTAAAATTGGACATCCTGCTCCCATTCCTGCTAATCTTCTTGCTGAATCTCCTGAATGAGTATATGCTACAATAGCATCTGCATTTAGATTTTGAGCAGTAACACATGCTGTATATGCTATTTTGTCTTCTTCATTTGTTAATTCAATATATTCATTTTGATTAAATCTTTTCCAATAATTAATATCAGGTTCTACTCTTCTTGCAATTTTATCCATTGTTTTAACACATTCTACTGGATAATCACCCATTGCGCATTCTCCTGAAAGCATTACTGCACTTGTTCTATCATATATAGCATTAGCAACATCACTTGCTTCAGCTCTTGTTGGTAATGGTTGATGTGTCATTGATTCTAGCATTTGTGTAGCTGTAATTGCTGGTTTATTAGCTTTATTACTTAATCTAATAAATCTTTTTTGCATAACAGGTGGTTCAGTAAAGTCTGTTTCTGTAGCCATATCACCACGTGCTATCATTTGAGCATCAGCATTTTCAACTATCTCTTCCATATGCTCTAATCCTTCTACATTTTCAACTTTTGTTATTATTTGTATATCTTTTCCACCATTTTCATCTAAAACTTTTCTAACTTGATCTATATCATCTTTATTTCTTGTAAATGACATAGCAACAAAATCATAATCATGTTCACAAGCTGTTTTTAAATCAGCAATATCTTTTTCTTTTAATGCTGGTAAACGAACTGCAGTACCTGGTAAGTTCATTGTTTTTCTACTTCCTAATCCATTACCATGAATTACAGTACATACTATATCTTTTCCAACTATTTCATCTACTCTTAATTCTATTGCTCCATCATCTATTAATATAGGAGAACCTGGTTTAACATCATTATATAATCCTTTATAAGATACTGAAACTTTATCCTTATCTCCTATAATATCTTCATTTACTAATGTGAATTTTTGTCCATCTTCTAATTGTATTTTGTCATTCTTACCAGTAATTAACATACCTGTTCTAATTTCTGGTCCTTGCATATCTAAAAGTAATGCTATAGGTAAATCTAATTTTTCTCTTAATTTAATTATTGTTTCTGTTTTCTCTTTTTGTTCGTCCCAACTTCCATGTGAATAATTTATTCTTGTTACATTTAATCCAGCTTCAAATAATTCTTCTAATCTGTTTTCACTAGCTGGTCCGATTGTTCCTACAATTTTTGTTTTTCTTAAATCTTTTTTCATTTTTTATTCCCTCCATTTTTTACTGACAACGATTATTATACCACATACTTATTTATCTATTCAAGACATTTTTTACATTTTTTTGACATTTTTTACACTAATTTAATTCTATAATTGCATATAATTTGCTCTCTTCCTCATTTTTTATTGCAACTATATGCTTACCATTTTCATAAGTATATAAACATTTAACTACATCACCTAATTTTAATTCATGTTTATAATTTATTCTTACATTATTCATTTCTTTTTTTAAATATATATCTTCTGGTAAAGCTTCATAAGCTAAATCTAAATAATATAGATTATGCATATGGTGGTTAACATCAATATCTGATCTTTTTACACTATATATTATATTTGACAAATATTGTTTTGGTTCTATTATCTTTTCCAATTTAGCTTCATTAAATACATTTTTTTCAAATTCTGGATTATATTTTTTTGTTAGTTCTTCTGGAATTCTTGTAATATGTTTTGTTTTTACATTAACTAATACCCATTTAGAAGTTCCTATAGCGATTAGCTTGTCCTTTTCATCATATAGTTCAAAATCTCTATATGAATAAAATTTATCTGTTTCTCTAACCCAAGTATTCAAATGTACTACTTGTCCATAGTCACATCTTTCTATAACTTGTAATTTCCAATCCATCAAAATCCAAGCAACTTCATTTCTTGTTGCATCATTTACTCCATATCCAATTGTGCTTGAATGTAAGCTTGCTATTTCTTCCATAAATCCTAGTATTGCTTTATTTGATATTTTGTTTTCCTTTCCTAAATCTTTTACTACTACTTCATATTCATGTTTAAAAATCATTTTTCTTACTCCCTTTTATAACTTATTTATAACATACTAAAAGCATTTTCCTATTTTTAGGAAAATACTTTTATAATTCTATTTTATTAATAACCTGGTTTTTTTAATAATTTGAACATATTCTTTTTATATTCCTCAACTCCTGGTTGATCAAAAGGATTTACTCCTAAAATCATACCAGATACAGCACATGCTTTTTCAAAGAAATATATCAAGTGTCCTATTACTTCTTCATCTAATTTATCTAAATTTATTAATATGTTTGGAACATCTCCTGAAACATGAGCTTTTATTGTTCCTTCCATAGCTTTTTTGTTAACAAAATCTAATTCTTTTCCAGCTAAATAGTTAAGACCATCTAAATTATCTTCATCTGGATTTATTGATATATTTGAATTCGGATTTTCAATAGATATTACAGTTTCAAATAAATTTCTTCTACCTTGTTGTATATATTGTCCCATAGAATGTAAATCTGTAGTAAAATCAACACCTGCAGGGAATATTCCTTTTTGTTCTTTTCCTTCACTTTCACCATATAATTGCTTCCACCATTCTGTAAAATAGTGCATCTTTGGTTCATAATTAACTAATATTTCTGTTGTTTTATATAATTTACTATATAAAATATTTCTTACTACTGCATATTGATAACATTCATTATATTTTAAACTATCATCATCATATCTTTCTTGAGCTGTTCTTGCACCTTCCATTAACTTATCAATATTAATCCCCGCTACAGCAATTGGTAATAATCCCACTGCAGTAAGTACTGAGTATCTTCCTCCAACATTATCTGGTATAACAAATTCTTCATATCCTTCACCATCTGATAATGTTTTTAATGCTCCTTTTTCTTTATCTGTTGTAACATATATTCTGCTTCTTGCTTCTTCTATTCCATATTTATTTTCTAATATTTCTCTAAAAATTCTAAATGCAATTGCTGGTTCTGTTGTAGTTCCAGATTTTGATATAACATTTACAGAAAAATCTTTATCTCCAATAAGTTCTATAAGGTCATTTATGTAATTTGGACTTAAATTATTTCCTACATATAATATTTGAGGATATTTTCTTATTTTATCTGGTAGCATATTATAAAATGAACTTGTTAATGACTCTATTACTGCTCTTGCTCCTAAATATGAACCACCTATTCCAATTACAACAAATATATCTGAATCATTTTGTATTCTTGTAGCTGCTTTTTTTATTCTTTCAAATTCTTCTTTATCATAACTTGTAGGTAATTCAAGCCATCCAACAAAATCATTTTGATTATTTGCCCTATCATGTAAATCTTTATGAATATTTTCTACTGTTTCTTTATATTTCATTATATTTCTCTTTTGTATTCCAGTATGTTCTAAATTTAGTTTGATATTAACCATATTTCTACCTCTCTTCTTTTGATTATGGTATTATTATATATTAATTTTAATATTAAATTCAATACCTTTTAAATAAATTATTTTATTACTTCGCTCATTACTTTTGATAAATATTTCATACTTGTTAAACATTGTTCTAATGTATTTCCTGTTGCTCCTACTTCGATAATAGTAGCAGCTTTTCCTAAGTGTTGATTATATCTTGATTTTCTTAATATAATTGGTTTAAATAAATCTGGATACATTTCTTGTGCTTTTTGTTGAACTTTTATTGCAAATTTTAAATTTTGATTCCAGTTTGGATGCCATAATCCTCCACCATTTGTTCCGTATTACAAACATGAGTTGAGCTGCTTTTTCATTTCCTATTTTCACAGTTGGTGCATAATTACTATTACTTCCTATTGCATCTCTATGTAAATCTATTATTACATCTGATTTATTTGTTTTTAATAAATTTTGGACTGTAGTAAGTGATCTATTATATGAGCCACTATAAGCAGGATAATCATGATATGTTGTATCATGTGTTACATTATAACCATATTTTTTTAAATACTGTTTTAATTCTTCTCCTACTTTTGCAACAGTATAATTTAAATCTGTTGTCCTATATGAACCTGTGGGTTCATATGGATATTTTTTACTAGATGTATAACTTTCACATGTATGTGTATGGAATATTATTACATTTTTATTATTTATATCTATATTAGGTTTTAACATATCATTTGTAAGTTCATAATCTGTTTCATTTTTTATTCTAACATTTTTATATTCATTTGTATATTTATTAGCTAGTGGTGTTTCTGTTATAACTTTAGTTTCCACACCAGTTTTAGCATCTTCTTTTTCTTCTGCAACTTCCTTTTTTTCTAAATCTTTCATTTGTTTTCTTTCTTTTTCTATTTGACTTAATTCAACGCCCAAAATTTTCTTAAAAATACTATCTTCAACTTCATCATCTTCTTTTGATATTTTATTTATTTCTTCATTCACATTTTCAATACATGGTATTGTTTTATTTAAACAACTTACATAACTATTATTTAATATTTCTTTAAACCCATCATTCATTTTCAATTTTAAATCTTGGTCATCTTTTAAATTTGAAAAATATCTAGTAAGTATTAAAATCACTGTAATGATTAATGTTATACTCACTAGATATTTTATTATATCTTTTATATTTATAATAGTAACATTAAACATATATAATTTTCTCCTTATCTTGTCCCTATATGTATATATATGTTTTTACTATTTAAAATATTCATATTTAAATTATTAAAATAACTTTGGTTTTAATTCCAAATATATTGGTTTTTCTTCTTTTATCATAGTAGATTTTCCATGTCCTGGATATACAATTATATCATCAGGTAAAATCATTAATTTATTTACAATTGAATCCATTATATTTTCAATACTAGATGTTGGAAGATCTGTTCTTCCCCATGTTCCTCTAAATAAAGTATCTCCTGAAAATAGTAATTTTTCTTTTTGGCAATAAAGGCTAGTGCTTCCAATTGTATGACCAGGTGTATGAATAACTTTAAACTCTATATTTCCTAGATGAATTAAATCTCCATCGTCTATTATAGAATCTGCTTCTAATTCTATTTTATCCATCCCAATATATGTTGTTAAATTTATTTTTTCATCATTTAATCCTTCTGCATCATATCTATGAATTAAAATTTTTCCACCTAATTTGTTTTTTAATTCATTTATTCCACCAATATGGTCTCCATGGCAATGAGTAATATATATATATTTAAGTTTTCCTTTTAAAATATTAATCATTTCAATAATTTTATCTACATCACCAGCTGGATCTATTACCATAGTTTCTGTAGTTTCTTCATCAAAAACAATGTAACAATTAGTTGGATCTCCAATCCATGTTTCTATCTTTAGTTCTTTTAAAATCATAATTATCCTTCCTTTATTTCTTTCTTGTTACTTCATACACACTTTCAACTTTTCTTATTGCTTTTATTAAATTATTCATTTCATCTAAATTTTCTATTTCAACACTTATATTAATTATTGCTATTCTTTCTTTAGTTGTCTTAGTATTTACTCCCATTAATTTTGCTTTAGTTGTTCCAATTTCTTTCAATATGTCTGCTAAAAGTCCTGATCTATCATTTGAATATATTTCTATATCTGCACTATAAGAAGCTTTTTGTTCATCATACCATTCTACATCTATCATTCTATTTTCTTCAGATATTAAATCTTTTACATTTACACAATCTTTTCTATGAACAGACACTCCTCTTCCTTTAGTAATATATCCTATTATTTCATCACCTGGAAGTGGATTACAGCATTTTGAAAGCTTAACCAAGCAATTATCTATTCCTTTTACAACTATTCCCGAATTTGATACATTTTGTTTTCTAGGTCTTGATTTTGATAATTCTTGTATCTTTTCTTCTATATTTTCTTCATTATGTTCTTTTCTGTATTCAATAAGCATCCTAGCTATAATTTTAACTGGTGATATAGCTCCAAATCCAACAGATGCATACATCTCTTCTAAATTTTTATATTTATATCTATCTAACATTGGATCTATATATTCATTTTTAAATAAATCTACATATGGTATTCCAATTCTTTTTATTTCTTTTTCTATTAAATCTTTACCTTTTTCAATATTTTCTGATTTTTCTGCTTTTTTAAACCAACTTAAGATTTTATTTTTAGCACTACTACTTTTTACAAATTTAAGCCAATCTCTGCTTGGTCCTTTTGAATTATCAGATGTTATTATTTCTACTATATCTCCAGTTTTTAATGGAGTTATTATTGGCATCATTTTACTATTTATTTTACATCCTGTCATATGATGACCAATTTCTGCATGTATGCTATATGCAAAATCAATTGATGTTGCTCCTCTTGGTAACACTTTAATCAATCCTTTAGGTGTAAATACATAAACTTCATCCTCAAAAAGTTCTGTTTTTAATGTTTCTAAGAATTCTTGTGGATCTTGCATATCTTTTTGCCACTCTAAAGTTTCTCTTAGCCAAGCTAATTTATCATCTTCAACTTTTATAGATTGTTTTTTTCCAAAATAGCTTGCCTCTTTATATGCCCAATGGGCGGCTATACCAAATTCAGCAACTCTATGCATATCCCACGTTCTAATTTGTACTTCAAAAGGTGTTCCTTTTTCACCTAACAATGTTGTGTGTATTGATTGATACATATTAGGCTTTGGAACTGCTATATAATCTTTAAATCTACCTGGCATAGGACTATATAATTCATGTACTACACCTAATGCAGCATAACAATCTTTTACAGAATTAACTAAAATTCTCAAAGCGAATAAATCATATATTTGATCTAGTGTTTTATTATCTCTCTGCATTTTTCTATATATACTATATAAGTGTTTTGCTCTTCCTGTTACTTCTGCATCTATATGTTGTTTTTTCAGTTCTACTCTTATATCACCTATTATTTTTTCAATAAATTTTAGTCTTTCTTCTCTTTTTCTATTTATACCTTCTACTAGTTCTCTATATTCTTCTGGATATAAATATTTAAAAGCTAAGTCTTCTAATTCCCATTTTATTGAGTAAACTCCGAAGTCTATTTGCAAGAGGTGCATATAATTCCATTGTTTCTTTTGCATTTGCTATTTGTCTATCTCTTGGTAAAAACTTTAATGTTCTCATATTGTGAAGTCTATCTGCAAGTTTTATTAAAATTACTCTTATATCCTTTCCCATTGCAAGAAACATTTTTCTATAGTCTTCAACTTGTTTTTCTTCAGATGTTTCAAATTGTACTTCTCCAAGTTTTGTCACACCAGCTACCATTTCTGCAATTTCTTCACCAAATTCTTTCTTTAAATCATCATTTGTCAAATCAGTATCTTCAACAACATCATGAAGTAATGCTGCACATATTGTACTATCATCTAATCCAATATCAGCTAAAATATATGCAACATTAACTGGGTGAATTATATATGGCTCACCTGACCTTCTACATTGTTCTTTATGCTTGTTATATGCTAAATCATATGCTTTCATTATTAACTTTGTATCTACTCTTTTTGTTTTTTCTTTTTTTGCTGAAATTACATCTTCTATTGTTATTTCTTTTTTTTCTTGCATGTTATCACTTTCCTTTTATTTTACTAAATTGACTTCATTACATCTTTTAAATTTATTTGTATGTTATCAACACCATTGAATGTATTTATTTCTAGTAATCCAACAACATCAATTCTATCTCCTATTAAATATTCATCTGCTAAATACCCCATATTAAATCCTATTGCATTTATTATATTATTGTTATCTTTTAATGTTAATTTTAAATGTTTTCCTTCTGATAATGCTCTTATAGAATCTATTTTTAAATTTTTATATGCAAATAAAGGCATTTTATTTCCTTCTCCAAATGGCTCTAATACACTTAGACTTTCTACAATATCTTTATCTACATCACTTAAATTTATTTGTCCATCTATGTTTATTATAGGCATAATATCTTTTATATTACTATTTTTAGCTATATTTTCTAATTGTTTTTTAAACTCTTCTAGCTTATCTTTTTTTAGTGTTATTCCAATTGCCATTGAATGTCCACCAAATTTTTCTATACTATTACTACACTTACTTAATGCTTCATATAAATCAAAACCTGGTATACTTCTTCCTGATCCTTTTGCTATATCATCTTCAAAACATAATAATATGCTAGGTTTAAAATACATATCTGTAATTTTTGATGATACAATCCCTATTACTCCATGATGCCAATTATTTCCTCCAATTATTATAACATCATCTTTATCTAAATTACCTTTTTGTATTTGTTCTATTGCCTCATTATATATATTTTTTTCTGTATCTTGTCTTTTAGAATTGTATGTATTTAACTTTTGTATTAATTGATTAACTTCATTAGAATCTTTTGATAAAAATAGCTTTAAAGCATCTTCTTGATATCCCATTCTTCCACATGCATTAATTCTTGGTGCTATACCAAATGATATTGTGGTAGAATCAATTTTACTATATCCTGATGCATCAATTATTGCTTTTAATCCTAAATTTTTAGTTTGTTTAACTAATTTTAATCCTAATTTTGTAATTACTCTATTTTCATCTATTAATGGAACTATATCAGATATTGTACCTACACATACAATATCTAAATATTTTAAATATTCTTTTTCATCTAAGCCTAGTTTAATTCCAATAGCTTGGCATAATTTAAAGCTAACTCCAACACCTGCTAATTCTCTAAAAGGATATTTATTATCTTTTCTCTTTGCATCAATTACAGCAAATGCTTTTGGAAGTTCATCTCCAGGTTCGTGGTGATCTGTTATTATTGTTTCAATTCCAAGCTCATTTGCATATTGTATTTCTTCTATTGCAGATATTCCACAATCTACTGTTATCATTAAATCATAATTTTTAGTTGAAATCTCTTTTAAAGCCTGTTTATTTAATCCATATCCTTCTTCTAATCTATTTGGAATATAATGATCTACTTTTAATCCTCTTTCTTCTAAAAAACTTTTTAATACTGTTATACTTGTAATTCCATCTACATCATAATCTCCATAAATTATAATTTTTTCTTTATTTTGTATTGACTTTACTATTCTATCTACTGCATTTTTCATATCAGGTAATAAATATGGATCATGAAAATCATTTCTATTTGGATTTAAAAATATTCTTACATCTTCTTCATTTATTATATTTCTATTTATTAAAATTGTAGCTAATAATTTATTTACATTATATTTTTTTGAAAACTCTTCTATTTTTTCTTCATCACAATCATAAAACTGCCACTTTTTGTTCATATTTTTCTCCCACTTTCAATTTTTTACATTGTATACTACTTTGTGTTTTTTTTAAATACTTTTTTATTATTTTTTAAAATAAATATCAAAGAAAATATAAATATTATAATTGATACTATTTGTGATATTCTAAATCCATAAAAAGTTAAGCTATCTATTCTTAATCCTTCAATAAATATTCTCGAAAATGAGTAAATAATTAGATATATTGATACTATTTCTCCTTTAAACTTTCTTTTATCTTTTATTTTGTATAATATTAAAAATAGACAAAATGTAATAATCGATTCATATAAAAAACATGGATGTACTTCTATATATTCATTACTTTCAATTATTCCCATTTTAAGAAAGCTATTTGTCTTAGTGCCATATGCTTCTATATTTACAAAATTCCCCCATCTTCCTATTGCTTGTCCTAATGCTATATATGGTGATATATAATCTAATATATCTAATATATTTATTTTTTTTGTTTTTGAATAAACTATAATTGTAACAATTCCACCTATCATTCCTCCATAAATTGCAAGTCCACCTGTTTTTAAATTAAATATATCTAATGGATTTTTTATAAAATAATCTAATTTAAATAAGCAATAATATAATCTTGCACAAATTATAGATATTGGAATTACAATTAGCATTAATTCAAATATATTATCAAATTTTATACCATATTTTCCATCATCTTTTTTTAAAAAAATAGTAGCAATTATTATTGCAAATACAATAATAATTGCATACCAATATATATTAATTCCAAATATATTTAAAGCAATACTAGAAATTTTAATATTTAAATTTAAATTAGGAAAAGATACAAATTTCAAAAATTAACCTCCATTTAAGATTTATACAAGCTTTCATATATTTTATAATCTCTTAATATTTTTCTTACATAATTATTAGTTTCTTTATATGGTATGTTTTCTATATCTGTTCCATCTTTTTTTATTATTCCTTTTTCAATCCAATTATCTATATTACCAGTTCCAGCATTATATGCTGCTAAAGCCACTTCTTTGTTTCCATATTTTTCTATTAATATTGATATATATTTAACTCCTATATTTATATTAGTATCAGCTTTTTTTAAATCAATTTCATTATAGTCTATTTTTATATTTTTAGCTATTTCATTTGCAGTTGATGGCATTATCTGCATAAGTCCTGTTGCACCTTTGTTTGAAATAGCATTTTCGTCAAAATTACTTTCAGCTTTTATAATCGCAAAAACTAAATTTTTTTCTACATTATATTTTTGTGAATAGCTTTCTACATATCCTTCATATTTATTTGGATATATATTTTTCTTTAGTATATCTTGAACTCTAAATATTTTAAATAAACATATAAATATTAATATACTCAATAATATTATTAACATTTTTTTATTAAATATTTTAGATATCAATGTCTTCTCTCCATTTCACATACTTTATTTGCATTCATACCAATTTTTTGCTTCTGAAATTTCAGCAATTAATGGTACATCTAATTTTATTGCATTTTCCATGCTTTCTTTTAAAATATTTTTTACTTCTTCTTTTTCTTCTTCTAAAGCTTCTATCATCATTTCATCATGTACTTGTAAAACTATTTTTGATTTTAAATTTTTCTCTTTTAATTTTTTATATACATTTATCATTGCTATTTTCATGATATCAGCTGCAGTACCTTGAATAGGTGTGTTCATAGCAGCTCTACTTCCAAATTGTCTTACCATATAGTTATTAGATTTTAATTCTGGAATATATCTTCTTCTGTTAAATAAAGTTTCAACATATCCATCCTCTTTTGCTTGTTCTGTTATATCTGTCATAAATTTCTTTATTCCAGAATATTTATCTAAATATTGCTCTATATATTGTTTTGCTTTTTTTCTAGATATTCCTAATTGTTCACCTAATCCAAAATCACTTATCCCATAAACAATACCAAAATTAACTGCTTTAGCATCACTTCTTTGTTCTTTTGTTACTTCTTCTATAGGAATATTAAACACTTTAGATGCTGCTTGCTTATGAATATCTTCATTATTATTAAAAGCTTGTATCATATGTTCATCTTTAGATATATGAGCTAAAACTCTTAATTCTATTTGAGAATAATCTGCATCTAAATATATTTTTCCATTTTCTGGTTTAAATACTTTTCTTAGTCTTTTTCCAAGTTCTATTCTTGTAGGTATATTTTGAAGATTTGGCTCTGTTGAGCTTATTCTTCCTGTTGCTGTTATTGTTTGATGGAAAAATGAGTGTATTCTTTTAGTTACTGGATTTATATATGGTTTTAGTCCTTCTACATAAGTTGAATTTAATTTCATTAATTGTCTATAATCTAATATTTTTTCTATAATAGGATGTTCTGATTTTAATTTTTCTAATACATCTACATCTGTAGAATATCCACTTTTTGTTTTCTTTATTGTTGGTAATTGCAATTTTTCAAATAATATTTCACCTAATTGTTTAGTTGAATTTATATTAAATTCTTCTCCTGCTAAATCATATATTTCTTTTGTAAGAACTTCTAAATTCTGTTTTAATTCATCTCCAAATTCATCTAGCTGATTACTATCTGCATACATACCATTCCATTGCATGTCTGACAAAACTTCTACTGTTGGCATATCTATATTGTTAAATAAGTCTAAAGCATTTATTTGTTTTAACTTATCTATAGTTACATCATATAATTTAGATATACAATATGCATAAGTGCAATTTTTATATTTATCTATATCTATTTCGTTTTTATTTTCATCTATTTCAAATAAATTTATCTGTTTTTGTGACTCTTCTTTTATTCCTTTACTGCTTAAATATTGTTCTATATCTAAATCTAAGTATTCTTTTGCTAAGATATCTATATTATATTTATTATTTGTTGGATTTAAAATATATGCTGCAACTTCTGAATCAAATTTTATATTTTGCATAGTTATTCCAAGTTGTTTCAATAAAATATAATCATTTGTTAATTTGTGTCCAAATTTTTCAATATCTTTATTTTCAAAAATATCTTTAAGTTCTTCTACAAATTTATTAATATTATCTTTATAATTAATATAATATACTTTATTGCTATTTATATCATATATACTTATAGATATGATTTTTTCTTTTATTATATTTTTCTCTGCATCATCTTTTTCGGTTCCAAAATAGTATATAATTTTTTTATCATCTTTTATCTTATTTAAAAGATTTTTAATATTTACATTTTCTTCAATTTTGAACAATTCTTCTTGTCCTTTATCTGATTTAATATTTTCTGTTTTGTCTTGAAGATTAAATCTTTCAATATATCTATTAAAGTTTAAATTTTTAAATATTTCTAAAACTTCTTCATTATTCCATTCTTCTACTTTAAAATCTTCTAAATTATCTTCAATTGGAACTTCGATATTTATTGTTCCTAATGTTTTTGAAAGAAATGCTAATTCTTTATTTGATACTAGGTTTTCTCTTTGTTTTCCTTTTAAATCATCTTCATTATTCTCTAATTTTTCATATAAATTCTCTATTGAATTATATTTTTGAATAAGTAAAATAGCAGTTTTTTCTCCAATACCTGGTACCCCTGGAATATTATCAGAAGTATCTCCTTGTAATCCTTTCACTTCTATTAGTTGTTTTGGCTCTAATCCATATGTTTCTATAATCTTTGTTTTATCAAATAATTCTGTTTCTGTTTTTCCCATTTTTGTTCTAGGTATTCTTATTGTTATATTATCACTTGCTAATTGAAATGTATCTCTGTCTCCTGATAGAATTGTTACATCTAATCCTTGTTTTTCTCCGTACTTTGCAAGAGTTCCCAAAACATCATCTGCTTCATATCCTTCTTTTTCTATAACATCTATATTCATTGCCTTTAATATTTGTTTAATTATTGGCATTTGTGCAGCAAGTTCATCTGGCATACCTTTACGATTAGCTTTATATCCATCATACATTTTATGTCTTGCTGTTGGTGCTTTTAAATCAAACGCAACTACTAAATATTTAGGATCTATATCTTCTAATATTTTAAATAATATAGATAAAAATCCATATATCGCATTTGTATATTTACCATCACTTGTCATTAGCATTTTGCTTCCCATAATGCCATAAAATGCTCTATTCATTATACTATTTCCATCAATTAACACTAATTTATCCAAATAAACTTCCTCCTATATTTTTTATATGTTTTTTTATTTTATTTTTATTATTGTATAAATAAAATAATATCATACCAATTATTAATATTAAATAAAATTGTACTCCATATCTCCAATTTTCTCCATATATTAAAAATACTGAATTTGCATACATACTAATTAATCCTGTTTGTATAATCAGTTTAATATTACTAGCTTTTTGGTATAACATAAATGGAATTAACCACATTATATACCATGGTTGAAAATTAGTAATTAAAACAAATAAAAATATTAAAATTAAATAAAAATTATATTTCATTTCTTTTTTAAAATTAATTTTTGGGTTAAATAAAAATAATATATTCTTTAGTATAAAACAATATATAAATATATATAAAGCATAATTAATAATCTTTTCATATCCAGGTAAAAATTGCCTTATTACTAAATATAAGCTTTTTGTAATTTTTCTTTGTTGCTCCCATATGCCTGCAAATACTGTAAAATCTCTTATGTATAAAATATATGGGATAAATACTAAAAGTACAAAAAACAAACCATATTTAATACATTTAAAAATTCTTATCAAAGCTTTTTCATTTTTAAAATGATAAATTACGAAAAATGGAAGTAATAATATTGTAAAATATTTTATACATGTTGCTATTGCTAAAAATACAACACTTAATACTAAATTTTTCTTTTTTAATAAATAATATAAAGCTAATAATATAAATAAAATCATAAAAATGTCATTATGCACATTTACTATTGCTTCTAATAGTATAAATGGATTAAGCCCATATAATAATACAAAAATTTTCTTTTTAGATAATTTATATATAATACAACAATTTAATATATGTATTGTTAAATTTACAAGTTTAAAAACTAATAATCCAAAATCTATATTTCCTAAAGATAATTTAGAAACTATACTACATATAATTGTCCATATAGGCCCATAAACTACTGTTGTTTTAGCCCAATAACTATTGTATCCTTGAAGCATTACTGTATCTGAATTAATATCTAAATCTGGATTTGCATCTACATATTCTGCCATAGAAATATAGTATGGATTTTGGCCGTACTCTCCATTTAATCTACCTATTCCTAAATAGTAAAACACATCTGAACTAAGCATTGGAATAGTAAATACGAATATAGATGAAATTATTAAAATAAAAATTATAACAGATTTTATATCTTTAAATAATTCTTTTCTTCTTTTAATTATTAAAAAATATATTGAAATTAATATAGTTATTATAATTAAATAAGCTATAGTTTGTTTTAGTGTATTTACATCATTTAGTAAAAATCTAAACTCTTTTTTAAATCCCAAAACTGTTTTATTTTTTACAAAATAAACAATAGAAGGAATTATAAATACAAACGCTGCAATTACATACAATAATTTTATTAAATTTATATCTTTTATCTTTTTAATAAATTCATTTTTATTCATAAATTAATACCTTTAAAATTATTATTTTAAAAAACTAAAGTTAATATATCATTTAATAAACTATAAAGCTCAATGAAACTAGAAATTAAGATTACTATCCTTTGAAGCTTTTAAAAGATACTTATCTATAAATTACTTTTTTTTACTTGTTATAATTTCTTTATAAATATCATGCTTTTTAGATAGTATATTCATATATTTTGCAATTTTCACATTCAAAGAATGAGTTATCAAATCCATTAAAATACCAATAAATTGCTCTTGATACACCACCATGAGTTACAATTAAAGTATCTTTATTATTTTTCTTAATTTCATCTAAAAAGTTCGATACCCTTTTATATACACTTTTCATTGATTCTAAGTTAGTATATTTATTATCTGAATTATAACTCCAAAATTCCTTCCAGTCCAAATCTTCGAAACTTACTTTTTCATATATTCCCATATTTCTTTCTTTTAATCTGTTATCTATAATAATCGGTATATTCTTATCTAATTCAAATAACTTCAATGTGTCTTTTGCCCTTTCAATAGGAGAACAATATATTACTTCAATATTTAATTTATTTAATTCTTTTCCAACAGCAATTGCTTGTTCAATTCCATTTTCATTTAAAGGTTCATCTTCAGTAGCAATAACTCTGTTTTTCCCCATATTAGTTTCTCCATGTCTTATAACATATAACTTCATTATATAAATCTCCTATGAAACATTAATTTTTTACAGATTTTATGTCCTTTTTATTACTTCGTAAATACCTATCTTCTTATGGAATAGACGATTAAGACCACCATTAGAATATCTTTATTTTAAATTTTTTTATTTCATTATTTAATCAAGTTTAGCATTTGATTTAAATATTCATCTGTATATTTTTTTAATTTATCTTTATTATTTTTTAATTTATTCATTAGCTGTTCTGCCTCTTTGTATGCATTTTTAAATTCTTTTATTGTCATTTCTCTTTTGTTATAAGCCTCTTTTAATTCATCTTCATCAAGTAATATAATCTTGCCATTTGGAGTTACCACAACATCAAGATATAAATCATCCTCATAAGGTAATTCATTATCTTTACCTATTTTGCGTGCTATATCAAAATACCATTCAATAATTCTATTATTTTCATCATAAATAGCTGTTAATTTCACTTTTGAAGAATAATCGTAAAATTCTAACCATTTATAATTATTATCCATTATGGTTTTTCCATTTGGTATAAGTATTTTATCTTTTACTTCAATAAAATTATAAAAATATATATCACCACTAAAGTAATCATCTTTGACAGATATTATTTTTAACTCATAATTTGCTCTATGAGACAATCTATCTGCATATCTTTTTCTTGTCTTAATATTTTTTTGAATAATCAATTCTTTTTTGACTAAATCTTTTTTTCTCATCATTATATAATGTGTTTTATTTTCATCTATTTTTTCAAATTCCATTTTTTCATATAACTTAATTGCTTTTTCATTTATTTTAAATACTTGTAATTTTATATTTTTTCCTTTGTTCTCAAATATAATTTCTTTTAATATTGCTGTTCCAATTCCTTTATTTTGATATTCTGGTTTTATACAAATATTGCCTATTTCAAAAATATTATTCTCTATTTCTTTTCCATTGTAAAATCCGTACTAATTCATCTTTTAAATATATAAGTTCTATGTTCTTTGAATTTTCTTTCATAAATTTATCAAATAGTTTTTTTTGGATTTCATCATTCCACTCTCCATAAATATTTTCTACATATTTTTGATAAACTTCCTTTTTTAAATCATAAATAAATTTAATTTGTTCCTGATTACCATTTTTGTATGGTTTTAATTCTAAATTTGGCACTTCCCAGCCTAATCTAATCTTGCGTTCTGTATTTTTATTTTCAATAAGTTGGTCTTTCTGTTCAGAAATAATGTGGTCATAATTTGAAATCGCCTCTGAAAATATACATCCACAATATTTTTGCATATATAGACCTAACTCTCTTGCTTTTGCTTGTCCTTCTCTAAATCCTACTCTAAAATCTCTGTATAAAAATTTTAAGTCATATTTCTTTGCCATTTCTTCACATACTTTTATTAGTTCTTCATGTTTTTGGTATGGACTTACTAATAGAGTAGTGGTTATCGTATCATATCCATTTTCTTTAGCATATTTTGCTGTTTGCTCCATTCTTACTCTATAGCAATAGTTTGAGCATCTATTTTCTAAATCACCTATTACATTTTTACAAAAATTATCTAATCCATATTCTTCTTCAAAAATAGCTTTTACATTTATACTTTCAGTATAGCTTTTTAATGTATCTCTTCTTGTTTTATATTCTATGTATGGGTGTATATTTGGATTATACCAATATATAGTTGGTTCTATTTCTTCTTTTCTTAATGAATCAATACAATATACACTACATGGAGCACAACAAGTATGCATTAATAGTTTCATTTTTTCCTCCTATTTTTCTATATAACTATATCCTAGATGATCATATGCAGGTTTTAAAGGGACTCTTCCTCTAGGAGTTCTTGCTATAAAACCTATTTGTATTAAATATGGTTCATATAAATCTTCAATAGTATCTAACTCTTCCCCTAATGAAACAGCCAATGTTTCTATTCCAACTGGTTTTCCCTTATATTGAGTTATCATCATATCTAATAATTTTCTATCTGTATCATCTAATCCTAATTCATCAATTTCTAATTTATTTAATGCATGTTTTGTTAATTTTAAAGTAACTTTACCATCTCCTAAAACAGATGCATAATCTCTTACTCTTTTCAAAATTCTATTTGCAATTCTTGGAGTACCTCTTGATCTTCTAGCAATTTCAATTGCCGCTTCTTCATCTATTTCAACATTTAATATTTTACTAGATCTATTTACAATCATAGCAAGCTCTTCTGGAGAATATAATTCTAATCTATGAACTATTCCAAATCTATCTCTTAAAGGAGTTGTTAAAGAACCTGCTTTTGTTGTTGCACCTATTAAAGTAAATTTAGGTAAATCTAATCTTATAGATCTTGCACTTGGACCTTTTCCTATAATTATATCTAATGTAAAATCTTCTAAAGCTGGATAAAGAATTTCTTCAACACTTTTACTTAATCTATGTATTTCATCGATAAAAAGAACATCGAATTCTGATAAATTAGTTAAAATTGCTGCTAAGTCTCCTGGTTTTTCTATTGCTGGACCAGAAGTTATTTTTATATTTGAATTCATTTCATTTGATATTATATTAGATAATGTTGTTTTACCAAGACCTGGTGGTCCATAAAATAAACAATGATCTAATGGCTCTCCTCTTTTTTTTGCAGCCTCTATATAAACTTTCATATTTTCCTTAACTTTAACTTGTCCTATATACTCATCTAAAGTTTTAGGTCTCAATGAATTTTCTAATCTCTCTTCTTGTCCATCTTCTAATTCTGGACTTATTAATTTATTTTCTTCCAATAATATCACCACTTTAATATTTTAATTAGATTGTATAAATTTATCTATTATATTTATTATATTTTCTGTATTACTTTCATATTTTTCTGGCACAAAACTTTTCGATTTTATAATTGCATCTTTTAAATCTTTTGTATCTTTTATTCCTATTAAAAATTTTCTTTTAGAAAATTCTTCTACTATCTCTATTTGATGATTATTTACATGCTCTTTATATTTTTTTAATCTTGGAACTGCTATAATCTTTTTTCCTTTTTTTAATGAATCAATAATTGATCCAACACCTCCATGTGTTATTATTAAACTTGCTTTTTCTATAAGTTTGTCCAATTCTTCTAATGGTATTAAATCAAGTATTTTCATTTTATCTGATTTAAATCTAGTAAATCCTGATTGAACTATAACTTCTTCTTTAATAGTTCCATTTTCTATATTTTTTTCTACTTCTTTTAATAGTCTATTAAAATTATTATTTTGTGTTCCTAATAAAACTAAAATCATCTAATATATCGAACCTCCTAATACTGCTTTTGGATATAGTTTTAACATACTTTCCCATTGTACTATAAATAAATCAGCAATTGGATAAACTAATCTTCCAGTTAATGTCTTATGATTTATATTAGCAAAAGTTTCTATATATACTATTTTGCTTCCAAATAATTTTCCAAAATAACACATTGGTCCTGCTGTGTGTGTTCCTGTTGTAATTATATATTTAGGCTTTATTTTAAAATATAAATATATTGTTTTAAAAAATATATAAGTATATATAAACAAATATCTAATTAATTTACTTCTAGTTCCATATGGTAGGTATGATATTTTTTCCTTATATTCTTCCTTTAAAGCTATCGTTGATTTATCTTTTTCTGTTATTATATGGTAATCATATTTTTTAAATAATGGTTTTAATTGTAATAATTCGTTTAAGTGTCCTCCTGTACTTGAAATAAATAAGACTTTTTTCACTTATTGCACCTTCCTTTTATATGAATCAATTATATCTTTATTTTGCGTTTCTGTCTAGTAATATAAGTAATTTATTTTATCTTTATACATATAATTTTATATATAAGAATATAAAATATTGGAGGTTTCATATGGAAAGTTTTAAAGAAATTGATATTAATGAATTATATTTAAATCCATTTACTAAGATTGGAAAAGACTGGATGTTAATTACAGCAAAATATAATGATAAAATTAATACTATGACTGCATCTTGGGGAGGCTTAGGTTTTATGTGGGGTAAAAATGTTGCATATACTGTAATTAGGCCTCAAAGATATACAAAACAATTTATAGATAATAACTATTATTTTTCACTTTGTTTTTTTAATAATGATTATAAAAAAACACTTTCATATCTAGGTTCTGTATCTGGAAAAGACGAAAATAAAATAGAAAATTCCAAATTATCTATTGTGCAATATAATGATATTCCTTTATTTTATGAATCAAAATTAGTTTTAATATGTAAAAAACTTTACATGCAAGAAATTGAGGAAAATTGTTTTATTGATAAGTCTTTAAATAATCTTTGGTACAAAAATAATGATTATCATACATTATATATTTCGGAAATAACTAATGTTTTTGTAAAAAAATAAAAAACCTCAATTAAGAGGTTTTTTTATTTTTATGCTCTTGGATGAGCTTTTCTATATACATTTTTTAATCCTTCGTCTTGAAATTGCATATAAATTTGTGTTGAAGAAATATCTGAATGTCCAAGCATTGTTTGTATAGCTTTTAAATCTGCACCATTTTGAAGTAAATGTGTTGCAAATGAATGTCTTAAAACATGTGGTGTTATATCTTTTGTAATGTGTGCTTGTTCTTTATAATATTTAATTATTTTCCAAAATCCTTGTCTTGTTAATCTACTTCCATTTATATTAACAAATAAAGCTTTTTCTGTATCTTCTTTTATTAATACATCTCTTGCTGTATCTACATATTCTTTTAAGGCTTTTAAAGACATTGTACCTAGTGGTATTGTCCTTTGTTTGTTTTCAGTTTTACATACAACATATCCTTCATCTAGATTAACATCTTCTAAATTTAAAGATATGATTTCTGTTACTCTCATACCTGTTGCATATGCAAATTCTAGCATAGCTTTATCTCTTATTCCTTTTAAATCAACATTTTTTGGTTGCTCTAATAATAATTCGATTTCTTTAGAACTTAGTACACTTGGTACTCTTTTATCTATTTTAGGAGATTGAATTCCATCAGTAGGATCCTTTTTTACTTTTTTATTTTTTAATTCATATTGATAAAAAGATCTAATTGAAGCTAAACATCTTGATATTGTTGATGGCTTTTTGCCTATCTCTTGTAAATATGATAAATATCCGTGCATATCTTCACTACTAATTTTACTATAATTTTTCTTATTCTCTTTTATATATCTTTCGTATTGTTTTAAATCTCTCTTATAAGATTGTAAAGTGTTATCAGATAATTTCTTATCATTTTCAAGAAATTCGAAAAATAAATTTAATTGTTTCTCCATTATTCTCCCCCATTTAATTGTTTAATATTTACATAACTAGATATAGTTATATCAAAGATTATTAAAAAAGTAAATAGATTTTTTTAAATTTTTATAAATATTTTACTATAGTATTAAAAAAATTGTATGAAATTTTAACTTCTACTATTGCAGATAATATTAAGATAACTAACGATATACTTGAAATTGCAGTATGTCTTATTATTGATATTTTAATGTTTTCTTTCCTTTTATCTTTCATAATTGATTTATATAATTTTATAGAACTTACTCCTAAAATTAATATTGCTGGTATAAATAATAAATTTTGTAATAATATTGATGTTAATATAAAAGATAATCCTTTTGCAAATCCTATAGTAGATATTGCAGCAGAAATAGTATATCCTAAACAAAATCCTCTAAATAGTATTATTCCTAAAACTATTGGCATACCTATAACTGTAGTACCTGCAAACCACAAAATACAAGCTAGAATAATATCTTCTTTTATATTTGTTTTTAAACTATCAGTAGTATCTATATCTCCTTGTTTACTATTTTCTATATATGTACTTATATAATTTTGTATTTCTCCTTTTTGAGTCTCATTTGTATTGTTTATAAACATTACTCCTAAAAATATTCCAACTAGAAATATTAATAAAACTATTATATATTCTTTTATATTACCAACAATATGTTTTTTTAGAATATCCATTATTCGTATTTTTCTTTTCTTAGTCATAAAAGTCTCCCTTTTTTATATACTACATAATGTGTATTCTATAAATAACATTTTTAGAACTAAAATATCTATTTTAAATTTACTCTTCCGATAGTTGCCACCACCACCAGATTGCACTTTAATATTTCCATCTCTTGCATTAATAATAGTTGCTGCAACTTTTTCTCCAACTACAGCTTCTATATCATCTTTTGATAATTTATGTAATATGTTCATTTCTGTATCAAATGTATCTATTAGTTTTTCTATTGTTTTACCACCAACACCTGGTATAAAATTAAGAGGAACTTGATAAATATATGGTGGTCTTCCTTTTGGACTTATAGTATGGTCTTTATCTTTAATTAATTCAATTCTGTCAAAAACACCAAATGTAACTTTATTACTATTGCACATAGGACAGATTTCTACTGGTTCTTTTGTTTCAATAGAACAATTACAATTATCACAAAATGTTCTATGATATTTTCCAAGTTTAGGATCTAATCCATAATTTGCTAATATTTTTCTTCCATCTTCATTCTTTAAAGCCTTCACTATTTCTTTAAAACTTATATCCTCAACTTGTATTTTGTTATATTCTCTAGCAATTTTAGGAAGTGAATGTGCGTCTGAATTTGTTAAAAAAGTTTTACTTTCTAATTCAGATATTGTATCTGCTAAAAAAGTATCAGAACTTAAACCAAGCTCTACCGCAAAAATTTTATCATATTTTTCTTTAAATATATCTTTAATCCTATCTGTACAATTTCCATAATAACTTTTAAATGGTGTAAAAATATGTGCTGGTATTAATATACCATTATATTTTTCTACTATATCAATTAAATCATATCCAGACAAATCAGACCTTTGTGTACTTAATGTTATATTTTTTATATGCATACTCATTTCATTAGAAAATTGTTTTATATCTTTTAAGTGTGGGAAAAAACAGATGTTGTGTGCACTACCTTTTTTACCATTTCTACCATTTTCTGAAGTTTCAACTTCACTTCCTAATAATATACATACTTTATCTTTATATATTATTCCTCCATCTTCTAGTTCATAAGCATCTCCTGTTTTTAAAAAGTTTTCAATATCTTCTATTACATATGGCGAAGCACAATCAATAATTCCTACAACATTTATTCCTTTTCTTTCGGCACATTCTTTTGCAATATTAGCAAAATTAAGGCTTCTAGCTGCTGTTATTTTTATTGGTTTTCCTTTTTCACTTCTTCCTATATGTACATGTAAATCTGCAAATATCTCATACATTTTTTGTTTCCTTTCTAATTTAAAATATAAAAATGAGTCATTATTGGACTCATTTTCTTTAGTTTATTTTATTGTTTTAATGCTGGTTTTTCTTTTAATTGTCCTATTATTTTTTGTGTAGTAGTTTCAGTAAATAATGTTCTGTTAGAACTACTATTTTCTGTTCCGAACATTTTTCCTACTAGTGTTTGTCGTCTTTTTAATATTATCTCATCTACTATATTTGAATACTCATAACAAACCTTATTCATAAATTCTTTTACATCTTTAGAATCATTGTGTAATTTTACTAATAATTTTATAGGTTTCATATTTCTGGTATCTTCTATTCTTATTTGTTCCATTTTATTTACAAATTCTTTAAATAATTCTAAATATCTATTATGTTTATCATTTAAAATTCTATGTTCAATTAGAACTAATGCTTCTTCTGAATCAAATCCTATTCTTTCTGGTCTATCTAAAATTAGCCCTCCAAAACAATCTACTAGTTCTAATATATCACTTTCTTTTTCTCTTGGTGAAATTCCACTATATCTATTTACGCCTTCACAAATTTTACAAAATCTACTGCTAAATCCATTTTCTTTTAAGTACAAGGCTCCATCTAATGCATATGTACGCAATTTTCCTATCTTTTGTGCATCATTTACTTTTTTACAATTGCATAAAACACATGCAGTTAGCACTAAATTCTCATCAATGTCTATTTTCATATAATCAATAAACATTCTTGCAATTTCGGTTTTTAACACTACTGATTTATCAAAATATATCCCTGCTTTTTTTGACAAATAATATGCTATTTCCATTTTTGTTGTTAAATCTTGTTCTAAAATGTAATCTGAAAATGGTTCCATCTTTTCCTCCTATGTATTTATCATTACATATTTATTATACAAAAAACTATATAGCATTTCAATATATTTTTGTATTTGTAATGAAAATGTAATATTTCGTTTACATATTTGTTATTGCATTTCTAGCAAGTTCATCACATCTATTATTAAATTCATTATCACTATGTCCTTTTACTTTTATAAAATTAACCTTATGTATCTTAGTAAGTTCATATAATTCTTGCCATATCTCTTTATTTTTTACGGGTTCTTTATTAGCTGTTTTCCAGCTATTTTTTATCCAATTATATATCCATCCCTGAATAAATGCATTTACTACATAACTGCTGTCACTATATAAATCTACTTCACAAGGATATTTTAACATTTTTAGTCCCTCAATTACAGCTGTCAATTCCATAATATTATTTGTTGTTTCTTTACTTGCTCCTGATATTTCTTTTTTTATATTATTATACATTAATATTGCTCCCCATCCACCTGGACCTGGATTTCCAGAACAAGCTCCGTCAGTATATATTGTAACCTTTTCCATAATAACTCCTCATATATTGTTTTTTTATTATTTTTATGGTATTATTATATCATATTTTAGTATTAATACAATAATAAAAGGAGATAATTATGGGTAAAGTTTTAGGAATAATATCAGAGTATAATCCATTTCATAATGGTCATTTATATCATTTAATAAAATCTAAAAAAATTAGTAATGCTGAATATACTATAGCTGTTATTTCTGGTAACTTTACTCAAAGAGGTAATTGTTCTTTAGTTGACAAATGGTCAAAGGCTGAAATGGCTCTTTTAAATGGAATTGATTTGGTTATAGAATTGCCTGTTTTATATTCTATCTCTAGTGCCGAAAATTTTGCAGAAGGTGCTATCAAAATATTAGATTCTTTAAAAATAGTTGATGAAATTTCTTTTGGAACTGAAACATCTGATATAAATATTTTAAATAAATTTGCAGATATTTTATATAATGAACCTAAAGAATATAAAGCTATACTTTCTCATGAATTATCTAAAGGAATATCTTATCCTAAAGCACGCGAAAATGCTTTAATGATGTATTTAAATGACATAAGAAGATTTGCTCCAGTTCTTTCATCTCCTAACAATATTCTAGGTATAGAATATTTAAAAGCTTTGAAAAAATTTAATAGTAATATAAATCCTATTTCTATACAAAGAATTAATACTGGTTATAATGACATTAATTTTTCTGGAAATATAGCTAGTGCCACAGCTATTAGAAATTTAATTTCTAAAAATGAATTTAAAGATTTGAATAAAATTTTACCTATATCTTCATATAGTATATTAAAAGAGAATATACAAAAAGGTCATATAGTTAAAGATATCTCTAATTTTGATAGAATTGCAATTTATAATTTAAGAAAAATGTCTATTGATCAAATTGCAAATCTGCCTGATGTTTCTGAAGGATTAGAATTTGCAATTAAAAAAGCTGCTAATTCTTGTAATAGTATTTCTGAATTAATTAATATTGTGAATTCTAAAAGATATACAAGTACAAGGTTACAAAGAATCATTTTATATTCTTTACTTGGAATTACTAAAAAAGATATACAAATTTCAAAGAAAAGCATTCCTTATATTAGAATATTAGGATTTAATGAAAAAGGAAAATATATTGTTTCTGAAATTTCAAAATCTAAGAATAAATTAAATTTAATTACATCTGTTAAAAAATTTACGGATTTTAATACAAATAAAAATTTAGAATTAATGATTGAAAAAGATATTTATGCAACAAATGTTTACACTTTAGGATTTGAACATGATTCATGGAGTAATTTAGATTATACACAAAAAATAATAACAATTTAAAGCAGCTTTTTAGCTGTTTTTTATTTTTACCATTGGTCTAGTTCTATCATCTAACATTTTTATATCTTCTAATATAGCTTCTATACCAAGATTCATTTTTCTCATATCTCTTCTAATAAGTTTTATGTCTTCTTTAGTTGCCATTTTGGATTCTAAAGCTTTTAATTCCTCTTTCGTTGCCATACCTTTTAAATCCTCTTTTGTTGCCATACCTTTTAAATCCTCTTTTGTTGCCATTTTGTTTTTTATTTCATTAATAGAACTTACAATAGTATTTAATTGTAATTCGATATCCATATATAATCACCTCCTATATATAAATTAAACCTTTAAAAAAGTCTTGACTAAATAGTATACTAATTTTACTATTTAGTCAAGATTAATATTTAATTTTATTTAGTTATCCATTTTACTAAATCTAAATTTTCACTATCTAGTAACATTTCATGTTGTGGCATTATTCTAAAAGTATATCCATAGTTACCACCTGTAGTTAGTTCTATTTTTGCTGTATAATAATATTTTTTATTTTCTTCATCTGATTTTTCTAATTTCATAGGAATTATCGTTACATCTTCTACAATACCATTATCAGATATTTTACCATAATATACTTCTACTCTTACATTTTGTACATTTATATTTGGAAGTAATGCTTCACATTTTACCTCAATATTATTTCCAGCATCCATAGATATATTATCTAAATTATTTAATTGTGTTAGTTTTACATCTGCCCAATTTTTATATAAATCTTCTTTCCATAGATTATATTGAGCAACATCATTTAACTCTTTATAATATTTATTTGTTAAATTGCAAAGAGGTATATACAAATTATTAGTATAATCCACAAGCATTCTAGCTGTGCTATATTTTCCTATTGTTGAGATTATAGAGTTTTTCATTATTTGTAACCATTTTTCAGACATATTTGTTTCTTTATTTTTATCATAATATGTTGGTATAATTTTATTTTCTAAAGTATAATATATGCTTTCACTATCCGCTTTATCTTGTTCTTCATATGAATCATATTCTTTATTAGTTCCTATAGTCCATCCATTTTCTTGATTATATCCTTCTGCCCACCATCCATCTAGAACACTGAAATTTATAACTCCATTGGCAGATGCTTTTTGTCCACTTGTTCCAGAAGCTTCCATTGGTCTTCTAGGATTATTAAGCCATACATCTACTCCACTTACTAAATATCTTGACATTGCTATGTTATAATTTTCTAGTAAAAATATTTTTCCTTTAAATTGTGGCATCATAGATATCTCATGTATATATTTAATTAAATCTTGTCCTTCTTTATCTGCTGGATGAGCTTTTCCTGCAAACACAAGTTGAACTGGTCTATCTTGATCATTTAATATTTGAGTTATTCTCTCTAAATCCTTAAATATTAAAGTTGCTCTTTTATATGTTGCAAATCTTCTTGCAAATCCTATTGTTAGAGCATCTGGATTTAATTTTGATACAATTTCGTTTATTTCCTCATAACTAATTCCTGCTCTTCTTAATCTTGTTGTTGTATTTTCTTTGATAAGTGCAAATAATTTCTTCTTTCTATTATTATGAGCATCCCATAATTTTTCATCTGGTATATTTTTGATTTTTTCCCAAACATAATCTTGATGGATATTATCTTGCCAGTACGGAATTAAATATTTATTATATAATTCTTTTAAATTTGGAGCAAGCCATGAACAAGTGTGTATACCGTTTGTAACATGTGTTATAGGTGATTCATTTGCAGCAATATTTGGCCATATTTCTCCAAATAATTCTCTAGATACTGCTCCATGTAATTTACTTACACCATTTTTCTTTCCTGCAATTTTAAGAGCCAATATTCCCATATTAAATCCATTCTCTAATCCATTTATAGGTTTCATACCTAATTTTAAAAATTCTTCTCTAGTTAATCCTAATCTTGGCCAAAAATCTTTAAAATATTTTTCTACTAGATTTATTGGAAATATATCGTTTCCTGCTGGAACTGGTGTATGTGTTGTAAATACAGTTTTAGAACTAGCAATATCTCTAGCAATGTCAAATGACACTTGTTTTTCTTCTATAATATCCTTTATTATCTCTAAATTTAGAAATGCTGAATGTCCTTCATTCATATGATATATAGTTGGATTTAAGCCTAAAGTTTTAAGTAAATTTACTCCTGCCATACCAAGAACAATTTCTTGTCTTATTCTCATTTCTTGGTCTCCACCATATAATCTTAATGTAACATCTCTATCTTCTTCGTGATTTTTTTCTATATCTGAATCTAATAAATATAATTTTACTCTTCCTACATTAACTTGCCATACTTTTAAATATAATCTTCTCTTTGGAAATTTAACATATATTATTAAATCTTCTCCATTTTCATCTTTTACAGGATTTATTGGTAAATTATTAATATCTATATTTGTATATTCAGATTCTTGCATACCATATCCATTTATCTTTTGATTAAAATATCCATTTTTATATAATAAGCCAACTGCAACTAAAGGTATACCTAAATCACTTGCTGATTTTAAGTGATCACCTGATAATATACCAAGGCCTCCTGAATAAATTGGTATAGTTTCATCTAAACCATATTCAGCTGAAAAATATGCAATTAAATCATTTTTATTTTCTGGATATTTTTGAGAAAACCATGTATTTTTACTGTTAATATAATTTTCAAAATTTTCTACATTTTTGTCATATTCTTTTAAAAATTCTGGATTTTTTAATGCTTCTTCTAATCTTTCTTGTGATACAAGTTTTAAAAATTTTATTGGGTTTTTTCCAACTGTTTCCCATAAATCTAGGTCAATTTTTTTAAACAATCTTAAAAATTCTGAATTCCAAGACCACCATAAATTATTTGAAATAACTGATAACTTATTTATCCTTTTAGGTAATTGTGGATTTACTGTTATCCTATTGAATATATACATTTTTGTTTCCTCCTTTGTATTTTGCATAATTTTATCTTTCCGTACATAATAATATATATCATAAAATCGTATAATTCTGCAATAGTTTTTATAAAATAATATCTCTTTTTAAAATATTTTGATTAATAACTCCAATGCCAATAAATCTGCTATCATTATATATTTTATAGATATCAGATTTTAATTTATATGTTAATGAAACACCATTTAAAAATAAATTTAGTTGTTTATTATCTAAAATTATACTTTGCTTATTTTTAAAAATATCTTCAATAGAAATTAAATTTTTCTCTATAAATTCTTTATTATTTGCATTTTCTTTTATATTTTCAATTGTAACTGCATCTTTTATATCAAATTTTCCAACTTTTAATCTATTTAAATCTTTCATATATCCTATTGTATCTAACTTATTTGCAATACTTTCACATAAACTTCTTATATATGTACCTTTTGAACATTCTACTTTAAATTCTATTTCATCTTTTTGGTTATTAATACTTAGAAGTTCTAAATTATATATTTCTATGTTTCTAGCTTTTAATTCTATATTTTGTCCTTTTCTTGCATATTCATAAAGTTTTTTTCCATTTATTTTTATTGCTGAATACATTGGAGGAACTTGTTTTTGTTTTCCAATAAATTGATTAAATATATCTTTTACATTATTATTATTTATTTTTTCTAAATCTATTTGTTTTTTTTCTATAACTTTTCCTTCACTATCAGCAGTATCTGTTTTTTCTCCTAATTTTAAAACAACATCATATGTTTTATCATGATTTATTAAATATTTAGACAGTTTTGTTCCTTTACCAACTAACAAAGGTAAAACACCTGTAGCATTTGGATCTAATGTGCCTATATGTCCAACTTTTTCATTAAATATTTTTTTTACTATCTGAACTATATCATTTGAAGTATAATTTTTAGGTTTATTTATTATAATTATTCCATCCATTTTTATTTCCTCTATTCATTACAAATAAGTTCTAGTAATCTTTACTAGAACTTATTTATTATTTTAACACTTTTTTTATTTCTGAAATAATTTTTGCCTTTACTTGTTCTAATTCTCCTTGTATAAAACATCCTGCAGCTTTTGGGTGTCCTCCACCTCCAAACATTAGGCAAACATCAGAAACATTTACATAGTCATTTGATCTTAGTGATATCTTATATCCTTTTGGATTTTCTTTTTCTCTTATAAATGCTGAAACCTCAACACCTTCTATGTCTCTTCCTATTTCTACTAATCCTTCATGATCTCCTTCTTCAGCATTAACATTTTTTTCGTCTTCTAAATTAATATATGTAAAAGCAATTTTCCCATTTTCTAAAATTTCCATTCTTTGGGATATAAGTTTATTTAGTTCAAAATTAGCTCTTGTTTTTGTATCTAACACCCTTTTATAAATATCAGAAACATTAACTCCTTTTCTTAATAGTTCAGCAGTAAATTCAAAAGTTTCTGCTGTAACACCTGAATATCTAAATCCTCCTGTATCTGTTATTATTCCTGTTACAATACAACTTCCTATATCTTTAGTTATATCTATACCAAAATATTCAAACATTCCTATTAATATTTCACAACATGCTGGTGATACTGGATTTACAAAATTGAAATCTCCAAACATTTTATTTGTTCCATGATGATCTATTACAATTTTTGATTTTGCACTTTCAAAATATTTATCTCCTTCTGCTAGCCTTTTTAAGTCAGTACAATCCACTGAAATTGCTAAATCATATTTTTTAATATCACTTTCTTTTTTTATACTACTAGCTCCTGGTAAAAAATTAAATAATCTTGAATATTCTGGTATTATAACATCAGCATCTTTTCCAAGTTCTTTTATTGCTAATTTCATAGCTAAACTGCTTCCAATAGCGTCTCCATCTGGAGTTTCATGTGTCAATATTACTATTGTCTTTGCTTTTTTTATTTCTTCTAATATATTATCTAAAGTCATAAAACTATCCTTTCTAATTTATTCATCTTCTTTTTTTACATCTTTGATTATATCTTTTAGTATATTATCAATTCTAGCACCATATTCTATTGAATCATCTAATTCAAATATAAGTTCTGGTGTATTTCTTAAATTAACTCTTCTTGCAAGTTCTGATCTTATAAAACCTGATGATTTTTTTAATCCTGCTAAAGTTTCTTTTATATTTTTTGAATTTAAAATACTTACTGAAACTTTAGCGAATTTAAGATCATTTGTAACTTTTACTTTTGTTACACTAATCAATCCAGTTACATTAGGATTTTTTAAATTATAATTTATTATATTACTAATTTCTTTTTTGTATTCTTCATCAATACGTTCTAATCTGTTATTATTTTTATTCAATTAATTGTCCTCCTTAATTAACGCTTAATTTCCTCCATAATGAAAGCTTCTATTATATCGCCTTCTTTTATGTCATTATAATTTTCAATCTGAATACCACATTCAAATCCTTTTGAAACTTCTTTTGCATCATCTTTAAATCTCTTTAATGTTGCAAGTTCTCCTTGATGAATAACTACATTATCTCTTATAACTCTTACTCCTGCATGTCTTTCTACTTTACCAGTAAGAACATATGCTCCAGCAATTGTTCCAACACTTGAGATTTTAAATGTTTGCCTTACTTCAGCAGTTCCTATTATTTTTTCTTCAAATTCTGGATCAAGCATACCTTTCATTGCTGCTTCTACATCTTCTATTGCTTGATATATTACAGAATATTGTTTTATTTGAATTTCTTCTTTGTCCGCAATATCTTTAGCAGTACTATCAGGTCTTACATTAAATGCTATTATAATTGCATTTGAAACTTTAGCTAAAGTTACGTCTGATTGATTAACAGCACCAGTAGCTGCATGTATAACTTTTACTTTAACTTCTTCATTTGATAATTTTTCTAAAGATTGTTTTACAGCTTCAACAGAACCTTGAACATCTGCTTTAACTATAAGATTTAATTGTTTTAGATTTCCTTGTTCCATTTGAGTAAATAAATTATCTAATGTAACTTTAGTTGTAGCATTTATTGTTGCTTCTCTAGCTTGACGTTTTCTTCTTTCAATTAAATGTTTAGCTGTTTTTTCATCTTTTACTTCATAGAAAGTATCTCCCGCTTCTGGAACTTCTGTCAATCCCATTATTTCAACAGGCATAGATGGACCTGCTTTTTTAACTTTCTTACCTTTGTAATCTTGCATTGCTCTTATTCTACCAATTGAAGATCCTACAACAACTGTATCTCCAACATCTAAAGTTCCTCTTTGTACTAACATTGATGCTATTGCACCTTTATTCTTATCAAGTCTTGCTTCTATTACTACACCTTTTGCTTGTTTATTAGGATTAGCTTTTAATTCTAATACATCTGCTTGTAATAATACCATTTCTAATAACTGATCTATATTTTGATTCATCTTTGCTGAGATTGGAACATATATTGTATCTCCACCCCATTCTTCAGGTACTAATTCATATGCCATTAATTCTTGTTTTACTTTTTCAATATTAGCATCTGGTAAGTCTATTTTATTAATTGCTACTATAATTGGTATTTCTGCTGATTTAGCATGATTTATTGCTTCTATTGTTTGAGGCATTACTCCATCATTTGCAGCAACAACTAAAATTGCTATATCAGTTATTTGTGCACCTCTAGCACGCATAGCTGTAAAAGCTTCATGTCCAGGTGTATCTAAAAATGTTATATCTCTATCATTTATTTTTACTTGATATGCACCAATTGCTTGAGTTATTCCCCCAGCTTCTCCTTCAATTACGTTAGTTTTTCTTATCGCATCTAAAAGTGAAGTTTTACCATGATCAACGTGTCCCATTACAACAACAACAGGTGGTCTTGTTTTTAATTCTTCTTCTTTATCTTCTGAATCATCAAATAGTATATCTTCTTCAGTAACAATTTCCTTCTTAATAGCTGTTATTCCAAATTCCTCTGCTATTAAAGATGCTGTATCAAAATCTATAGTATTATTTATTGTAGCCATAATTCCATAACTTAATAATTTTTTAATAACCTCTGCAGTTGTCTTTTTAATTTCAGCTGCAAAATCTTTTACAGTTATTGAATCAGGTATTGTTATTTCTGTTAATTGGAATATTTTTTGTTTTACTCTGTTTTCATCATTTTTTATATTTTTCTTTTTACCTTTTCTTCCTCTTTGAGTTGTTAAATCATAATAATCTAACATTCCACCTTCTTGATCATCAAACATATTAGATAATTTATCAGCTTGTTTTAAGCTTTTTAATTTTCCTTCATTAATATCAAAATTAGCAGAATTTTTTCTTGATTTTTTCTTAGCTGTTCTATTTTCGTCAAATTTATTATTATTTTTTTGCTTATCAATAGATTTATTATATTCTCTTACTGATTCTTTTTCTACTGTTTCAATAGCCATAATATCTTTGATATTTTTTTCTATACCTTTATCATCAAGAGGTCTTTTTCCTCCAAATTTTTGATTATTGTTATTATTTCTATTATTAAAGTTATTATTCCTATTGTAATTTGAATTTTGATTTCTGTTTTGATTATAGTTATTATTTCTATTATTTTGAAATTCTCTATTTTGTTTAAAATTATTATTATTTTTATTATGTTGTTCTTCAGTTGTTACTTTTTTATCTACACTAGTTTTGTTTTGGTTTTCTTTCTTTTGAACTTGTTTTTCTTCTACTATATTTTCTTCTTTTTTAGGCTCTTCTTTTTTTAATCCAAATAATTCACTTACAGTCATTGGTTTAGATGGTTTGTTTCTATATACTATATTATAGTCATTATTTTGTCTTCTTTCTATAAATCCTACGCCATCTTTTCTCTCTTCTTTTTTCTTTACTTGTTCTTCTTTTTTCTTTATTTGTTCTTCATCATTAATTATAACTTCTCTTCTTATAATTACAGGAGAATCATTTTTTTCTTTTTTTATTTCTTTTTGTTGTTTATTTTCTTGTTTTTTGCTAAAACTTTTTTCTAATGCTATAGCATCTTTTTCTTCTAAAGTACTTAAATGACTTTTTGCTTCTATATTTAATTCTTTTGCTTTTTCTAATAATTCTTTACTGGTTAAGCCTAATTTCTTTGCTAATTCATGTATTTTTATCTTACCCAATAACTTCACCCCCATTATATATTTTTTCTATTTCTGCTCCTAAATTAATATCTTTTATACCTATTACAGCTTTGTTCTGTTTTCCTATTGATTTACTTATATCATCAATAGTTCCAAATTCAATTATATGTACATTATATTTTTCACATAATCTTAGAAAATTTTTCTTCGTTCTTTCTGAACTGTCTTTAGCAACAATTACTAATTTTACTTTTCCTTTTTCTAAATTTTCTATTGTACTATCTGTTCCAAAACAAACCTTACCTGCTCTTGCTGATAGCCCCATTAAGCCTAAAATTTTATTATTTATCAATGATTACACCTCTTAAATTTTCATAAATTTCTTCTGAGATTTTCATTTCAAAAGTTCTTTCTAATCTTTTTGCTTTTATTGCTTTTTCTAAGCAATCTATATTATCACAAATATAAGCCCCTCTACCTTCTAGTTTTCCTGTTCTATCAATATTAATTTCATTTTTTTTATTTTTTACAATTCTTATTAAATCTTTTTTATCTTTTTTTGTATTACATCCTATACAAGTTCTTTGTGGTATATTTTTCATATAAATCACATTCCTTATATTATACTTTGGTTATGTCCTAATTATTCTTCTTGAGCATTAGCTAGCATTTCTCTAAATTGTGTTTCAGATTTTATATCTATTTTCCAGTTTGTAAGTCTCGCTGCTAATCTTGCATTTTGTCCAGATTTACCAATAGCTAGAGATAATTGATCATCTGGAACAATTACTTGTGCAAATTTTTCTTCTTCCTTAATATCAACTGCCATAATTTTTGCAGGAAGTAAAGCTGCTGATATAAATATTGCTGGATCTGGATTCCATTCTATAACATCTATTTTTTCTCCATTTAATTCATTTATTACATTTTGAATTCTTACACCTTTTTGACCTACACAAGAACCAACTGGATCTATGTTTTCATCAGGAGAATATACTGCTACTTTACTTCTATATCCAGGATCTCTTGAAACACTTTTTATTTCTATTAATCCTTCATATATTTCTGGTATTTCAAATTCTAACAATTTTCTTACAAAATCAGGATGACTTCTAGAAACTATTACTTGTGGTGCTCCTTTTTCTCCTCTTTCTACATCTAATACATATCCTTTTATTTTATCATTTACTTTATATTTTTCTGTTGGTATTTGTTCTTTTGTTGGCATAATTCCTTCAAGTTTTCCTAAATCCATTATAACTATATTGTTATCTGCTTTTTGTACTATTCCTGAAACAATTTCACCTTTTCTGTCATTAAATTCTGTATATATAATATTTCTTTCTGCTTCTCTTAATTTTTGTATAATAACTTGTTTAGCAGTTTGTGCTGCTATTCTTCCAAAGTCCTTTGGAACAATTTCAATTTCTACTTTGTCCCCTTCTTTTAAAGTTTTATTAATTTTTTTAGCTTTTTCTACACTAATTTGTAAAGTATTATCTTCTACTTCTTTTACTACATCTTTTATTGAATAAACATGTGTTGCACCTGTTTTTTTGTCCATTTCTACTTTAACATTTTCAAGAGAATCAAAATTTTTCTTATATGCTGTAACTAATGCTGTTTCTATTGATTCTAATAAATACTCTTTTTCAATTCCTTTTTCTTTTTCTAATTCTTCTAATGCTTTTATTAGTTCCTTATTGTCAATTGCTTTCATTTTTTTTAATTCCTCCTTTAATTCCATTTATATATTTTTTTAATTTGAGCAATATCTTTTCTTTGTATAGAAATATCGTCTATAACTATTTTTTCTTCATCAAAATCTTTTAATATACCAACATATTTTTTATTTCCTTTTTCATCTTTTTTGAAAAGACTTACTTCTACTTCATTTCCAATATTTTCTTTTAAATGTTCATCTTTTCTTAATATTCTCTCAACTCCTGGTGAAGAAACTTCTAAAAAGTATTGTTCTTTTATATAATCAGCTTCATCTAATAAATCAGTAATTTCATTATTTACTTTTTCACAATCATTTAAATCTATACCAGAATCTTTATCTATAAAAATTCTTAAAAAAAAGTTTTTTCCGTTCTTTTATATACTCTACATCATACAGTTTATATCCTATTTGTTCAATTTTATTTCTTAATAGATTTTCTACTTTTTCTTCTATATTTGCCAATTTCTTCCTCCTTACTTTCAAAACTTAAGAGTGGGATTTGTTCCCACTCTTCTAAGTAAATTATGTATCTTGAAATATTATACCCATTTTTGCTTATAATTGCAAGCTTTTTTCTAAAATTTTATAATTTTTTAAATATATTAAATTATTTATTTTATTTCGACATTTTTTTCCATATATTCCAAGCTTTAATATAATTTTTTTATTAGATTTGTATAAAATAATTATATAAATTTAAATTTCGGGTGATCTAATTGAATCAAATATTAAATTCTAATGAAAGTGAGGAAAAGAATTCAAGTATAAATAAAGAAATCAAGAAAAGATTTTTTACCATGCAATTTTCTATTTCTATTTTATTAATAACTGCTACTATTAGTATTTACATTTTTTATTTATATAATATAAATAAAAAAGAAAATGTATCTAAAAAATTAGCAAACAACTATAATATTTCAAAATTATATAGTGAAAATCAAAATTATAGTTCAATTAATACTTATATAGATAATGGAATAGAATATTCTGTAATAGGATTAATAGAAATACCAAAATTGAATCTAAATTATCCAATACTTTCTAAAATTAATGATAATTTACTAAAAATTGCTCCATGTAAATTTTATGGTCCTATGCCAAATGAATATGGTAATTTATGTATTGCAGGTCATAATTATGATAATTACAAATTCTTTAGTAAATTATACACTTTAAATATTAATGATGAAATATTAATTCATGATATGAAAGGTAATATAATAAAATATTTTGTTACAGATAATTTCGAAGTTAAAGAAAATGAATTTGATAAAGTAATTACTTCAAATAATTCAATAAGACAAATCACATTAGTTACTTGTAATAATTCTAATTCTAATAGAATTATTATAAAAGCAAAAAGCGAAAGTTAATAATAACTTTCGCAATTTTATATTTATTTAATTATATATTTTTGTAATCTCTTAATTTTTTATATGCATATACACCAGATATTGCTAAAACTACTATTAATGCTATAGTTGCTCCTGAATCAGCTATACCTGTTGATGGTAAATTTGTATTTGTATTAACATTTGTATTATATGAAGAACTATTGCTGTTTGTATTATTTGTTGTAGTTATACCATCTAATAATGCATTATTATCTGTTGTATTTACATCTTCATCTAATCCTACATCTAATGATTCATTATTATCTTCTGCTGTATTATTTCCTACTGTATTTGTTAAATCAACATATCCTTCATCATCTGCAAATACATTTGTTGCTACAAATACTACACATATACTTACTACCATTACTAAAAATATTTTAATTAATTTTGAATTCTTCATTTTTTCTCTCCTTACTAATTTAATATATATTTATTATTTATTTTTATTTAATATTTTATACTATAAAATAAAATATATATTAAATTTCTTCTGTTTTTATCGATTTTATTCTATACTTAATTTTTTTCCTTGTCAACCTTTTTTTTAAAAAATTATATTACATTTTTATTACAATTTATTTTTTATTGATTTATTTAATTTTAATCATTCTTTAAAATCTTAATAAAGTTTGGATACACATTTTCTTTACTATAGCTACAAATAAAATCACCTAATATATTTGAATTATACAATTTCAAAAATTTATTTTTATATGCTTTAATTTTTAAGTTCTAGTTTAGCTGTAGACTTAAGAGAAACTAGCGGACAAAACGCGATGTTGTTGTTATAGGCGTTGGTGTACACACATCCTCCGTAGCCATAGTACACATACATCACGCCGCCAGAGTTGTAAGCCGAAGGAGACGCCAACCAATAGTAATTGTATTCTCCTGGATAATACATCGTGTCTATATTAGGGTCTGTCCAAACTGAGTTATAAGATGTATAATTCCAATATTCTGTCTTATTACCAGCACAAGGTCCTACTTGATATCCATAACCTCCTTCATTATATTTATAAAATAATTTTCTTCTATCTCCTTCTGTTATATCAGTAAAATCTGGACTCTCTTTACCTTTTAATTCATCAGCATACTTTGTATTATAACTATCCATCATCATCTCTAAGCTTGGTGCTCCTACTATATAATTTATATCTTCTGTTGGTATTTTTGCTCCACTACTGCTTTTTAAACTTTCCCATCTTTTTTCATTTAATAACCACGTTACTGCTTGCATATTCTCATATGTGCTATCTGGTGGATTTTTATTATTTCCTTCTTCATCTTTATACAATCCTGGATTTAGTTGTTTTATTCTTATTCCTGGACTATCTGCACTTGTTTCGTCTAATTGTAATGCATAATTATTACTCGTACATTCTGCCTTTAAATATATAGTTCCTTTTCCGTCTCCATATTTATTTTCAAAATCTACATAGTATAATCTGTATTTTTTGGATACTTCAACATTAATTCCTTCTACTGTTTCTGTATTTCCATCATCCTCTTTAAAATTTATTACTTCTTTTCCTAGATATTGTTTTACATTTTCTTCTGTTAAAGTTACTGTTTCTCCTACTATTACTGTGTTTTCTATTTTTATATTATTAGTTGATTTATTATTCTTAGCATCAATAACTCTAATATTATATTCTCCATCACTTGGTACTTCAAAAGTAAAATTTTTACTTGTTGTATCTTTAACAACTGTTGTCCAATTTGTGTCAGAAGCTAATTTGTATTGTATACTTCCTTTATTAACATATGGAGCATTATATTTAATATTTGATATCGTTATATTTAGTTTTTCTGATGATAAATCAAATTCAATATTTCCAGAATTTTGCACATTATTATCTACATTATATAAACTGTTAGGTAATTCTTCTAACATATAATAAGTTTCACCATTATACTTTACTCCAACTCCACTTACTATCGTTTTAGTATTTGAATTTATATATATGTCTCTTGAAATTTCTATATTTGATATATCTTTTATTTGTTCTTTGGTAAAATATTTAAATCCATCTATATCTAATTGTATATCAATACCATGTTGTTTTATTGATAATTGTACTTCCCCTAAAAAACCTTTTTGTTTTGGTGTTAAATTATCATCTTCCGTTTCTTTATACTTTTCTAATTCAGTCGGTGAATTTAATTGTAATTTCATCATTTCCATTTCAGTTCTAAATCTTGATATCCTAGTATCTTCAATTGCACTTATTCCTGTAAAAGTTGCAGTTGATGCTAATATTACTAATAATATTATTGTAATAATCAAAGCAACTAAAGTTACACCTGAATTTTTTCTTAACATTTAATCCCTCCAATAATATTTTACTCATATTCAAAATAAAAGGCACATTAAATGAGCTTTATTTAATGTGCCTTTTTATTATAAATGTAAAACTCTTGCTTTTATTTCTTTTGTTTTTCCAACATTCCAGAAATTTTCTCCTAAATATCCACATGTTCTTCTTGTTACATTCATTTTACTATGATCTTTATTTCCACATTGTGGGCATTCCCATTCATTATCATCATTTATGATAATTTCTCCATCAAATCCACATACATGGCAATAATCTGATTTAGTATTAAATTCTGCATATTGAATATTATCATATATAAATTTAACAACATCTCTTAATGCTTGTAAATTCTTTTGCATATTTGGTATTTCTATGTATGATATAGCTCCACCTGATGATATTTTTTGGAATTCACTTTCAAATCCAAGTTTTTTAAATGCATCTATTTTTTCTCTTACATCAACGTGATAAGAATTTGTATAATATCCTTTATCTGTTACATCTTCTATTGTTCCAAATTTTTCTTTATCTATTCTAGCAAATCTATAACATAAACTTTCTGCAGGAGTACCATATAATCCAAATCCAATTCCTGTTTCTTCTTTCCATTGATCTGTTTTTTCTCTTAAATGTTTCATTACTCTTACAGCAAATTCATGACCTTCTTCTGTTGTGTGTGATACACCTTTCATTAACTTAGTTACTTCATATAATCCAATGTATCCTAAAGATATTGTTGAATATCCATCTTTTAATAATTTATCTATTTTTTCACCTTGTTCTAATCTAGCAATTGCTCCATATCTCCAATGTATTGGACTTATATCTGCAGAAGTTCCAAGTAATGCATAATGTCTGCACATTAAAGCTTCATAGCATAATTCTAATCTTTCATCTAATAGTTTCCAGAATTTTTCTTCATCTTTATCTGCTATAATTCCTATTTGAGGTAAATTTATACTTACTACACCTTGATTAAATCTTCCTTCAAATTTGTAATTTCCATTTTCATCTTTCCAAGGTGACAAGAAACTTCTACATCCCATAGGACTAAATACATTACCTTCATAATTTTCACGCATTTTCTTAGCTGAAATATAATCAGGATATAATCTTTTTGCTGAACATTTAACAGCAAGTTCTGTTAAATAATCATATTTTCCACCTTTTAAGCAATTATGTTCATCTAAAACATATATTAATTTAGGAAATGCTGGTGTTACATATACACCTTTTTCATTTTTTATTCCTTGATATCTTTGTTTTAGAATTTCTTCTATTATCATTGCATTTTCTTCTATATATTCATCATCTTTATCTAAATTTAAGAATAAAGTTACAAAAGGAGATTGACCATTTGTTGTCATTAATGTATTTATTTGATATTGTATTGTTTGAACACCTGCTGAAAGTTCAGCTTTTAATTGTTGTTTTGCTATGTCTTCTATCATTTCATCTGCTAACTTTCCTTTATATTGTTCATTCAATTTTCTCTTAAATTTGTCATAACTTTTTCTTAGATATTTTCCAAGATGACTTACATCTACTGATTGTCCACCATATTGACTACTTGCAACTGCTGCTATTATTTGTGTTGTAACTGTACATGCAACTTGAAAACTTTTTGGACTTTCTATTAATTTTCCATTCATTACTGTTCCATTATCTAACATATCTCCAATATTTATTAAACAACAATTAAATATTGGTTGTAAGAAATAATCAGCATCATGGAAATGTAAAATTCCTTCTTCATGAGCTTTTGTTATTTTTTCTGGTAATAATATTCTTTTTGTTAAATCTTTAGAAACTTCACCAGCAATCAAATCTCTTTGTGTTGATGCTATTATAGCATTTTTGTTTGAATTTTCTTCCATTAATTCTTTATTAGTTGTTTGAATTAATCCCAAAATTGATTCATCTGTAGTATTTTGCTTTCTAACTAAAGCTCTTGTATATCTATATACTATATATTTTTTGGCTAATTCGAATTTTTTAATATCCATTAATTTTTGTTCAATAATATCTTGGATATCTTCAACTAGAATTCTTTTCTTATCTAATTCTTCAATATATTTAATTATATCTTTTATTTCATCCTTAGATGCTTTTTCTTTTCCTTTTACTTCATTATTTGCTTTTTCAATAGCTACTTGAATTTTTTTTCTATCAAATTCTACAGCTCTTCCATCTCTTTTTATTACTTTCATTTTTATTCCCCCTTAGCCTTTTTTCTGATATCATTATATACTTAATTTTGTATTTTTCTGTTGCATATGCAACTATTTAGCATTTTGTTTTTTACTGTTTCAGTTTTTTCAATATAATGCCACGTTGTGTTGATTATTACATTTTCATTACAAGTTTATTACAATTATTTTATTTCATTTTACAATTATTTCCTACAAATTTTTCCTTATTTTTCAAGGTTTTTTTGTTAGTTTATATAATATCTTTCATAAAAATTATTTTTAATAGTTGCAATTGCAACTATTTTGTTGTATAATTTTATGGAAAGGTGATTAAATTATGAAAATTGATTTTAATATTTCTGAATTTATACAGGATTTTAGCACAGAATGTACAAAAGCACAAGTAAAATATTTTGAAAAAGGAGAAATAATAACTACATATTTAGTTAATCGTAATCAAATTTGTATATTAATTAATGGAAATGCAGATTTAATTAGATATGATTTTAAGGGAAATAAAAATATTATTGAGCATTTTTCTGATAATGATATTTTTGGAGAAATATTTTATAAAATAAATACAAATAATGAATTTTTTGTACTTGCTAAAAAGAAATGTGAAGTTTTATTTTTTTCATATGATTACTTTCAAAAAAAATGTAAAAATAATTGTAAATTTCATGAAGCACTTGTGTCAAACCTACCTAATTTAATGCTTAAAAAGATGGTTGATTTAAATGTTCATATAGAAGTTTTATCAAAAAGAGGAATTCGTGAAAAAATATTAGGATATTTTACAATACTATCAAGTCAAAATTTGAATAAAACATTTTTACTACCATATTCTTTTACTGATTTAGCAGACTATTTAAATGTTGATAGAAGTGCTATGATGAGAGAATTAAAAATATTAAAAGAAGATGGTTTTATTAAAAAAAATGGTAATAAAATAACTTTATTATATTAAAAGACATTAGCATATATTTGCTAATGTCTTTTGATTTTACATTACATATAATAATATACATAAGAAATGTAAGAAATTTGCTATAAAAATACATAAATGGAATATTGAATGTATATATTTATGTTTTTTTCCTACTCCATATAATATAGCACCTATTGTATAAACTATTCCTCCAGCTACTAATAAAGTAAACCCTGTTAATCCTAATAATTTTGGTAATAAACTTACTTTAAATATAATACACCAACCCATTGCTAAATAACATATCATTGAAAATATTTTATATTTTTTTAAATCTATAGAATTTAATATTATTCCTATTATTGCAAAAGCCCAAATAACTCCAAATATTACCCAGCCTGTTACTGGATCATACTCTCTTAAAGTACATAATGTAAATGGTGTATATGATCCTGCTATTAATAAAAATATAGAACAATGATCTAATACTTGCATTACTTTCTTTGCTTTTAATTTTGGACTTAATCCATGATATATACTAGACATAGTATATAATAATATCATTGTTATTCCAAATATTGTACCACTTATTATTCCATAAACATTTTTATGTATTGATGCAAATACAATACAAAGTACTGTCGCTATTACTCCAAGTGCTCCTCCTACAATATGTGATGTCATATTAAATATTTCTTCCCCTTTTGTATATGTAGGCAAAATTCTATCTGATAATTTAACTCTATTCATAATTACTCTCCTTAATTCAAATCATTTTCATGCAAATTATTATATCAAATAATTTATATTTTATAAATAGCTTTTTTAAGTTTTTTATAATTTTCAAAGAATAGTAAACATAAAATTATTATTTGCAATTTAAAAAATCTATAGTAAAACTATAGACCTTGGCTGGGGTACTGTGATTCGAACACAGGAATGTCGGAGTCAGAGTCCGATGCCTTACCGCTTGGCGATACCCCAATATTAAATCAATGTAATTTATATTATAACAAAAAAAGTATTTATTTTCAATAAATACTTTTCTTTATTTTAATAATTTACACTACTTACTATATATGTATAATTTTCATAATTTGGTATATAATGTTTTATCATTTCTATAAAACTTTTTGAATTAGGTTTATATTTTAATTTACAATATTCACCTAAAATAATATTTTCTATAGTTTCTCTTTCATATTTTACTATTTCTGGATTAATAATTATTTTTTTATCTTTTGTACATTTAGATAATTTATTTTTCATTTCTTTTATTTCATAATCCTCTGGAGCATATCCTAACATTATTCTAGTTTTTTCCATTACTCTTTCTATCTCATCTTTTGCAATTTCATAATACATCTTTTCTATTGCTAAATTTAATATATTATCTTTATTTATTTTTTTATATTTATTAGGCAAATAAATAATTATATTATTTATGTCATTATTTAATTCAATTATTTTTATATTTTTATATACTATTTTTAGATTATAATTTTTTCCATATATTCTCACTACTTTGTCTAATTTTGAAACTTTAGTTTTTTCTTTTATAATATTCATATTTAACATCTCCTAACAAATCTATGTTTTACGAATTAGTGTTCGTTTTTTGTTAAAGATATTTTATATAATATTATATTTTTTGTCAATACTTTTTTGTAATTTTTTCAAATTTTTGTTCGTTTTTATTTTTGGCGTAAATTATATCTTTTAATATTTTCATTTGTAGCAAAACCATTATGTTCATTAACTTTTTCTAAAAATACAATTCCATCTAAATGATCACATTCATGTTGTATATCTCTTGCCGTAAATCCACTTACTTGTTTTACTATTTTTTTACCTTTTTCATTATAATATGTTACTTCAATATTTGTATATCTTTCTACTTTTCCTCTTATATTAGGTACACTTAAACAACCTTCATATTCCGTTTCTCTTTCTTCAGATAATTTTTTCCAAGTTGGATTTAACATTACTGTTGTTGGTACTTCCTCACAATTTTTATAAACACATTTTTCTTTATTTACCTGAATAATAACTATTCTTTTATCTATTCCTACTTGTGGAGCTGCAATTCCAAAACCTTCTGTAAAATTTAATGTTTCTTTTAAATCTTCTATTTCTTGTAATATTTCTTTATTAATATTTTCTATATCTATTTTTTTACATTTATTTGATAGAATAGGATCTCCTACTTCTCTTATCTTTAAAATTTTTCCCATATATATCTCCTTCTATTATGTTTCATTTTCAAAATTAATATAAAAAGAGCTTTTTTATTTAAAGCTCTTTTTTTATTATTTCATTGCTTCTTCTACTGCAACTGCAACTGCAACTGAAGCTCCAACCATTGGATTATTACCCATTCCTATTAATCCCATCATTTCAACATGTGCTGGTACTGAAGAACTTCCTGCAAATTGTGCATCTGAATGCATTCTTCCCATTGTATCAGTCATACCATATGAAGCAGGTCCTGCTGCCATATTATCTGGATGTAATGTTCTTCCTGTTCCTCCACCTGAAGCCACTGAAAAATATTTTCTATTTGCTTCAATTCTTTCTTTTTTATATGTACCTGCAACTGGATGTTGGAATCTTGTTGGATTTGTTGAATTTCCTGTAATAGAAACATCAACGTCTTCTAGCCACATGATTGCTACTCCCTCTCTAACATCATTTGCACCATAACATCTAACTTTTGATCTTTCTCCATCTGAATATGCAATTTCTTCTACAACATTTACTTTACCTGTAAAGAAATCAAAATCTGTTTTTACATATGTAAATCCATTAATTCTTGATATAACTTGTGCAGCATCTTTTCCAAGACCATTTAAAATAACTCTTAAAGGCTCTTTTCTAACTTTATTAGCAGATTTAGCTATACCAATAGCTCCTTCTGCTGCTGCAAAGCTTTCATGTCCTGCTAAAAATGCAAAACATTTTGTGTCTTCAGATAATAGCATTGATGCTAAATTTCCATGTCCTAATCCAACTTTTCTATCATCTGCAACAGATCCTGGTATACAAAAAGCTTGTAATCCTTCTCCAATTGCTTTTGCTGCATCAGCTGCTTTTGTACATCCTTTTTTTATTGCTATTGCTGCACCTAATGTATATGCCCAACAAGCATTTTCAAAACAAATTGGTTGTACTCCTTTTACTATATCATATGGATTAAATCCTTTATCTTTACAAATTTGTAATGCATCTTCAAAATCTTTTATTCCGTATTTTTCCATTACTGGTTTTATCTGATTAATTCTTCTTTCATAACTTTCAAATGTTACTGCCATTTTTATTCCTCCTATTTTTTATTGTTTTAACTTATAATTTTTATTCTTGTCTTGGGTCAATCTTTTTAACAGCTTCATCAAATCTTCCATATGTACCAGAAGCTTTTTCAATAGCTTCCATAGGTTCAATTCCCTTTTTGATATTTTCCATCATTTTACCTAAATTAACATATTTATATCCAATTATAGTATCATTTTTATCTAATCCTATTTCTACTATATATCCTTCTGCTAATTCTAGATATCTTGGACCTTTTAATTTACTTGAATAAATTGTTCCAACTTGAGATCTATGTCCTTTTCCTAAATCTTCAAGACCTGCTCCTACTGGAAGTCCTCCTTCAGAAAAAGCTGTTTGTGTTCTACCATATACTATTTGTAAGAATAATTCTCTCATAGCAGTATTTATAGCATCACAAACTAAATCAGTATTTAATGCTTCTAATATTGTTTTTCCTACTAATATTTCACCTGCCATTGCTGCAGAATGTGTCATACCTGAACATCCTATTGTTTCTACTAATGCTTCTTGTATAATTCCTTCTTTAACATTTAGAGTTAATTTACAAGCTCCTTGTTGTGGTGCACACCATCCAATTCCATGTGTTAAACCTGAAATATCTTTTATTTCCTTTGCTTTAACCCATTTTCCTTCTTCTGGTATTGGTGCTGGACCATGGTCTACTCCTTTTGCTACCACACACATTTCTTCTACTTCTTTTGAATAAATCATCTTTTTTTGCTCCTTTCGTTTTTTAATATTTTAAAATCTGATTTTTGCTTATTTTATTATTTTTACTTGATACATATTCTACATTTTGAGTATTTTCATAAGATTCTGTATCAAAATCTATAATATTTTTTATATCTTTTATATATATTCCTTCTTCATATGTTTCTACTTTTGGTTGAACATAATTTTTATCTTCTAAATATCTTTTTATTATACTTCTTTCTTCTTTATTCAAATGTCCTAATTCTAATCCTAAATACTTATACCTCCAAATTATATGCCTTTCATAACTTGTATATTCGCTTCCTTGCAATTTTTCATAATTAAATTCAATTTTAAATTTATTATTTTCTATTGAAATTGTTATATTACTCCATAATTCTTGTTCTGTAGTTCTAAATTCTTCTCTTAAACTTTTTATGCTATTATATAACATTTCAACTAAATTTAAATAATCTGCTTCTTCTATATTAAATTTAGAAGGTATTTCATATACATTTACAGGATTTTTCTTTAAAATTCCTTTTGGGATATAATAGAAAAATAATTCTCCTGTTTGTACTTTTGTAAATTGATCTATAACTGAAGCATACAAATATAATTTATCCCATTTTTCAGGTATCATATAAAAAAGTTTCCTTTGTATATCTTCATATTTATCTTTTATTTTTTTAGTATGTCGTAACATATATATCACTTATCCCTTTATTAATAAACTTTCACCTGTCATTTCTTTAGGTTTTTGTATATTCATTAAATCTAAAAGAGTTGGTGCTAAATCAGCTAATCTTCCAGATTTTATTTTATAATTTTCATTATTGCTTACTAATATAAGTGGTACAGGATTTGTTGTATGTGCAGTATGTGGTTCTCCTGTTTTATAATCTATCATTTGTTCTGAATTTCCATGATCTGCAGTTATTAAAAGTGTTCCATCTTTTTCTAATATTGCATCTACTACTTTTCCAACACATTCATCTATAGTTTCAATTGCTTTTATAGCTGCATCTAAGTTTCCAGTATGACCAACCATATCTGGATTTGCATAATTTAATATTATACTATCATATTTTTCACTTTTTATTGCTTCTAAAACTTTATCTGTTACTTCATATGCACTCATTTCTGGTTTCATATCATAAGTCTCAACTTTTGGAGATGGCACTAAAATTCTATCTTCACCCTCATATTGTTTTTCCTCTCCACCATTAAAGAAAAATGTTACATGTGCATATTTTTCTGTTTCTGCTATACGAAGTTGTGTATAACCTTTTTTACTTATTACTTCTCCAAATGTGTTTACTAATGGTTCCTTTTTAAATGCAATTCTAACATTTGGCATTGTTTCATCATAACTTGTAAAACATACAAAATATAAATTCAAATCTTTATTTTCAAATCCATCAAAATTTGGATCTACTAATGCTCTTGTTATCTCTCTTGCTCTATCTGGTCTAAAGTTAAAAAATATTACTGAATCATTTTTTTCAATATTTGCTATTGGTGTGTCTCCATTACATATTAAAGTAGGTTCTACAAATTCATCAAAAACTTCTTTTTGATAAGAACTTTCAATTGCTGATATAACAGATCCAGCTTTATTTGCTTCTCCATTTACAAGTGCATCATAGCATTTTTTAACTCTTTCCCATCTTTTATCTCTGTCCATGCTATAAAATCTTCCTGAAATACTAGCAATTTTTCCAACACCTTTTTCTTTTATTTTTTCTTCTAATTGCATTATATACATTTCAGCTGATGCTGGTGGTGTATCTCTTCCATCTAAAAAGCAATGTATATATACATCTTCAAAATCTCTTCTTTTAGCCATTTCTAATAAAGCAAATAAGTGTCTTATATGACTATGAACTCCTCCATCTGAAAGTAATCCCAAAATGTGTAATTTTGAATTATTCTTTTTACAATTATCTATTGCACCAATAAATTCTTCGTTTGTAAAAAAATCTCCATCTTCTATAGATTTTGTTATTCTTGTTAATTCTTGATAAACAATTCTACCGAGCACCTATATTTGTGTGCCCTACTTCTGAATTTCCCATTTGACCTTCTGGAAGTCCTACATTTAATCCACTTGTATATATTTCTGTTACAGGATATTTTTTCATTAGTTTGTCTATATTAGGTGTATTTGCTAGTGCAATTGCATTACCTTCTTTATTGTCGTTGTTGCCAAATCCATCTAATATCATAAGCATTTTCACTTTTTCTTTCATCTGTTTTTTACCTTCCCTTTATTTATATTTTACTATTTTTGAAAATTCTTCTGCTTTCAAACTAGCTCCTCCAACTAAGCCACCATCTATATCTGACATTTCAAATAATTCCTTTGCATTTGATGACTTAACACTTCCGCCATATTGTATTATAACGCTTTGTGCAGTATTTTGTCCATATATTTTACTAATTTTATTTCTTATTTCTTTAATACTATTATTTGCATCTTCACTTGTTGCTGTCTTTCCTGTTCCAATTGCCCATATTGGTTCATAAGCAATTATAATATTTTCTACTTCTTTATTAGTTAATCCTTCTAATGCTAATTCTGTTTGTTTTGTAATAACCTCTGAAGTTTTTCCCTCTTCTCTTTGTTCTAATGTTTCACCAACACAAATAATTGGTTTTAATCCATTTGAAATTGCTGCTTTTACTTTTTTGTTTACAATTTCATCTGTTTCTGCAAAATATTGCCTTCTTTCAGAATGTCCTATGATAACATATTCTACTCCAATTGACTTTAGCATTTTTCCAGATACTTCACCTGTATATGCACCTGATTCTTCAAAATGCATATTTTGTGCACCAATTTTTATATTTGTACCTTGTACTGTAAGTAAGCTATAAAATAAATCTATATATGGCACACAAAGAATTACTTCATTTTCTGTATCTTTAACTAATGGAGCTAATTCTTCTATAAATGCTATCGCTTCATTTGGAAGCATATTCATTTTCCAATTACCTGCAATTACTTTTTTTCTCATCTTTCATCCTCCTCAATTGTTTGTTTATAATGTAATAAATGATTATCTATTCTTTGCAATAATTCTTCAATGTCATCATTATATGGTATTCTAATATTTTTATCCTTATTTTTTATTAATTTTTTTACTTCTTCATAATCCATAAAAAACAATTCTTCTACTTCTTCATCTTGTTTTTCATATTCTCCTAAAGGTTGCTTCGAATATGCTAAATATTCATGAGTTAAATATTTACCTTTTCTACCTTCCTTTGTGAAATCAATTTGAAACTTATATATTTCATTTATTTTTCCTATTAATTTTTCAAATGCTTTTTCTCCTAGTTCTTCTTTTCCTTCTCTTATTAATCCTTGCATTGGAGTTTCACCAGATTGGATTATTCCAGATGCACTTATATCTATCATCCCTGGATCATGTTTCTTACTATAACTTCTTCTTTGCATTAATACTTCTTTTGTGTCTGGATTTATTATCCAAATTTGAACAGCTTCAAGAAGAAGGTTTGTATTAATACCTACTTCCCTTTCAACTGTTCCAATTTTATTTCCATTTTCATCTAAATAATCTAATCTTTCCATTATTTTAACACATCCTATTTATCTTGTAATGCTTCTATTCCTGGTAATTTTTTTCCTTCTAAGAACTCTAAAGATGCTCCTCCTCCTGTTGATATATGTGTCATCTTATCAGATAGTCCTATTTTTTCTACAGCTGCTGCTGAATCTCCACCACCAATTATTGTTACTGCATCTAAATTTGCTAATATTTTTGCTATAGAGTTTGTACCAACTGCAAATTGTTCAAATTCAAATAGGCCAAGAGGTCCATTCCATATTACTGTTTTTGCAGTTTTCAATTCTTGTGCAAACATTTCTATAGTTTTTTCTCCTATATCGAATCCTTCCCATCCTTCTGGAATCTCTGTCCAAGAAACTGTTTTACTTTCTGTATCTGGTTTAAATTCTTTTCCTACTTTTGTATCTATTGGTAATAATAATTTTACTCCTTTAGCTTTTGCTTTTTCCATAGCTTCTTTAGCTAAATCTAATTTATCAACTTCACAAATTGAATTTCCAACTTCATATCCTTGTGCTTTAAAAAATGTATATGCCATACCACCACCTATTATTAGTGTATCAACTTTTTCTAAAAGACTATCAATAACACCTATTTTATCAGATACTTTTGCACCACCTAAAATTGCTACAAATGGTCTTTCTGGATTTGAAATTGCATTTCCTAAAAAACTTAATTCTTTTTCTATTAAAAATCCTGATACTGCTGGTAAAAATTTAGCTACACCTTCTGTTGAACTATGAGCTCTATGTGCTGCACCAAAAGCATCATTTACATATATATCTGCCATTGATGCTAATTCTTTTGCAAAATTTTCATCATTATCTGTTTCTTCTCTATGAAATCTAACATTTTCAAGAAGCATTACTTCACCTTGTTGTAAATTTGATGCTAATCTTTTAGCATCTTCTCCTATTACGTCTTTTGCCATTTTTACTTTTACACCTAATTGTTTTTCTAATTCTTTAGCAACAGGTGCTAATGAAAATTCTGGTTTGAATTCTCCCTTTGGTCTTCCTAAATGTGAGCATAATATAACTGCACAATTATTTTCTAATAAATATTTTATTGTTGGAATAGCTGCTACTATTCTTCTATTATCTGTAATTACTTGATTTTCGTCCATTGGAACATTAAAATCACATCTTACTAAAACTTTTTTTCCTTTTAAATCAATATCTTTTATAGTTTTTTTATTCATAAATAATCCCCCTTAAAAATATTATATCTACTTTTCACTTAACAATTCAATTCTATAACAAAAAAGAATACTTTTCAAGTATTCTTTTAAAGTTTATATATATTAATTTTACCCTAATTCAGCAAAATATTTTATTGTTCTTACCATTTGACTTGTATAAGAATTTTCGTTATCATACCAAGCTACTACTTGAACTTGATATAATCCCTCTTCAATTTTTGTTACCATTGTTTGTGTACTATCAAATAATGATCCATATCTCATACCTATTACATCTGAAGAAACTAATAATTCATCTGTATATCCAAAAGATTCATTTGCTTGTGATTTCATGGCTTTATTTATTGATTCTGGTGTAATATCATTACCTTTTACAACTGCTATTAATATAGTTGTAGATCCAGTTGGAACTGGAACTCTTTGTGCAGATCCAATTAATTTTCCATTTAATTCAGGTATTACTAATCCTATTGCTTTTGCTGCACCTGTTGAATTTGGTACAATATTTATTGCAGCAGCTCTTGCTCTTCTTAAATCAGCTTTTCTATGTGGTCCATCTAAAAGCATTTGATCTCCTGTATAAGCATGTACAGTTGTCATTATTCCTGACTGTATTTTAGCATAATCATTTAATGCTTTAGCCATTGGTGCTAAGCAGTTTGTTGTACAAGATGCAGCAGATATTATTTTGTCATCTGGTGTTAATATCTTTTCATTTACACCATAAACTATTGTTGGTAAATCATTACCTGCTGGTGCTGATATTACAACTTTTTTAGCACCTGCATCTATGTGAGCTTGAGCTTTTTCTTTTGTTGTATAAAATCCTGTACATTCTAAAACTACATCTACTCCAATTTCTCCCCAAGGTAAATCTTTTGCGTCTTTTTCTGCATAAATTTTTATTGTTTTTCCATCTACAGTTATTGAATCTTCTCCTGCAGAAACTGTATCTGCTTTTTCATATCTTCCTTGTGCAGAATCATATTTTAATAAATGTGCAAGCATTGCTGGACTTGTTAAATCATTTATTGCAATAACTTCATATCCTTCTGCTCCAAACATTTGTCTAAATGCAAGACGTCCTATACGTCCAAAACCATTAATGGCTACTTTTACTGACATAATAATTCCTCCTTTAAGATAGCTTTAAAATTGTTTTTCTTTTCTTCAAGCTATTTTTTTATATTTATTATTGCCTCTTTTTTATTTGGCAATTCAATTCTATATCAAAAAAATATATATTTCAAGTATTATTTTATATAAGTTTTTGTTTTTTATATATTCTACATATTTATTTTGACATTTTACATAATATATGTTATACTATAAAAGTATTAGGTATATACCTATGCATATTTTAGCACAATATAATACTATCAAATAAGGAGGTATACACTTGAAAATACGGGCACCTACAACATAATCAATTTTATTTTGCTAAAAGCAGTAAATATGAGAATGGAAAGCATAACAAATTAACCGATCTCTGCCAAATTTTATCATGATCACTCAGTTTATATTGTGCTAAAATTCAAGGAGCTTGCAATTTTTGCAAGCTCCGTTTCTTTATTTTGTCATTTTTTCTAAAACTAATACAAACATAGCATGTGACCATCCAAGTCCTATTACCCAATTTGGTTTTAATGTATTATTATCAATCTGTTCTCCTAAAAAGCTATGTTTTCCTGCAGTTTTAACAACAAAATCAAATGTTTCTTTAGCTTTTTTCTTTTCACCTTTTTCTAAATAATATAAAGTCATCCATAAATTAGATATAACCCATGGATTTCCATTCATATAATGGTCATTTTCAAATCTTTGATATCCACCTGTATATGTTCTTAATGTTAAATTTATTTTTTCAATAGTATTTTGAATTTTCTTTTCTTTTGGAGTAAATACATTAAATGGAACTACTGCTCCTAATATACTTATATCCATTTTTCTATCTTCTTTATTTCTTACATATGAACTCTTTTGCTCATCATACATATTATCATTAATATATTTTTTTATTTCTACCTGAAGTTTTTCAATTTCAACTCTTGATTTCAATATTTTTTCATCTTTCAATCTATTATTTTCAAAATCTGATACATTTTTTCCTAAAATATTATATATCTTTAGTATTGAATCAAATGCAGAATATATACTAGATAATGAATATAAATGTATTCCTTCATTCATTTCCCATAAGTCATAACTTACATGATATCTATTTGTATTTTCAAATATATCTTTTATATATCTTTTTAAGAAATCTATTGCTTTTTCGCACATTTTTAAGTTATCTTTTAGAAACTTTTCATCTTTTGTATGTTCATAATGAGAATATACTCCATATACAACACTTGCAGTTTCATCTATTTGATATCCCCAACAAGGAGCTAATCTTCCATCTGTATAAAATCTTTGCTCCCACATACCATTTTTACTTTGAGTATTTTTACAAAAAACTTTATAAAACTTTTCTGTTTCTTCTTCCATTTTCAATATATCTAATGCTTTAGTTATAAATACAGCATCTCTTGGCCAACAATATGCATATCTTCCACATTTAGTTAAATCTTCATCTATTTCAGGAGCTGCTATAATTCCACCTGTTGTTTGATTTATAAGTAATGGAAATAATAAAATACTTCTTTTATATATCTCTTGTATTTTTTCTTCATAACTATTTTTAGGTTCTTTTAAATTTAAGCCATTATGTTCTTTTATATATTTTCTCCAATAAACTCTTGTATTTGTATATTCTTTTTGAAAATCAATTTTTCTTATTCTTTCAATTTCACTTTCTATATCACTCATTTTCTTTTTGTTTTCTTCTATCAATACACAAATTTCTAATGATTTCTTTTGTCCTGGCTTAATTATACCTAAATCATATTTAATGCTAGAATCTTTTGACATACCTATATAATCTTTATCATAAATATTTGCAGTTTTTATAGTATCTTTACTTCCATTTATTTGATGATTTGATATTTTTTCACTTTTTGAAAAAGTTGAAAATATAAAATCATGTGCGTATTGCATCATTCCATTATCTATAATTTTTGCCCCTACAAAATTATTATGATCTGATAATAATTCTGAGTGAATGAAAAAGTCTATATTTAAATCAATATTATTTTCATTAATAAATGTATATTTTTTTGCTAAAACATTTTCTTTTATTAATATATAGTCAGTTTGTAATATTTTCAAATTAAAATAAGTATTATTTATTTCAGTATTTAATATATTTGTATCTGTATCATAATATTGTTTATATGTATTATTTATATCATCATGTAAATATATTAAACAAGAGTCATTAACTTTTACTCCTGTATGGTAAAAGTTAATGTATTGTCTATTATCTTTACTAGGATAATAAATTCTTTGTAATTCTCCTTTTGATGTATATGTTGCTAACATTTCTTTATTTCCTATAATTGCTTCATTTAAATATTTGCTACTCATTTTTTTGTCTCCTTTGTACTTTTAAGATATTATATCTACTATTTGTTTTTCTAAATCTTTTATCTTTTCATTTATTCTAAATGCATCTTCATCTTTTATATCTACATTCATATCTTCTCTAATAATTGCATCCATATCTTTAATTTCTTCTTTAAGTTTTTCTAGTCTTTCTAATATTTCAGTCTTTAATTTATTAGGTTTTTCAACTTTTAATTTTTCTGTCATTTTAACTTTATTATCTTTTAATTCATAAGTTTCACCAAATTCAGGTATAGTTACATCTATTTTAGTTTCTTCTAATATTTTATTTTTTAATACCTCTTGTGACTCACTTTCACCATGAACTAAAAATATATGCTTTGGCTTATCTATAAAAGAATATATAAAATTCATAAGCCATTTTTGATCAGCATGTCCAGAATATCCTTCAATATATTCTATTCTTGCATTTACTGCTATTTCCTCTCCAAATATCTTTACCTTTTTTGCACCATTTACTATACTATATCCTAAAGTTCCTGGTGCTTGATAACCAACAAATAGTATTGTACTATTTTGTTTCCATAGATTATGTTTTAAGTGATGTTTTATTCTTCCTACTTCACACATTCCACTTGCAGAAATTATTATACAAGGTGTTGGATCTTCATTTAGTGCTTTAGATTCATCTGCAGTAACTGTAAATTTTAATCCTGGAAATTCTAATGGATTATCACCACTTTGTATTTCTTTTTTTATTTCTTCTTCAAATAAATCCATATTTTCTCTGAAAACTTCAGTTGCAGATATTGCTAAAGGACTATCAACATATACTGGTGTTTTCATAAGAGTTTTATATTTTCTTATAAATTCTTCATCATCTTTTTTTTCTTTTATTTTATTTAATTCATATAATATTTCTTGTGTTCTTCCAACAGCAAAAGATGGAATTACAACAGTACCATTGTTTTCTATAGTTTCTGCTACTATATCCAAAAACATTTCTGCTTTTTCTTCGTTTCTCATATGAAGTCTACTTCCATATGTTGATTCCATTATTAAATAATCAGCACTTTCAATCATTGTAGGAGAATCTAAAAGTGGTATATCATTATTTCCTAAATCTCCTGTAAATACAGCTTTTTCTTCTTTACCATTTTCATTTACCCATACTTCAATTATGCTTGAACCTAACATATGTCCAGCATCATTAAATCTAACATGTATATTTTCATCAATATCAATAATTTCATCATATTTAACTGGTACAAAAACTTCTAAACATTTAATTGCTTCTTCTGCAGTATATAATGGTGGAATTGGTTTTTCACCCTTTCTTAATCTTTTTTTATTTTTCCACTCATTTTCCATTTCTTGTATATGTCCGGCTATCTGGCAACATTAAACGACATAAATCACATGTTGCTTTATGTGCATATATTGGTTTTCTAAATCCTTCATTATATAATTTTGGAATTCTTCCAGAGTGATCTATATGTGCATGTGTAAGTAGCATAAAATCTATTTCTTCAGGATTAAATTTAAATGGTTCATTATTTGCAAGTTCTAAATCTGCTCTTCCTTGATACATACCGCAATCAACTATAAATTTTTTACCTGCAGCTTCAACTAAAAAATTTGATCCTGTTACTGTCTTTGCAGCACCTAAAAAAGTTATCTTCATATTTGTACCTCCCTATATAAATAATTTGGTTTTCTTGTTTAATTTTACTTGAAAATCCTTTTTATTTATATTATCTTTATCTATCTGTATTTTTTCTTCAAAAGTGTTTTCATCAAATATTTGAAGAAAAAATTTGTCTTTTTCTTTAGAAATTTTTATATTTAATTCTTCTAAGTCTATTATTCTTAAATTAAAAATATTTTTTATTATACAATAATTTAACTCTTTATCTGTTCCAAGTTCTAGAATTGCTTTTAACTCTACTGCTCTATTAATTACTTTTCTCTCTACACTTGATAATTCTCTATTTATTTCTTTTAATTCAGATATATTAAATTTATTATCATATGGAAGTAAATTGTAATATCTAAATAAATATATTAATTCAATAATTTCTGACTTAGTATTTGCTTTTTCAATTTTAGTTTCAAAACATTTTAGAAATATCTTTTGTAGTTTTATCATATTTTGATTTATTTCAAAATCTTGATTTCTAATATCTAATAATTTTAGATATTTCAATTTTTCTAATAATTCTTCTTTTGTTTTTATATAATTTTGCGGTTTTGTTTGTTCATTATATGTCTCTATTTCCTTCAAAATATTTTGTTTTTCTTTAACTAATATTTCTGCTAATATTCTAATACTAAATATTTTTTCATTTAGTGGTAAATTTTTATTTCTTTTTGTATACTCTTTTTCTAACAATTCTTTATTATTTATTATCATATCTAGTTTGTTAAATTTATTTGTTGCCTCTTTTTTCTTTTCAGAAATATCTGATATATATTGCTCTTTATTTTCAATTTTACTTAAGAATTCTTCTAATTCTTTCTTTTCTTTTTTTAAAGCATTCTTTTGAGATTCATTTACTTTTATATATAATAAAAATGATAGTTTTTTTAATATATCAATAAACTCATTAGAATTTTTTTCTCCATAATATTGTTCTAAAATATTTTTAAACTCTTCTAAATAATCTATTATATATTCATTATTTTTTACCCAATCATTTAAAAATTTATTACCTACTAAAATATTTAAATTTTGATATATTAAATTATGCTCTATACTTTCAATTTCACTTGGAACATTTGTCCAAGACCATCCATTAAAATCTCTTAATGTTTCTACACAATTTATATTATTTCCAATGTTTATCATATCTGATAATGTTTTATTTATTATAAAATACTTATCTTTTACTATTTCATCTTTTTTATTTATTTTTGATATACAATATAGCAATTTTCTTTCTATTTGATAACATATTATCTCTTTTGCTTTCTTATCTACTAAGAAAGTTCTATTTTTTAGTATTTCCATTTCTTTTGAATTATTTTTTGCTATTTTTATCATATTGCAATCATTTTTTATTATATCTATTACATTTTCAATATACTCATCTTTTGTACAAGCATATCTTTTTACAGTTTTATAATCTTTATATGATGTTTCTATTTTATACAATATACTTAAGAGAAGATTTTTTGCAGATTCATCGAATTGTTTATTTTCTAGAACTTCTTCAATTTGATTATTATAATCTTTTTTTACTATTTTTTCTAAAAACTTATCTTTTTTTACTTGCAAAACTCTTCTCCTTTTATTTTTATTTATTCTTCATTTACGTCACTTTGAGTCATTTTTAATTCTTCCCATTTTTCTTTTGTCATTAATACTTGTCTTGGTTTACTTCCTTGATATCCAGATATTATACCTCTTTCTTCCATTTGGTCTATAATTCTTCCTGCTCTAGCATATCCAACTTTAAACCTTCTTTGTATAAATGATGTTGATGCTTGTCCTGTTTCTACTACTACTTCAATTGCATCTGATAAAAATGGATCTGTATCATCATCTTCTGATGCTTCTTGTATTTCTTTATCAGACTTATTACTATTTTCTATACTTTCTAATATATCTTCACTATATGTAGCTGTTCCATTTGACTTAATAAAGTCAACTATTTTTTCTACTTCACCATCTGAGACAAATGCTCCCTGTACTCTAGTTGGTTTTGGAGCACCTGCAGGATAATATAACATATCACCTTTTCCTAATAATTTTTCTGCTCCTATTTGATCTAAAATTGTTCTTGAGTCTACTTGAGATGATACAGCAAATGCTATTCTTGATGGGATATTTGCTTTAATTAAACCTGTAATTACATCTACAGATGGTCTTTGTGTAGCAATTACTAAATGCATTCCAGCAGCTCTTGCTTTTTGAGCCAATCTACATATTGCATCTTCAACGTCTTTTGCTGCAACCATCATTAAATCAGCAAGCTCATCTACTATTATTACTATTTGTGGGAGCTTTCCAACTCCATTTTCCTTTTCTATTACTTGATTATATCCTTTTAAATCTCTTACACCTTTTTGTGCAAATTTATTATATCTATCATCCATTTCTTGCACAGCCCAAGCTAATGCCCCAGCTGCTTTTTTAGGATCAGTAACTACTGGTATTAAAAGATGTGGTATTCCATTATATACTGAAAGTTCTACAACTTTTGGATCAATCATAACAAGTTTTACTTCACTAGGCTTAGCATTGTATATAAAACTTGATATTATAGTATTTATACAAACACTTTTACCAGACCCTGTAGATCCTGCAATTAATACATGTGGCATTTTAGCAATATCAGCTATAACTGTTTGTCCTGAAACATCTTTTCCAAGTGCTACACTTAATTTTGAATCATTATCTTGAAATTCATCGCTTTCTATAACTTCTCTAAAATGTACTGATTCTTTTTCTCTATTTGGTACTTCTATACCTACTGCTTGTTTTCCTGGTATTGGAGCTTCTATTCTTATTGTTTCTGCTGCTAAGTTAAGTGCAATATCGTCTGCTAAATTAGCAATCTTGCTTACTCTTACTCCTTCTGCTGGCTTTAATTCATATCTTGTTATTGTTGGTCCTACTGATACATTTTCAACTTTTGCAGAAACTCCAAAACTATATAAAGTTTTCTGTAGTTTAGTAGCTGTATCTGTTAAAGCTCTTGCTCCTCCTTTTAACCCTTTCTTTCCTCCTCTACTTAATAAGCTAAAAGGTGGATATTCATAATGCTCATCTTCTACAGTAAGTGCATGTTCAAGTTGTAAAACTTCTTTTGTCTTATCTTCTTTTGTTTCTTCTTCTTTTTTAAATAAGTTATTTTCTATATAATCTGGTGAAACACTTTCTTTTTCTATATTTGACTTAGATTTTAATTTTACAGAATTGTTTTCTAATCCTAATGGAACTATATCATCTGCACTATGATCATATTTTCTAAGTCCACTACCTTCTTCAATTAATCTTCCATTTAAATTTATTTTTATTTGTTCAGCTTCATTTGTTTTTTCTAATTCTTTTTGTTTTAAAAGCATTTTTTCTTCTTTTCTTTTTCTTCTTTTCTCGCTTATATTTTCAGCTTCTAAATTTCTATTTTTTAACTTTTCTTCTTGTCTTTCTTGAATATCTTCAACTTTTTCATTTATTATTCTTGATAATTCAATTCCAAATATAAATACAAAAAGCATTATTGATATTCCAGTACTTAGAATAACTGCTCCAAAATTTCCAAGCAATTTAACTAATGGGATTGCAGCAAGAGTACCTAATGCTCCTCCTCCCATTTCTTTTGTACCTAATGCATATCCATCTTTTACAACTTGTGAAAGTTCATTATTTATCTCTATATTACCTTTTGATATTTGATATACACTCATAACTACTGCAATGCATAATAAAAATAAAGCATATTGCATTAATTTTACTGTCAAATAATCATTATCTTTACAAGCAATTTTTATTGCAATAGCAAATGTTCCTATAGGAAGTATGTATTTTAATATACCCATCATTCCACCAAAAAACTGGTCTAAATATACACCTGCATATCCAGATTTAGTATATATTAATACTGCTAAAAGTATACTTAAAACAATTGTACCTATTACTGCTAAATCAATTCTTGATGTATTTTTTCTATTTGTTTTATTATTTGTTGTATTTCTTCTTTTATATTTTCTTTTTGCCATTTGTAAAATCCTTTCATAAATAAAAAATAAGTCAGATTCAGAAATCATCTTATCTAATTTATGACTTCTGACTTCTGACTTCTTGCTTTTATTTTAATTCTTTTCTACTGTTTTGAATAGTTTTTAAAGTATCTTCTAAAGATATTTGCATTAAATTTAATGCTTCACTCATATTCTTCTCTAAATTTGTTAATGTATCTGTTACAACTTGTTCTGTTCCTTCTAAAATAGTATCTGCATAATCTTTAGTTCCTTTTGATATTTCTCTAGACATTTCATTTGCAGTTTCTATTATTTCTGTTTTTTGATCATATGCTTTTCTTGTTATTTCATGTTCATCAATCATAGCTATAATTCTATTTTCAGCTTCTTTTACAATTCCATCTGCTTCTTTTTGAGCCTCTAATAAAATTCTTTGCCTTTCTTCTTTAACCCATTTAGCTTGTTTTAACTCATCTGGTAATTTTAACCTAATTTCTTTTATAATTTCCAATATTTCTTCTTTGTCTACAATACCTTTTGAAGTAAATGGTAAATTTTTGCTTCCTTCTAAAATTTCCTCTAATGTCTCTAATAATGTAAATATTTCCATAGTTTAACCCCTTTCTGATTTATAGCTTACTATGTTTAAATTAATTTGTATATTCTAAAAATAAAATAATAGCTCTTCCATATTTTTTTCTTTTTATAACTTTAAATAAATTTTCGTTTAAGTTATTTATAATCTTATCTTCTTCATCAGTTTCAACAATTATTTTTGTATTGTTATTAATTAACTTTAATTTATCCATCAACTCTAATGATTTTATTACATAATCTGATTTATACGGTGGATCAAGATACACAATATCTATTTTAGTATAATCTTGTTTTATTTTATATAATGCATTTTCAAAATCAATATTGTAAACACTTACTTTTTCTTCTAAATGTGTTTTTACTATATTTTTTTTTATTATTTCTATAGCTGATTTTGAATTATCACATAATATACTTTTTCTAGTGCCTCTGCTTGCAGCTTCAAGTCCTATAGCACCACTTCCTGAAAATAAATCTAAAAATATTGAATCTTCTATATCTTGTTGTAATATATTAAATACTGATTCTTTAACTCTATCTAAAGTTGGCCTTGTATCTAAACCATCTAAAGTATATAATTTTGTTCCTCTTGCAGTTCCACTAATAATTCTCATATTTAAGCCTTTCTAATTTATATTATATATTTTATATTTTTTTTAAATAAAGTCAATAGTATTAATACAAATGTAACATATATTTAATAGTTTTGTAATATTATGGATACTTAGTAACATTTTTCTACAAATAAGTCAATGTGAACCTTTAAATTTCAATAAATTATAAAAAGACTATTCTTGTATTTTTAGAATAGTCTTTTGTTAAATAATTAATCTTCTTTAATATCTTTTAATAATTCCAATTGTGATATTAATAATGATTCCATTTTTGCTTTATATATATCAAATTGTTTTTTAATGTCATCTAATTCTTTTTGCTTTAATATTATTTCTTGTCCCAAATTATCTACTTCTTTTTGAGCACTTGATTTTGCATCATTTATTATTTGGTCAGCTTGTTGCTTTGCTACATTTTTCACATCTTCTGCAGTTGTTTGAGCCATAACTAATGTACTTTGAAGAGTTTCTTCTATAGATTTATATTGAACTAAACTATTATTTAGTTCTTCAACTTTTGCTTTTAGTTCTGTAACTTCTTTATAATTTTTACTATAATCAGCAGATAATTCATCTAGAAAATCATCTACTTCTTCTACAGAATAACCATTTACCATTTGTTTTGAAAACTTTTTGTTTTCTATATCAAGAGGTGTAATCATAGTTTTTCCTCCTTAAATTAGTTATTTAATTACCCATTGTTTTTAAGCCAAGATACAGAAAGTTTACTTTTCATTTCTTCTCTTGCCATTTCATTTGTAATTTCATAATTTACTGGCGCAATTAAGAATATTGAATTTGATACTTTTTGAATATGTCCATCTAATGCATGAACACCACCACTTATAAAGTCAATAATTCTTCTTGCAACATCTTTGTTAACGTATTCTAAATTAACAATTACAGATTTCTTTTCTTTCAATAAATTACAAATCTCTTCTGATTGTTCAAATGTAGTTGGTTGTGATATAACCATTTTTATAGATTGAGATTGTGGCATTGGTACAACTTTTTTTCTACCAAATAAGCCTCTTTCTTCTATCTCTTCATTTTCTTCTTCTTCATATTCATATCCATCTTCATAATCATCTTCTTCTGGTTCAGCTGAATCCATTCCAAATAATCCCCATACTTTATCCATTATTGCTCCTGACATTTAAAAAACCTCCTAAATTTCTTTACTTTTGTTTTAATATGCTATAAGTATCTATCTTTTTTTTAATATTGTCAATACTTTTTTAAATTGTTATTCAAATTTAATAAATTTGTAATATTTTTGTAATATTTATTTAACTTTTTCTAAATCTGGGTTTAACAATATTTCATCATATATTGTAATCTTTTTGTATGAATTAATTTCTGAATTTGTATAGCCCAATTTTTTAAGTTCTTCTGGAGTATATGTAGTAACTATTGAATATTTATCATTTTGTTTTAAAACATCTATTAACAATCTATTTAAATATCCAGCTCTATTTCTTATAACATATTTTTTTCCATTTTCTTCTGCTATTGCCTGATTTGGAACCTTTAGTCCAGAATAACTCCACCATATTATATCAAAAGAAATTTTTCTATAATTTATTAAATCTTCTGTCAATTGATCTAATTTAAATATTACTAATAATTCATTGTCATTATCTTCTTTGCTTATATATGAAACCTCTGTGTCAATTTCTTTTCCATCTGATAATCTAAGTTTTGCAGTTTTTCCTACTTCAATTTGTTCATCTTGTCTATTATTTATAATTGTAGCTATGTAGCATTCAAAATTGTTAATTATTTTTCCTGATTCTTCACTACTAGCAATAATTTTCCCTGTTTTTAAATTAAGTTCTTCTAGTTTTTGTTTTGTTATATTACTAAAATCTTTTGGAGTAAGTACATCTTCTAGTCCATCTACTTTATATGATATCATTCCACTTTCTGAAGCTGTAATATATTCAGCACCAGAATTTAGTTCATTCTCATACTCGCTTCTTTCTTTAATTAATTTCTTAATATATGATCCTGATGCACTTAAATCTCCTACCATTTCAGCTTTTTTTGTTATAAGTTTTGACACTTGTTTTTTATATTCTTCTATTTTTTGTATATCAGTTAAATTACTTAATTCTTCTGTTTTTTCATCAATTTCTTTTTCTATCTGTTTTATGTCTGGTGAAGACTCTAAACCCGTTTCATTTGATAGAGCTAATTGAATTTCTTCATCTAACTTTTGTATTTTTTCTACTAAGCTATTTTCGTTTTTACTATAATACCTAAAAACATTTTCTCCTTTAGCTACTCTTTGTCCTTCTGATGCTATTTGTATCATTCCATTTTTATAATTTTGACCCTTTATTACTGTTTCATTTCTTATAACATATCCAACAGCAGTTTCTTCTAGAGATACAGTTCCTTCTTCTACAGTAAATACATCTGTTGGATCTTTTATTAATAAATAAATTGCATATAATATGTACATAAATATAATAAATAAGATTACCATCAATACTTTTTTATTTTTTAATAACCCAATATTAATTTTTCTTTTTTTCTTATTTTCTTTCAATTTATACCCTCCAAAATAATATTTATATTATTTTGTATACTATCTAGTCCATTAAGCCATATTGTATTTTTATTTTTTCTAAACCATGTTAGTTGTCTTTTTGCATATCTCCTTGTCTCTTGTTTTATTGTATCTATCATTTCTTCTTTGCTATATTCATTATTTAAATATTTAACTACTTCCTTATATCCTAGTCCTTGCATAGCTGTTGGAAATTTGTTATATTTTTTTCTTAATTGTTCCACTTCTTGTATTAACCCTTTTTCAATCATTATATCTACTCTTTTGTTTATTCTTTCATAAAGAATTTCTCTTTCCATGTTTATAGCAAAAACTCTATAATCATATTTTACTTCATTTTTTCTTGATTCAATTTCTTGTTCTGTTTTTGTTTTACCAGTTGCTTTATATATTTCTAGTATTCTCATTATTCTTTTTTTATCATTTGGGCTTATTTTTTCTATTGCTTTTGGATCTATTTTTTTAGCCTGATTATATAATGATTGTAACCCTTCAATTTTTATTTTTTCTTCTAACTGTTTTCTATATTCTTCATCTAAATTTATATCTTCATATTCTATTCCATATATTAAACTATCTATGTAAAGGCCCGTACCTCCAACAACAATAGGTGTCTTTCCATTACTTAAAATTTCTTCTATAGCTTCTGTTGCATCTTTTTTAAAATCTGCAACACTATATCTTTGATCAGGAGATATAAAATCCATTACATAATGCTTTATTCCTTGTTTTTCTTCTTCATCTGGCTTAGCAGTTCCAATTGTCATATCTTTGTATATTTGCATTGAATCACAAGATACAATTTGCCCATCTATTTTCTTAGCAAGTTCAATTGATAATGCTGTTTTTCCTGATGCAGTTGGTCCACAAATTACTATAACTTTTGGTTTTTGCATTTTTATCTCCTTATTTTAACTTATGATAAATTTCAATAATACCTAATTGAATATTTTTTAAATAACTAATTTCTATTAATATAATTAAAATAAAAATAAATAATATTAATCCAATTTTTAATGGTACTTCATTTTTTTCTATATCATTATTATTTATCTTTGCAAGTATTTTCGCAAATGATGGCATCGTAATTAGAGCATTAAGTGGTGTAAACACTAATACTAACATTATCCTAATATCATTTTTTATTTCTGTTTTCTCATATTGTATACCAATTGAAGAAATATTAAATATTACAAATGTTATTGCAGAAATAATCACTAATCCTATTAATATGTATATAATTTTAATATGTTTTTCTAATGTATCTAATCTATGCCATGTGTATCCTATTAACACTGCAAATAATACTATTGTAACAATTGTTATTATAACTATCATTTTTCTTCTTTCCTATTTTCTTGCAAATTTTCTTTCTATATCATATTTTGTCATCTTAATAACTGTTGGTCTTCCATGTGGACATGTAAATGGATTTGGAAGTTGTAATAATTTATCCATTAAGCTATCTACTTCTTCTTTTGTTAATACCATATTTGCTTTAACTGCAGCTTTGCAAGCAACAGTAGCAATAAATTTTTCTTCTTTTTCTTGTTTTGCTGTTCTTGCAACTGTATTTATTTCATCTAAAGTTTCTAAAAATAATTCTTTAGTATCTAAATCTACACAAATTGTTGGAACACCTGATAATTTTATAGTATTTTCTCCAAATTCTTCTAATGTAAATCCAGCTTTTTCAAACATTTCCATATTTTCTTTAGCAATATCCATTTCTTTATGTGTTAGTGTTATAACATCTGGTAAAAGTAACATTTGTGAATCTTTATCTGTATCACTATAATAATTTTTCTTTACTTTTTCATACATAATTCTCTCATGTGCTGCATGTTGGTCTAAAATGTACATTTCTTTATCCATTTCAAGTATTATATATGTATTAAATACTATACCAATAAATTTATATGTTGGCTTTTTATATTCTTCTATTTCTTCAAATACAGATACGTTTTCAGTATTTTCTAAAATATCAGCAGCATTATTTTCATCTTCTTTTAATTTTTCATCATTACTTATTGGTCTGTTTCCAAATGTTTTTGCGTACATTTCATCAAAATCTGCTGTATCAATTTCTTCTGATTTTCTTAACATATCTATTTGTTCTTTTAATTTTTTAAATTCTTCATTTTGTGTAATTTTTTGTGTTTCATCAAAGTTTATTACTTTAGTTTCTTCAAGATTCTCATCTTTATCTTCTTGTAATTGTTTTTCTTCTTTTACTTTAGCTTCTTCTGTTTCTTTTTTTAGTTTTTCTTGTAATTCTTTTAATTGATTTAATATACTTTCAGTTGCAGCTGGCATTCCTCCTTGTACTGCAGCAGATCCTACATTTTCTTTTATATTTTTTATATTTATTTGTTCAGCTTTTTTAAATAATCCTGATGGCTCGTCCTTTTTTTCATCTATAGGTTGAGTTTCAATTTGTTTAGTCTCATCAGATGTTTCATCATCTTGCTTTTCTTTAGAAGTATTTTCTACTAATTCTGATTTTAATAATGTATCTTTTATAGAATGATATAATGCTTTAAACACTTTATTTTCTTCTTCAAATCTAACTTCTAATTTAGCTGGATGTACGTTTACATCAACTTTACTAGGATTAATATTTAAATTTAAAATTAAAAATCCAAACTTTCCAATAGGAAGCATTCCTTTAAATGCTTGTTCTGCAGCTGATGATAATGTTTTATCTTTTATATATCTTTTATTTACGAAAAATAGTTGATTTGTTCTATTAGATCTTGCAATTTCTGGTTTTCCTACAACACCACTTACATTTATATCTTCATAATTATAATTTACTTCAACTATTCCATCTGAAATATCTTTTCCATAAATACTATATATAACACTTTTTAAGTCTCCATTTCCATTAGTTTGAATTATAGTTTTACCTGTATTTATTAATTTAAAAGAAATTTCTGGATTTACTAATGCTATTCTTGTAACTACATCTTCTATATATCCAGATTCTGTGTAATCTTTTTTTAAAAATTTATATCTTACTGGTGTATTAAAAAATAAATTTCTAACAGTAATACTTGTACCAGTTGGAGAACCTACTTCTCCTTTTTCTAAAATATCTCCACCTTCTACTACTACTTTATAACCTGTATCTTGGTCTTCTGTTTTTGATATTAATTCAACATTTGATATTGCAGCTATACTTGCTAATGCCTCTCCTCTAAAACCCATAGATGTTATTTTATCTAAGTCATCTGCAGATCTTATCTTACTTGTTGCATGTCTTTCAAATGCAATTTCTAAATCATCACTTGCAATTCCTTTTCCATCATCAGTAACTTTTATATAAGATATACCCCCATTTTTTATTTCTACAGTAATTTTCTTTGCACCTGCATCTATTGAGTTTTCTATCATTTCTTTTATTACAGAAGCTGGCCTTTCTATAACTTCCCCTGCAGCTATTTTATTTATTGTTAACTCATCTAATAAGACTATATTCCCCATATTTTTCCTCCAATTTTCACATTAGTACAATTTTTTAAATTATATCATTACTTTTTTTATTTTGTATAGACTTTTCGGAAAATTTGTAACAAAAATTTTATGCCTACCATATTATATATCATACAAAGGAATAACAAAAGATAAAGCTTAAATATTCTTTTTTCAAGGAGGTACTTACTTATGTGTTGCTGTAATGATGAAATTCTTTGGTTCATTATTCTTTTCTTACTTCTTTTCTGTGGTGGTTGTGGCAATAGAGGATGTTGTAACAATAACAATTCTTGTTGCTAATTTTGAAAAGAATAATTCATTTTTCGAAAGGGGGTTATATTATGCCTGAGAACAGAGGATGTGGTTGCGGTTTCGGTTTTGGTGATGACTGCTGCTGGATAATAATTCTTATAATCTTAATTTGCTGCTGTTGCGGTGGTAACAAAGGTTGTTGCTAATTAATCCAAAAAAAATGCAATTGATATACTCAATTGCATTTTACTTGTTATTTATCTTTTTTCTTAAAAATAACTAACTTACTTAAAATATAGTTTACTACTATAACAACTATATTTGAAAATACTTTTACAATTAAAGAATTTATATTCATTATATCTATCATAACATATATTATAACTTCTTCTAAAAGTAGAGAAAAAATTCTAGCTGATGTAAAAGATATTATCTCTTTTATAAGTATTTCTTTTTTAAAACTTTTACTTTCAAAAACAAATAATTTATTAGTTATATATGCAAATATTACAGAAACTATCCAAGCTATTACATTACTTACTAATGCATTAATACCAATTATTTTTTCACATATAGCAAAGACTATAATATTAACAATTGTTGTTAATACACCCATTATTCCATACATTATTATTTCTTTATATTTATTAAATAATGTTTTTGTTAATTCAATTATTTTTTTCATCTTATTTTTACCCTTAATTTATTTATAATATAATAAATGTATTTTATATCAAGTATATTAAAATAGTCAATATTAAATATCTTAAATTTTTAAATAGCAATTATTATTTAATTATATTTCTTATAGCAATAACTTTTATCAACATTTCCTGATATTCCATCAACTTTTCCTGTACTTGTATATTGCCACATAGTATAATTTCCTTTATAGTCTGTTTTTTCTGTATAATGTGCAAGCCATATATCATAACTACTTAATTTTGACATATCTAAATTATCATTTAGCCAGTATTTATTTGCATAAATCATAGGTATATATCCTGCATTTTTTATTGTATCACAAAATGCTTTAACAATTTTAGTTCTTTCTTGTTTAGATAAATTATCAGCTCTACCTGAATATTGTGGATTAGCATTACTTAATTCTGTATCAATTGCTATTGGATATGTAAGTTTTATTCCATATTTTTTTATTAAGTTTAATACAAATCTTGCTTCTTCTTTAGCTTCATCTATTGTTATCGCTTGTGTATAAAAATATATTCCTACATCTATTTTATTAGCTATAGCTCCTAATACATTTTTTGAAAACATAGAATCTTCTACTAATGTACCATTTGTTCCATATCCTCTATATCCTGCTCTTATTATAGCAAAATCTATTCCTGATGATTTTACTTTCTTCCAATCTATTGTACCTTGATACACAGATACATCTATTCCATTTAATGGTTGTGTTTTTATTTGAGTTATTGATATTTTTACAGTTGTAATATTTCCATATATATCTTCTACCGTCGTTTTATATATTTGATTTTCATCAAATGTTTTTGTATATGTTTTTTTATCTTTACTTAAAGTCCATGTTGGTTTTGTATTTGCCATAACTTCATTCGAATTTAAACTAACTAAAACTGACCTTTTATCATCACTATATTTATAACTTACATTTATCATAGGTCCTACTATATCTACTTTATTTATATTTATTTTAACATTTGTAATATTTCCATATAAATCTTGTACTGGTGTAATATAAACTTGATTTTTATCAAATGTTTTTGTATATGTTAATTTATCTTTACTTAATTTCCATGTTGGTTTTGTATCTTCCAAAATTTTATTTGATTTAATTTTTGCGGTTACTGTATTTGTTTGTTCATTAAATATATATTCTGTTTTTATTTGAGGACCTTTAATTTGATTTATATTTAATTTAACTTTAGTAATATTTCCATATTTATCTTGTACATCTGTATAATATAATTCGTTACTATAATATTTTTTAGTATATGTAAGCTTATCTTGGCTTAATTTCCATGTTGGTTTTGTATTTTTCATAATTTCATTTGATATTATACTAACTGTTACAGTATCATTTACTTCATCATATAAATATTTGGTTGTAATACTAGGTCCTATCTTATCAATTTGTGTAACATTTATTTTAATTTTTTTATTTATTCCATTTAATAATGTAAATGTTGTATAATAACTTTCATTTGTATTATAAAGTTTTGTATATGTTAATTTATTTTTACTTAAATTCCATGTTGGTTTTGTATCTTTAAATCCTATATCTGATGTTGCCTTTACTGTTACAGTATTGTCTGTGTTATATATGTATGTTAAAGTAATAGTATTACTTGCTTTTACACTATATGTAAAGAACGTTTGTAAAATAATCAAAAATATACTTATTAAAATTATAAAAATTATCTTTTGTTTGATTGACATAATATCACCCAATATTATTTTAACATGAACATTTTTATATAGTCAAAGGATTGTTTTTCCAGTATTAAAATGAAAAAAGCACTTACTATTTAAGTAAATGCTTACTCATATAAATTATATTTTAATAAATTATTCCATTATTTTTTTGATATTGTTTCATAGTTTCTATACAATCTTCTCTATCCATTTGTTTAAGAGAAATCATTTTATTATTACCTTTTATAAATTCATAAATATCATCATCTCTAAAACCAATATTTGCTGCATCTTTTTTAGTACATCCAAAATACACTTCACTAATATTTGCCCAAATTATAGCAGATAAGCACATTGGACAAGGTTCACAAGAAGTATATAAAATATAACCAGATAAATCATTAGTATTTAAAACTTTACAAGCTTCGCGAATTGCTACTATTTCAGCATGAGCTGTTGGATCTTTATCTTTAAAAACTTTATTATTACCATTTGAAATAATATTTCCATTTTTATCAACTATTACTGCTCCGAATGGTCCTCCTTCATTATTTTGTATTCCTTTATCTGCATTTTCTTTTGCTTTTTTCATATATTTATTCATAACTTTTTACTCCTTTAATTTAAACTATATAATTTATTTTATTATTACAATAATTATTATATCATAAAAAACAAGAAGTTATTAAATAACTTCTTAAATATATTTATAACTCTTCTATTTCTTTCTTACTTAATCCTGTAACTTCCATTATGAATTCTGTTGAATTTGATTTCTGTTTTAGTATTTTTGCTATTTCCTTTTTTCCTTCTCTTATTCCTTCTTCTTTCCCTTCTTTTATTCCTTCTTGTTTCCCTTTTCTTATTCCTCTATTTAAAATCTTTCTATTTTCTTTATCTATCATCTCTAATACTGCTAACATCTCTCCACCTCCTCTTTTTTCTATCTTTCTTATTAACCTCTCTGTTATCTCATTATTATCTATTTTCCTTCTTAATATTAAGTCTATTATCTTTGATAATAACTCCCTTTGCTC
>CANQXY010000001.1 GCA_947627935.1 uncultured Clostridia bacterium | reverse complement strand
TCACTTTTATCTGTTTTTTTGTTGTCAGCATTTTCATAATACTTTCTTACTTGTTCTTCAACAACCTCATAACTTTTTTTACCAATAATATTTTCAGTTGCTAAATCTACCATATATTTAGAAGGTGTGAGATTATCTACTGCTTGCAATCCAAATGCAATATTCCAGTTTAATTGACGTTCTTTAGAATCTTTCGTTTCACCAATTTTTTCATATTTAATTCTATCTAAATAGTTTTCTTCCATAGTTTTACTTCCTTTTTTATATTAAAATTTACCTTTCCATATCTTTTTCCTTTTCATTTAACCACACTTTGCATCTTCTTTTTGCTTCTTTCCTTTCAAATGTAGTAAGATATTCTATTGCTTCTTCTAAAGGCATTATTCCTTCTCTAATATCGTCTGATAATGCTCTTGTCCCACAAGCTGTCCATCCTATTTCTCCGGAATAATCTGTGGTAAATCCTGATTCTTTTATTTCTTCCATTGAAATTTTATTAGCCATATCCGCTATACAATTTGCTCTTTCAATTAATATTTCTGCAATAATACTTCTTACTACTTTTCCTGGTATACTTTCTTTGCTCATGTATTTACCTTCTCTCATTTGGATTATAAATTTTTACAGGTTTATCTGAGTTTTCAAAATGCATTTTTTCACACTGCCATTCTCATTTTTTTCTTATGTACATAAGCATTTTTATTAATGGTCTGCCAATGGTTTCATTGTTGGAAATAGTAATACATCTCTTATTGATGCAGAATCAGTAAATAGCATAACTAATCTATCTAATCCCATTCCAAGTCCTCCTGTTGGAGGTAATCCTATTTCTAAAGCATTTACAAAATCTTCATCCATCATGTTTGCTTCTTCATCTCCAGCTTCTCTTGCTTCTACTTGTTTTTTGAATCTTTCATATTGGTCTATTGGATCATTTAACTCTGAATATGCATTTCCATATTCTCTTCCACCTATAAATAATTCAAATCTTTCTGTTAATCTTGGATCTGATGGTTTTCTTTTTGTAAGTGGTGAAACTTCTACTGGATAGTCATATATAAATGTTGGTTGAATTAATGTTTCTTCAACATATTCTTCAAAGAATATATTTATAATATTTCCTCTATTTTTCTTAATTGGTTCTATTTCTAATCCCTTTTCTTCTGCTATTTTAATTGCTTCCTCATCTGTATTAATCTCATTAAAGTCAATACCTGTTACCTCTTTTATTGCTTCTATCATAGTCATCTTTTTCCAATTTGGAGTTAAATCAATTTCTTGACCTTGATAAGTTATTTTTGTTGTTCCTAATATATTTTTAGCAATTGTTGATACCATTTCTTCTGTTATATTCATCATATCATTATAATCTTCATATGCTGAATATAACTCCATTGAAGTAAATTCTGGATTATGTTTTAAATCCATACCTTCATTTCTAAATAATCTACCTATTTCATATACTTTATCAAAACCACCAACAATTAATCTTTTTAGATATAATTCTGGTGCTATTCTTAGATACATATCTATATCTAATGCATTATGATGTGTAATAAATGGTTTTGCAGTAGCTCCTCCTGCTATTGTATTCAATATTGGAGTTTCAACTTCTATAAATCCTTTATTATCTAAGAAATTTCTCATTTCTTTTATAATTCTACTTCTTATTTCAAAAGTTTTTTTAACTTCAGGATTTACTATTAAATCTGTATATCTTTGTCTATATCTTAAATCAGGATCTTTTAAACCATGAAATTTTTCAGGTAATGGTCTTAATGACTTAGAAAGTAAAGTTACTTCTTTAGCATGAACAGATATTTCTTCTGTTCTTGTTTTAAATACAAAACCTGTAATTCCAATTATATCTCCTATATCATATGTTTTAAATAATTTATAGCTTTCTTCTCCTAAATCATTTATACTAACATAACTTTGTATTTTTTCATCACTATCTAAAATAGTACAAAAAGAAGCTTTTCCCATTATTCTCTTTGCAATTATTCTTCCACAAACAGTTACATCTTTTTGTTCGAAATCTTCATAATTTTTCTTAATCTCTCCTGCTGTATTTGTTCTATTAAATTTAGTTATTTGAAAAGGATCTTTTCCTTGTTCTTGTAACTCTGTTAATTTATCTCTTCTTATTTGCATTAATTGATTTATATCTAATTCTTGTTCTTGATTATTATTTTGATTTTGATTATCTCCCATATTCTTTTCTCCTTTATACATTAAATTTAAATAATACAATATCTCCATCTTGCATTATATATTCTTTTCCTTCAGAACGTACTAAGCCTTTTTCTCTTGCTGCAACCATTGATCCTTCTTTCATTAAATCATCATATGATACAACTTCTGCTTTTATAAATCCTCTTTGAATGTCTGAATGTATCTTTCCTGCAGCTTCAGGTGCTTTTGTTCCTTTCTTTATTGTCCATGCTCTAACTTCTGGTTCTCCAGCTGTTAAGAAAGACATAAGTCCTAATAAATCATAACTCTTTTTAATTAGTTTATCTAATCCTGATTCTTCTAATCCTAATGCTTCTAGCATTTCTATTTTATCATTATCATCTAATCCAGATAATTCTTCTTCTATTTTTACACATAATGTAACAACATCTGCCCCTTCATTTTTAGCATAATTTTTTACTTTAATTACCATTTCTTCTCTATCTGGCATTTCTAATTGTGATTCTGATATATTTGCTATATATATAATTGGTTTTGTTGTTAATAAAAATAAATCTTTTACTATTTCTTTTTCTTCTTCTGAATATTCTAATGCTCTTGCTGGAATTCCATCTTCTAAGTTTTTCTTTATTTTTTCTAATAAATCTATCTCAAATTGGAATTTTTTATCAGCTTTTAATGATTTTTTAGCTTTATCAATTCTTTTATCTACTGTTTCTATATCTGCAAATATTAATTCTAAATTTATTGTTTCTATATCTCTTATTGGATCTACACTTCCATCTACATGTACAACATTAGAATCTTCAAAACATCTTACCACTTGACAAATAGCATCTACTTCTCTTATATGTGATAAGAATTTATTTCCTAGTCCTTCTCCTTTACTTGCCCCTTTAACTAATCCTGCAATGTCAACAAATTCCACTACAGCATGTGTTACTTTTTGTGGATTGTACATTTTTGCTAAATTATCTATTCTTTCATCTGGAACTGGAACTACTCCTACATTTGGTTCTATTGTACAAAATGGATAATTAGCACACTCTGCTCCTGCTTTTGTTATACTATTAAACATTGTACTTTTACCTACATTAGGAAGTCCAACTATACCTATTTTCATCTATATTGCACCTCTTATTTTTATTTAAATTCATATAATATAATAGCATAAATCTATTTTTTTGTCTATTAAAATTTAAATAATGATTAAATTAAGATTAAACAACTCAATTTTTGAAATACAAGATTGATGCTTCCTATTTACTTTTTACTTTTTCTCATATATAATATATTTATCTTGCTTCTATAGCTCAGTTGGTAGAGTGCAGCCTTGGTAAGGCTGAGGTCACGGGTTCAATTCCCGTTGGAAGCCCCAAAAAGAAACCATAGTATACAAACTATGGTTTCTTTGTTATTTTATGACTTCAACATCAATATTTAATTTTTCACCATTAATTGAAGTTTCAGTATAAGAATCTCTTGAAGAATTATAGATTATATTTTCTGCTAAAGTATCATGTTTAATTATATCTTCAAATTTTTTAATTACCTCTTCTAAAGTCTTATTTCCTTCAATATATAAATTAATTCTATCTAATACTTCAAATCCTTTATCTTTTCTCATATTTTGAACTTTAGATAATACTTCTCTTAAATATCCTTCTTCTTTTAATTCTTCTGTAATATGAGTATCTAACACTACTCCTATTTCTCCTTCTCCACTAAATGCAAATCCATCTTTTCCTTGCATTGTTACAAGTAGATTTTCTTGATTTAGTCCAATTTGAGTATCATCTATTTCAATATATTCTACTTTACCATTTTTTACTGTATTTGCTAAATCCATTTGATTTTTCTTAGATATTTCTTCTTTAATTCTTGGAATTAATTTTCCATATTCTTTTCCAAGTACTGGAAGATTTGGTTTTATTTCAAAATTAACATATTCTGACATTTCAGCACCAAATTCTATATCTTTAACATTTAATTCTTCTTTTACTATACTTGCATAATATTCAGGTAAAGTATTAATAGAAATTAACATTTTAGAAAGTGGTTGCCTATTTTTAATATTTGCAGAATTTCTTGCACTTCTTCCAAGTTTAACAATCTTATATGCTAAGTCCATTTCTTCTTCTAGTTTACTATCAATTGTATCTTTATTAACTTCTGGCCATAAACATAAATGAACACTTTCTGGAGCATTTTTATCTAAACCTACAACTAAATTTTGATAGATTTCATCTGTCATAAATGGAATAAATGGTGCTGCAATTTTAATTAATGTAACTAATACATTATATAAAGTTACATATGCTCCTATTTTTTCATCTGTTAATTCTTGTGACCAAAATCTTTCTCTATTTCTACGTACATACCAATTTGATAATTCATCTGTAAAATCTTCGATTTTTAATGCTGCTGATGTTATATCATAATTTGCTAAATCTTCATCTACTTTTTGTACTAATGTATTTAATTTTGAAATTATCCATTTATCCATTACATTAGTTATTTTAAAATCTTTATATTCTAATGGATTAAATTTATCTATTTCTGCATAAAGAACATAGAATGAATATACATTCCAAAGTGTACTTAAAAATCCTCTTTGTGTTTCTTGTACATTATTTAGTCCAAGTCTTGTAGGAAGCCATGGTGCACTTACAGTATAGAAATGCCAACGTGTAGCATCTGCACCAACTGTATCTAGCAATTCCATTGGATCTACGCCATTTCCTTTTGATTTACTCATTTTTTGTCCTTTTTCATCTAGAACATGACCTAATACTATACAATTTTCAAATGGACTTCTTCCAAATAAAGCTGTTCCAATTGCTGTTAATGTATAAAACCATCCTCTTGTTTGATCTATTGCTTCTGAAATAAATCCTGCAGGGAAATTGTTATCAAACATTTCTTTATTTTCAAATGGATAATGCCATTGTGCAAAAGGCATTGAACCAGAATCAAACCAACAATCTATTACTTCTTTTGCTCTATGCATTTCTTTACCACATTTTGGACATTTTAAATGTACATTATCTATATATGGTTTATGTAGTTCTATTTCATCTGGACAATCTATTGCTTTTTCTTTTAATTCTTTTATACTTCCTATACATTCTTGATGTCCACATTCACAAGACCATATTGGAAGTGGAGTTCCCCAATATCTATCTCTTGAAATTCCCCAATCGATTACATTTTCTAAGAATTTTCCAAATCTTCCTGTTCTTATTGTATCTGGATACCAGTTAACTTTATTATTGTTTGCTACTAATTCATTTCTTAATCTACTCATAGCAACAAACCAACTTTCTTTTGGATAATAAAGTAATGGTGTATCACATCTCCAACAATGTGGATATGAGTGTAAATGTTTTTCTTTGCTAAATAATTTATTTTCTTCAGCAAGCCATTTACAAATATCTTCATTACAATCTCTTACAAATCTACCTGCCCAAGGTTCAACTTCTTTTACAAATTTTCCTGATTTATCTACTAAATTTATAAATGTAATTCCGTTTTGTTTTGAAACTAAACTATCATCTTCACCATATGCTGGGGCAATGTGTACAATACCTGTACCATCTTCTAGATTTACATAGTCTCCATGAATTACTACAAATGCTTTTCCTTCGATTTTACCAAAAGGCATTAATCTTTCATATTCTGTTCCAAGTAATTCTTCTCCTTTAAATTCTTTTACTATATCATAAGGAGTTTCTTTTAATACTGATTCTAATAAATCTTTTGCTAATATATAATTTTCATATTTTGGTTCATCATCTGTTCCTATATTTGCTTTTACTTCTACATATGTATAAGATTTATTAATACATAATGCTAAATTTGATGGTAATGTCCAAGGTGTTGTAGTCCAAGCTAAAATATATGTATTTTCTTTTCCCTTTACTTTAAATTTAGCAATACAAGTTAAATCTTTTACATCTTTATAACCTTGTGCAACTTCATGTGAAGATAAAGCTGTTCCACATCTTGGACAATATGGCATAACTTTATGTCCTTCATATAAAAGACCTTTTTCCCACATTTGTTTTAATGCCCACCATACAGATTCTATATATTCATTATGATACGTAACATATGGATTATCCATATCAACCCAAAATCCTACTTTATTTGTCATTTCTTCCCACATAGAAACATATGTAAATACACTTTCTTTACATTCTTTAACAAATTTTTCTACACCATATTCTTCTATTTGTTCTTTTCCTGATATTCCAAGTTTCTTTTCTATTTCAAGTTCTACTGGAAGTCCATGTGTATCCCAACCAGCTTTTCTAATTACTTTATATCCTTTCATAACTTTGTATCTTGGAATTATGTCTTTCATAACTCTTGTTTCAATATGTCCAACATGTGGTTTTCCATTAGCTGTTGGAGGTCCATCATAAAAAGTAAAATATCTTTTACCTTCATTCATAGCAAAATTTTTCTTTATAATGTCTTTATCTTTCCATACTTTTGCTATTTCTTGTTCCATCCCAACAAATCCATTTTGTAAATCAACTTTTTTATACATAAATATTCCTCCTTACTTATTTTTACTTTTTATTTCTTGTAATTCAAATCTATACTTTTGCTTAACCTCTGGATATTTATTATGATCTACCTCACTTAAAAACATATCAAGTGGTCTTACATATAATATATTTAAATCTCCATATAGTGGTCTATATAAAACTAATTTTTCTCTTGTTTCACTATGTATTACTATATCTTCTACTAAGTAATAATCTCCCTTAAAATGTTTGTAAATTCCTTTAATTTTTAATTCTCTCATAATTTTTCCTCCTTAAATAAAATCAAAAAATCCATTTCGCCTATATTTTAGGACGAAATGGATAACTTTCCGCGGTACCACCTAATTTAGTAATTAAAATTACTCTCTTAATTTTCTTTAACGCAGATATACGGCAAAACTTACTATCATTTCAGTTTAGCAACAACAAAGTGATAATAAATAGATTTTACTTACCAAATTTTCAGCTACCTTTGGCTCTCTAAAAGTTATTGTTCTATTTATCTTGTCTATGTTTTTGTTTTTATATTTTATAATATATTAACACTTATTTTTTTTAATTTCAAGTGTTTTTTTATTTTTCTAACCATTTAAAATATTCTTCTTTAATCTTTTTTGCCACATCATTAGGAGTAAGATTTGTAGTGTCTATTACTAAATCATAATTTGACATATCATCTCTTCTAATTTTGTATAAATTCCAATATCGCTCGTTTTCCATTTTATATCTTTTTATAATATCTTCTTTTTGTTCTTCTATGGTATCAAATTTTTCTGTATTTTTTCTATCTTTGTCATAAAATGCTCTTTTGGCAGACACATCTATATCTACTTTAAGATATACTTTAAAAGAATTTGGTACTGCATACCACCCTAATCTTGCATCTATTATAAAATTATCATGAATTTTTGCATATTCTGCTGCACTTTTTTCTATCTGAATATCTATTTCTGGATGTTTTTCAACATACACATTAAATCCTGTTATATCTAGCCCCATATCTTTAGCTAATTTTCTAACATATTCTCCGTTTCTGTATACTCCATAATTTAGTTCTTTCATTAGTATTTTAGATACTGTACCTTTACCACTAGCCAATTCTCCTGAAATTGATATTATATTTTTTTTCATTTTTAGCTCCTTATTTTCTATTCCTCATCTTCTTTAACTATTTCAACTTTTCCTTCTGCTATTTCATTTGCAGCAATAGTTACTGGTGATTCTTCTTTAACATTTGTTCTAGGTTCATCTCCATTAGCAATTTGTCTTGCTCTTTTTGAAGTAGCTATTACTAATTCATATCTATTTTTTGCTTTTTTTAATAATTCTGTTACAGTTGGTTTTACTATCATTTAAAATCGCCTCCTTAATTTTCTTCTTGTGAAATATCTTTATCTACTCTTCCAGCTACTGTTTCTGGTTGAACAGCAGATAATATAACATGTCCTGAATCCATTATTAAAACAGCTCTCGTTCTTCTTCCATAAGTAGCATCTACTGCTGTTTTATTATCTTTCGCCTCTTGCACCATTCTTTTTATTGGTGCTGATTCTGGACTTACAATTGCAACTATTCTATTAGCAGAAACAATGTTTCCAAATCCTATATTAACTAATTGCATAAAATTCACCCTTTCTATTCTATATTTTGAATTTGTTCTCTAATATCTTCTAATTGTGTTTTTATATCTATTACTCTATTTGTTATCTCCAAATTTACTGATTTTGATCCAATTGTATTTGTTTCTCTATTCATTTCCTGTATTAAGAAATCTATCTTTTTACCTATTGCTTCATCTGAATTTAATAAATTTTTAAATTGATATATGTGGCTACTAAGTCTTGTTAATTCTTCCTCAATTGAGCATTTGTCTGCATATATTACTACTTCTTGCATTAATCTTGATTTATCTATTTCTTCTGTCTTTAATATTTCTTTTATTCTATTTTCTAATTTTACTATATATTCATCAATAAGTCCAGTAGAAAGTTCAGAAATTTCTTTAGAAATAACTTCTATTTTATTTATTCTTTCTAATAAATCATTAGCAATCTTTTCTCCTTCAAGTTTTCTCATATTAATTAGTTTTTCTACTGCTTCATTTACAGCAGATATTACTTCTTCTTTTATTTTTTCTTCATTTTCATTATTTTTTATTGTAAGAACATCTGGAAATTTAGATATATCAGTAACCTCAATATTTGATGATATGTTTTCTTCATCTGCTAATTCTTTTAAATTATTAATATAAATTTTTGCAATCTCTTTATTTATTCTTATATTTTTTCCTTCATCACTATAATTATCAAAAGATATATATACTTCTATTTTTCCCCTTTTTATTTTAGATAAAACTACTTTTCTTATATCTTCTTCTAAATAGCCTATACTTCTTGGAAGTTTAATATTTACGTCATTATATTTATGATTTACAGATTTTATTTCTACTTGATATTCTCTTAAATCTTTTACTAAATTGCATCTTCCAAATCCTGTCATACTTTTAATCATTTATTATTCCACCTTCTTTTTTGGTCTTCCCCTTTTTTTAGGTTTATTTTCTATATCTTTATTCTCTTCTACATTTTCTTTTTTTGTTTTAGTTGTTTTTCTTTTTGGTTTTTCACTTTTAGTTTTTTCACTTTTAACTTTTTCATCTGTCTTTTTAGTTTTTGAAGTAGTCGTTTTTTTCTTTGTAGTTGTTTTTTTAGTACTAGCTTTTGTTTTTGTTTTTGTCTTTGTTTTATTATCTTTTACTTCTTTAACTTCTATTTGCTTTTCCTCATTTAAATTTTCTTCAGATTTATTTTTCTTTTTTGCTTCTTTTTTTGAAGGTTCAACTTTTTTAACAATATCTGGTATGTCACTTAGACTTTCTAAGTATTTTCTATTTTCTTTTGTATATATTAATATATCCTTAAATACATAATATATTGCAAAAATATATGATGATGTTAAAATATAATATTTAAAATCAAAATTAAAAATATTAGTTATATGTATAACAGATAATGTATGGCATGCTAAAATTAAAGTTTCTATGCCATGTAAAGCAAGTTCACTACTATCTTTTTCATAAGCTTTTTCAAAAATGATAATTGATATTCCTAATATGATAATTGAAAATACCTTTATATCTGTTAAAAATATTTCATGTGCTATATTAAAGCTACCTAGATTAATAAATATAAAATATATCATTACTAATATTGCTATGAATATATTTTTAAATAATTTTTTATATAACTCATTACTTCTTTTATTTTTGTTTTCCACATTTGTATTTTCTTCCATTTTTCCTCCTTAAAATTATCCTTCTAATTCATACATTATAATACTAGATACTGCTAGTGCTACAGTTTCTGTTCTTAATATTCTACCTCCTAATGTTATTATTTTAGTATTATCTATATCTTTTAGAATATTTATTTCTTCTTTATCTATTCCACCTTCTGGCCCTATTATTACAGCTATTTTAAGTAATTTATTATTACATCTATTAGAGATTTCTTTTAATATAGTCTTTAATTTATTATTTTTTTCCTCTTCATAAGCTACTAATACTATATCATAATCTTGGCATAAATTACAAATATTTTTTATATATGTAATATTATTTATCTTTGGAATTACATTTCTACCACATTGTTTAGATGCAACTTCTGATATTTTTTTCCATCTTTCAATTTTTTTGTTTTCATCTTTAGCATCTATTTTAACAACACATCTTTTCATGGCAAGTGGTGTTATTTCAGATACTCCTAGCTCAACACATTTTTGAATTATAAATTCCATTTTATCTGATTTAGGTAATCCTTGAAATATATTTATATATACATTAGATTCTGATTGTATATCTATTTTTTTATTTATTTTACAAACTATATTATCTTTATTTAACTGTTCTATCTGGCATATATAATTATTACTATCATCTTTATTACATATTTCCAATTTGTCACCAACATTTTTTCTTAATACTTTTTGTATATGTTTTACATCACTATTTAATATAGTTATTTTATCATCTTTAATTTGACTACTTTCGACGAAAAATTTTGGCATATTAATCTCCCTTTTATTTTAATAAAATTATTATATCATTTTTTTACTTTTCTTTCCATATTTATTGAAAAATTTTTATCAAAGGTATAAAATATATAAAACAAATTTTGAAAGGGGATTTTATTATGAAATTAAAAAAGAAATTACTTATTTTTAGTACTTTTATATCATTTCTATTTGTTATGTTTTTAATTCTACCAACAAATACTTCAAATGCAGCAAGTTCTAAAATAGACATTTCTAAAGGTTATGATTATTATTTAACTCTTCCTAATTATATATATGAATATACTGGAAAAGCAATAAAACCTTCTGCAACATTAGGTAAATCAGATGGTCAAGGACATATAATTCCATTAAAAAAAGGAACAGATTATAAAGTTTCTTACAGTAATAATGTTAAAATTGGAATTGGAAGTGCGCAAGTTACTGTAACTGGTATTGGTAAATACAAAGGAACAAAAACCTCTGTTTTTACTATTTGTAAATACTCAATAGAAAAAGTAACTGTTAGTGCTATTCCTGATCAAGCATACAACGGAAAAATTATTAAACCTAAAATAAAAAGTATAAAATATAAAGGAAAGACTTTAAAAGAAGGAACTGACTATACTATATCTTATCCTTCATATGACAAAGCTACTCCAATGGGACCAACTTATCTATCTATTATAGGAATAGGTGACTATTATGGAAATAGAATTATACCTTTTAATGTTGTTCCACCTACAGCAACTAATGTTAAAGCCACTTTAAAAAATAATGGTATTAAAATATCTTGGAAAAAACCTTCTATAGATATTGATGGATATGAAATTGAAAGAAAAACTTCTACAACAAAAAAATATAAACTTTTAGCAACTGTTGATAAAGCAAAAACTTCTTATATTGATACTACTCCTGAAACAACTGGAAAAACATATTATTATAGAATTCGTACATATAAAATTATAAATGGTACAAAATATTATAGCTGTTATTCAAATGTTCCAAAAGTTATATTTACAAAAACAATGGATTTAACAATAACAAGCAAAAATAATAGTGCTTTATTAAAATGGTCTATTGCAAATGGTGCTGATGGATATCAAATTTATCGTTCTACTAGTAAAAAAGGTACATATAAAAGAATTAAAACTTTAATTAACTCCAAAAAAACTAGTTATACTGATAAAAATATAAAAGCATATACTACTTATTATTATAAAATTAGATGTTATTCTAATACTTCTTCAGGAAAAGTTTATGGTAGTTTTTCAGATATTAAAACAAAAACACCTTTAGCAAAAGCAAATATAAAAAAGATAAATTATACTGGAAAAACAGTAAAATTATCTTGGGATAAAATAAGCACTGTTAAAGGTTATGTTATATATAGATCAACATCAGAAAATGGTAGATATAGAAAAATAACTACAGTATCTTCTAAAAAAACTTCTTATACTGATAAGGCCCTAACCCAAGGTAGAGTTTACTATTATAAAATAAAAGCATATAAAAAGAAAAGTAACAAAAATATATATGGAGATTATTCTGATGTAAAATATGCTGTTACTGGAGATAGAAAACAACAATTAAATAAAATAAATTTAGTTCCTGATAAAGAATTTAAAAATTCAGGATATAGTAGTTATTACAAAGATTATGAAAAACTAATCAAAAAATATACAAATTCTAGTATGCCTACATATACTAAAGTAAAAACAATGTATAAATATCTAGTAAACCACTTATATCATAAAGATGGATTTAATTGTAAAAACTTTGCAGGTACATTTGCTGGAATGTGTAGAGTTCTTGGTTTAGATGCATATTGTGCTACAGGTGAAACTAGAGCTTCTGGTGGTGGATATACTGCACATACTTGGACAATAGTAAATATTAATGGAACAGAATATATATTTGATGCATCTTTAGAAAGACATGCCACTGATCGTACTAAAAAAATATCTTATACTTATTTCTTTAAAACTTATTCAGAACTTCCTGGAGTATATAAATTTCAAGGTTATGATAATTACTGGCCATTCTTTATGATTGGTAATTACATTTTAGAATAAAAAATAAATCCTCTTTATAGAGGATTTATTTTTTATTTTAACCAATCTGGATTATCTATATACCAATCTATTGTTTTTAATATTCCATCTTCAAATTTTGTTTTTGGATACCATCCAAGTTCATTTTTTATTTTTGTTGGATCAATTGCATATCTATAATCATGTCCTTTTCTATCTTCAACATATTCTATTAAATCTTCTGACTTTTCTAATCTTTTTAAAATAAGTTTAACTATATCAATATTTCTTTTTTCATTGTGTCCGCCAATATTATATCTTTCTCCAGCTACTCCTTTGTGAAATACTAAATCAATTGCTTCACAATGGTCTTCTACATATAACCAGTCTCTTATATTTTTTCCTGTTCCATAAACTGGTAATTTTTCATTATTTAGTGCTAATTTAATCATATGAGGAATTAATTTTTCATTATGTTGATATGGACCATAATTGTTTGAACAATTAGTAACATTTATATTCATCTTATATGTTTCTTTATATGCTAAAGCTATTAAATCTGAACTTGCTTTTGAAGATGAATATGGACTACTAGGTTTAATTGGTGATTTTTCTGTAAAATATCCTTCTTCCCCTAAAGATCCATAAACTTCATCTGTTGATATATGTACAAATTTGTTTTGACTTTCTTCTCCCCATGTTCTTTTAGCAGCTTCTAGAAGTGTATGTGTACCTACTACATTTGTTTGAGTAAATACAAATGGATTTTTAATACTATTATCAACATGAGATTCTGCTGCAAAATGTATTACTCCATCTATTTTATATTCTTTAAATAAATTTAATACAAATTCAAAATCACATATATCACCTTTAATAAATGTTATTTTATCTTTAACATTATCTAAATTATGAATATTTCCTGCATAAGTAAGTTTATCTAATACTATTACATTATATTCTGGATGCTTTTGTACAAAGTATTCTACAAAGTTTGCTCCTATAAAACCAGCAGCTCCTGTTACTAATATATTTTTCATAAATTAAATTCCTTTCTTTATTTTGATATGCTTAAATTTAAGAATTGATTTAATTCTCCTTTAGTCATTTTATCATAGCCTTCTATTTCTAAATTTAAATTATTTTTATTATCAATTGGATAATAAATATACATATTTTTATATTCTACATTATAATCACTTGATACTGAACTTACATATGTATAATTAAGAGTTTTAGCTTTCACTTGTTTTCCATTAACTTCTAATGTTTGAATATCTGAAACATTAACATTTTTATAATCATCTAATTTTTCAAAATATTCTTTACTACTATCAATTTCTTTACTAAAATCTTCTAAAGTATTAGTTTCTACTGTAATAGTTACTTCTACATTATCTCCTTTTTCATATGTCTTATAGTTTTCACTAATATAACTTCCACTTTTAAAAGTTGAAGGAACTTGATATGAAACCACCATATCTCCAGAATAAGATTTTACACTATTAGAAGATATTTGTGTATTATTTGTTTGTGGAATAGTATTAGTATTAGTACTATTATTATCATTATCATTTAATGTTAAATTAAGTGATGATGAAATCAATGGATTAATAAGTTCATATATTTTCATTTTTTGTATATTTTCTTGTATTTTTAATAAATCATTTTGTGTTAATTCTTCAATATTTACACTATTTGCCTTATTTATAGTATCTATTCCTTGATTCATCTTATTAGAAATTTCAACATTCAATCTTAAATCTCCAAATTCAGGAATAGTTATTAAAAAGTCATATTTATATGTATCTTTATCTACTTCCTCTATTTTTAATGTTCCTTGAATTTTTTGTTGTTCTTCTTCATTTTCTTTTAACATAATTTGGTAAGAATATGTATCTTTAAAATTTTTAACAATTTCTAAAACTACACTATTTTCTTTATCTGATACTGCTACATCAAATTTTATAAATTCATTTGTTAAACCTTTTGTATAAATTCCGAATTCTATTTTGTTTTCTTCATCTTTTTCAACATCATCAAACTGCTCTACTATGTTTTCTAATCCTTCTTTTATTTTATCTTTTTCTTCCCAACAATTTAAAAATTCTTCATCTTCAGAAAGTTCTTTACAAATTGAGCTTATAATATCTACTAATTGTACTTGTGTTAGTGATAATTTGAATTTTTTAGTTTTTACTTGTTCTCCGTCAATTATAACTTCTGTATTTTCTTTACTAAAATATTCATCTACTAATTTGTTTGAAATCTTTTCTTTTAATATTTTTGATGCTTTATTAAGTGAAACTTTTTCGCCTACTTTCATTTCTTTTTGAGTTTCTAGAAGTTCTTCCATCATCTCATTTAATTGATCATATTCTGAAGAACTTATATCCATTTTAAAATATTTATCAAATAAATCCTCTACATATAAATAAATCTCTTTATAATTTAAATCATAATAAACTTGGCCATCAATTATTTTATCATTATCATAATTTACATCTAAATTTACTAATTCTTTTTGTCCTTCATAATCTATTTGCACATTTGCACCTAAATCAATTTTATTAATATATTCTGCAACTTTTTTTACTTCCTCATCTTCTGCATTTATATTTGCACTTAATTTTATACTTGTATCTTGTGTCTTAATTTCTTCATCACTAGTTAATGCTTTTGTATAATTATCTAATGTTTTATTTATTGTACTTGTATATACTATTTTTGCATTATTTAATCTATAAAAATAATATCCTATTATTAATGTTAATAATACTAAAACTATTATTGCTACTGCTATAACTGTATATTTAACAACATTTTTATTACTTCTTATAACATTTCCTTGTATCATTTATTAATTCCCCCTTATTTATTTTTCCAAATTTCACTTTCTGTAAATTCTTTTAATGTCTTCCATTTAGCATCTTTTTCTGATGTTATTATTTCTGAATCAATTTCTGGCCAATTAATTCCAATATCTTGATCATTATACATTAATCCTGATTCTGCAGAAGCATTATATATATCTGTACATTTATATGTAAATTCTGCCTCATCTGATAATACTAAAAATCCATGTGCAAAATATGGTGGTATAAAAAACATTTTTTTATTTTCTTCAGATAATTCTACTCCTACCCATTTTCCATATGTTTTACTATCACGTCTTAAATCTACAGCTACATCAAATACTTTTCCTTTTATTACTCTTACTAATTTTCCTTGAGTATTTTCAATTTGAAAATGTAAACCTCTTAATACACCTTTTTTAGATTTTGATTGATTATCTTGAACAAACTCATAATTAATTCCTATTTCTTCAAAATCTTTTTTACTATATGTCTCCATAAAGTATCCTCTGTTGTCTCCAAAAACTGTTGGTTCTATGATATATACGCCTTCAATTTCAGTATTAATTTTCTTAAATTTTCCCATAAATATTACCTCTTTATATATTACTCAAATAATTCGCTATTAAATATTTCTGTATATTGTTGTTTTCCTTTTTTGTCTAACATTCTTTGTAAATACTTACCATATTCTGTCTTTTTATATTTTTCTATTGCTTGATTTACTTTTGACTCATTTATCCATCCATTATTATATGCATATTCTTCTAAGCAAGCTATTTGTATTCCTTGTCTTAATTCTATAGCTTTAACAAAATCAGAAGCATCTGATAGCCTATCTGGTGTTCCTGTATCAAACCATGCATATCCACTTCCAAGAGGAATAACTTTTAATTTTCCCATTTCCATATATGCTTTATTTACATCAGTTATTTCTATTTCGCCTCTTTCTGATGGTTTTACATTTTTTGCTATATTAATTACATCATTATCATAAAAATATATACCTGGAACTGCTAAATCAGATTTAGGATTTTCTGGTTTTTCTTCTATAGATATTGCATTTCCATTTTCATCTATTTCAACCACTCCATATGATGTAGGATCAGCAACTTGATATCCAAAAATCACTCCACCTTCTTCTACTTTGTTTGCTGCTTTTAATACTCTTTCAATTCTTGGTCCATATATCATATTATCTCCTAATATTAAAGCAACATTATCATCACCTATAAATTCTTCTCCTAATATAAATGCATCTGCAAGTCCTACAGGTTTTTCTTGAACCTTATATTCAAATTTCATACCTAAGTTTTCACCAGTTCCTAGAAGTTCCTTAAATCTATCTAAGTGAATTGGTGTTGAAATAATTAATACTTCTCTTATACCAGCCATCATTAATGCTGATAATGGATAAAATATCATTGGTTTATCATATACAGGTAACATTTGCTTTGATACTGCACATGTTATTGGATATAATCTTGTAGCACTTCCTCCTGCTAATATAATACCTTTTCTATTTTTCATAATTACCTCCTAATTGTTTATATTTCTTTTTCTATATATCTTTTTAATGCATCTTTATATTCAGGTATTTTTATACCTAATGATAATATTTTATCTTTTGAAAGTTTAGAATTTTTAGGTCTTTTTGCAGGTCTTACAAATTCTTCTGATGTTACAGGATTTACCTTACAATTTATACCTGCATATTCAAAAATCTCTTTTGTGAATTCATACCATGTTGTAAATCCTTGGTTTGTTGTATGATAAATTCCATAAGGTATTTTTTTATCAATTGCTTGACTTATTATACTAGCTAAATCAACTGCATATGTAGGACTTCCATGTTGATCTGCAACAACATTTATTTCTTCTTTTTCTTTTCCAAGTTTAAGCATTGTTCTTACAAAATTGTTTCCTTCTCCATAAAGCCATGCTGTTCTAAAAATATAATATTTATCACAATTTTCTCTTATGTTCTTTTCTCCATTTGCTTTCGTCTCTCCATATACTGTAACTGGTCCTATTTTTTCATCTTCTTTATAACTTTCATTTACATCTTTTTCACCATCAAACACATAATCTGTACTTATATGAATTAATGTACAATCAGCAATTTTTGATGCTTTTGCTAAATTTTTAGGTCCTATACTATTTACTTTTTCTGCTAAAACTTTATCATCTTCAGCCTTATCTACTGCTGTATATGCAGCACAATTTATTATATATTCTGGTTTTAAATTATTTACAAATTCAATTGTTTTTTGTTCATCTGTTATATCCAAATCTTCTACATCAGTACATATTAGCTCGTTATTTTCTTTTAGTTCATCTATAACTGCATGTGCAAGCATTCCATGTGCTCCGAGTTATTAAAATTTTCATAAAATATTACACACACCTTTCTTTTCTAATTACTCGTATATAATATCATTTTATATAAAAAAGTACAAGGTTTTCTTATGGGTTTTTTATTATTTTTTAGTATGTTACCTATACAAATTCTTTCCATACCATATTTGCTAAATCTAACCCTTTATTTGTTAATTTTATATAATTACTATCTATTTCTAATAGACCTTCATTTACTAATTTATTTAGTTCATTTCTAAATAAATATATAGGATTTTCTCCAAATTTGTTTTTAAATTCTTGTATACTTATTCCTTCTATTTTTCTTAGTCCTAGCATCATATATTCTTTTTCCATATTTTGATTATCTTGTATTTCATGTATTGTAATATTATTTTCTATATTACCATTTTCTATATTTTTAATATATTCTTCAAGATTTTCTAAATTAGAAAATCTTTTGTTTTCTATGTATGAATGAGCAGCAGCTCCAAATCCTATATATTCTTTTTGGCTCCAACAATCTAAGTTATGTTTTGATCCATAACCTTTTTTAGAAAAATTAGATATTTCATATTGTATATAATTATTTAATTCTAGTGTATCTTTTACATACCAATACATATTTCTTTCTAATTCGTCTGATGGAAGAACTAATTTTTTATTGTTAACTAAATTATAAAGATGAGTATTTTCTTCTAATATTAATGAATATACAGAAATATGTTCAGGATTTAACTTTATAATTTCTAGTAAACTTTCTTTTAAATCTTGAATTGTCTGATTAGGAAGTCCTAACATTAAATCAATATTTATATTATCAAAGCCTACATTTCTTGCTAAATTATATGTTTCTAAAAATTCTTTAAAATTGTGTATTCTTCCAATTTCTTTTAGTAATGTATCATTTGTGCTTTGAAGTCCTATACTTAATCTATTAATACCTATTTTCTTATATATATTTAATTTTTCTTCAGTTACAGTTCCAGGATTTACTTCTATAGTTATTTCTTTTATATCTTCTAAATTTTGTATATTAGTTTTTATTGCATCTAAAATTAATTTTATATATTTTGCATCTATATATGAAGGTGTTCCTCCTCCTATATATACTGTATTTACATGATATTTATCTTGATATTTTTCTTTAAAATTTTCAATTTCACAAATTACTGATTTTATATATCTATCAATTAAATTATCTTTGTTACAATATGATATAAAATCACAATAATAACATTTTTGCTTGCAAAAAGGAATATGTATATATATTCCTAATCCTTTATCTTTCATATATTACCACCTAATTTAAATTCATCTGCTATTTCAATTATCTTTTTTAATCTATAATTTACTCCAGATTTTCCAACAGGATTTTTTAACATCTTTCCAAGTTCTGATAGAGGCATATCTGGATATTTAACTCTTATTAATGCTATTTCTTTTAAATTTTCTTCTAGCTTATCAAATTTTTTTGTTTTTTGAAGATATTCTATAGCTTCAATTTGACTTACAGCAGCATTTATTGTTTTATTTAAATTTGCAGCTTCACAATTAACAATTCTGTTTATCTTATTATTCATTTCTCTTTGAACTCTGATTTCTTCAAATTTAAGAACAGCTTTATTTGCGCCAATAAAAGCCAAGAATTTTGATATTTCTTCTCCTTCTTTAATATACAAAGAATATTGTTTTTCTTTTTCTAAAATCTTAAGTTTAATATCAAATTCTTCTATTAATTCTTTTATATAAATAGTATTTTTTTTATTTGTTAAACTTATTTCCAAATGATATTTGTTTTCTGGATTATTTATTGATCCCGCTCCTAAAAATATTCCTCTTACTAATGCTCTTATATTTTCTTCTTTTTTATTGATATTTTCCAAAATAATCTCTTCATTTTCTATATGTATAATATTTAACAATTTTTTTCTATCTACAGTAATAAAATATGTCTTTCCTTGTAAGTCGATTTTATAATCTAATATGTCCATATTATTTAATAATTTTGAAAATCTATTTATATTATAATCACTTTCTGTAGAATACCTTATTTTGCTATTACTAATACTTGTATTACTACTTATTAAATATCCAATTAATTCAAATTTAACTATTTCCTTATTTGTTAAATTACTAATTTTACTTAACTCTTCTTTTGCATTAGAAGAAAATGACATATCAATCACCAACTTTCGCTATAATTACTCTATCATTATCATATAAATCTTTTATACAATGTATATCTTTAAACTTCTTTTCATTTTCAATTATTTCTATTACATCTATTTTTTGATCATATCCTATTTCAAAACATAAATAACTATTATATTTTAAATAATCATAACACTTATTTACAATTTTTCTATAAAAATCTAATCCATCTATCCCACCGTTTAATGCAATATAAGGCTCATTTTGTACTTGTTTTTCTAAAGTTGGTATTATATCTTCCCTTATATATGGTGGATTTGATACAATAATATCAAATTTTATATTTGGAATATTTTCAAATAAATCTGATTCAAAAAATTCAACATTTATATTGTTACTTTCAGCATTTTTTTTAGCAATTTCTAATGCATCTTTACTTATATCTGATGCATATACTGTGCTATTAGGTAGATACTTTTTAAGTGATATTGCTATTGCTCCTGTCCCTGTACACAAATCTAATATCTTAGGATTTTTCATTTTTTTACCTATTTTTATAACTTCTTCAACAAGTATTTCTGTATCATGTCTCGGTATTAATACTTTATCATTTACGAAAAAATTCATTTTCATAAATTCTTGACTATTTGTTATATATTGAAGTGGTATTCCATCTATTATCTTTTGAATATTTTGAAAGTATTTTTCTTCATCGCTTTTGGAAATCTCTTTATTATCATAAATAATTAAATATTCCCTTGGCTTTTTTAATGTAAATTGTAATAATAATCTAGATTTTAATTTTGGAGTAATTATATCCTTATCTTTTAGCATAAAAGTTCCTTTATTTAAAATCTCTTTTATTGTCATATTATCACTTCCTTTACAATATATATATTTATTTTATAGTTACTAATCATATTTAGTCAAGTAGTTTTAGATTTTAGTTATATTTTTATTTTAGTTTAATATTATTTATTAGGGAGTGATTTATTTGGAAAAAGATTTTAATAATTACCAAGGTTATACACCTTTTGATATGCAAGATAATATGAATGACCCTATGTTTAATCCTATTATGCAATATGAACAAGCATATTCATATTATAAATATTTATGTATGCAAATGGATTACAAGATAAAATGTAAGGAATATGAAAAAATGTGTTCTAACACACAAAAACGTGAAGTTTAAATTAATTATACCCTATAATTGTAAAATAATTATAGGGTATTTTTATCTATATAAAATAACTTTTAATTTTATTAATAAATCTTCTAAATAGAGATTCTTTATATTCTATCATTGCAGTTTGATTTTCTATAATACTTTCTTTATAACGTTTTTTAAAAATATCTTCTGAGTTATATTTATCTTTAAGTTCTTTTTGATATTTATCTTCATTATTTTTTAATATCTGTTTTAGCTTAAATTTTTCATTTTCATTATCACACCAATAATTCAAATACAGTAAAGCTATTATTGATATCGTTTCTTTTTTTACATCTTGCTTATTTAATGGTATATCCTCTACATATTGTGGATTATAATTAGTGTCTCTTTTTTCTTTTAAAATACTAAATAAACTTTTTGGTAATTTTTCAATATATTCATTTCCTAAAAGATTTAATATTTGATATACCTCAGAATAAATCTCTTTAGTTTTTATATTCATACTTCTTTTCCTTCATAATTTTTTTCTGGCTGTTCAATTCCTTCTCTTAATTTTTCTTTAGCATCACTTAAGTCTGATAATTTTATATCATCACATAAATTATTAAATAAAATTCTAGGTTTTTTAGTTTTTTCCTGTATTTGTTCTTTTTTATCTTCAGCTTGTCCTCTATCTTTACCTAAATAAAGCATAGCATTTTGAATAATAGTATTTTCTTCTAAAGCTCCATCTTTATTTCCATACATTTCCATAGATAATTGCTCTAATTTTTGCATATCACCATTAATTACTGCTTCGCTAATTTGTTTTTGTTGCTTTGTTAGTCTATCTGAAAGACCTTTTATAAAATTTCCTTTTTCTTCATCATTCATTTCAAAGAAATGATTCATATTTTTTTGAAATATTTTCTCTCCATTTTCTTCTTTAAAATATCCTAAAATAAATTCTTTTGGAAATACTCCATAATCATTATCACCACAGCATATTTGATCTAAAATGCAAGTTTTTTTATGATTATTTCCTACAGCACTTGTATCCATTCCTGGAAATCCAACATATAATTTTTCTCCATTTCCTTGTAATATTGTAGGAACTAAAGCAATAACTCCATTACTTGCTATTTCATTTCCTAATCTATAGTTTTTTAATGCTTCTTTTTGATGATGTTTAAATTCAGAACTAACACCTAATGAACTTATAGTTGCTAATACAGAACTACCCTTTTTTATATCTAGTCCACTATTACATATATGTTTTAAAACTTCATCAACAGATTGATCTTTAAGTTTTTCTTTTCGTACTGCATGAACTCCTAAGCCCACTTTTCCACTTTGACTTTTTATAACTTCATTAATATATTCATATATTTCTTTTGTATCTGTTTTTTTTGTCTTTTTATTGATTTCACTTTCAATACTAGTTTCTTCTTGAGGCATATTGTTAAAATCAAAAACAATTTTTCTCATTTTTTCCATCCTCGTAAAAAATTTATTTAACTATATAATATATTTTATATTCTTGTAAAAAATATTACAGTTATTATTAATCCTAATACAATTCTATATATTGCAAATACTTTAAAACTTCCTTTTTTTAAGTAATCAAGTAAGAATTTTATAACAAATACCCCTACTATAAAACTTGCAAGTACTCCTAACAAAAATTGTAATGTTAATTCAAAATCTGTTATACTAACAAGTACTGCAGCTGCTATTATTGGTGTAGATAATAAAAAAGAATATTTAGCAGCACTTTCTCTATCAACTTTTAAAGCTCTTGCAACTGTCATTGTTATACCTGAACGTGAAACTCCAGGAAATGCTGCAGCAATTGCTTGTGATAATGATATTAACATTGATTGTTTAAAAGTAATATTTTCATATTTTACTTCTGATTTTGAGTTTTTATCAACTATATATAATATTATACCCATTACTATTAATGTAATTGCAATTAATAGCATCTCTATTCCAAATTTTTCACATATATATTCAGAAAATTTATCTAATATTAAACTTACTATTCCTGTTGGTATTGTTGCTATTACTATATACCAAAATATTCTTCCTTCTGTTGATTTTTCTTTTTTCACTACTTGTTTATATCCACCAACTATTAAATTAATCCAATCTTTAAAAAAGAATAATGTTATTGCAAGTAATGTTCCTAAATGTAAAGCAACATCAAAACTTTCTGGCATACTCCAATTAAATATCCAAGGTATTAAATTTAAATGTGCTGAACTTGATACTGGCAATAGTTCAGTTAAACCTTGTATTATTCCTAAAATTGTAGCTTGATAAATTGTTAATGCTTCCATTTTTTCCTCCGTATTATATATTAATATTTTGCTCTTTTAAAATTTCATATATAGTATTTTTTATAAATTCAGCTGATGTTTTTGGTGCAACTTTTCCTGGTAATGCTAATGCCCATATCATATGTAATCCTTTTTGTCTAATATAATTTTCATCCATACCACCTGGTTTAGATGATACATCCATTAAAAGACAATCTTTTCTTACATATTGTAGTTCATTTGCTGTAAGTATCATGTATGGGACAGTATTTATTATTATATCAAATTTGTTTAATTCTTTTCCTAAATTATTTATATTTAAACAATCATATCCATATGTTTTAATCCAAGCTAAATCTTGTTTTTTTCTAGCACTACATGTAACATTTACATTTATACCTGAAAATTTAATAGCTAATGTTTTTGCTACTCTTCCAAATCCTAATATTAATACATTACTTTTATGTAATATAATATCTGTATTAGAAATAGCTTCTTTAATTGCACCCTCTGCAGTTGCAATTGTATTTAATATGACTAATTCTTCATTTTTCATGACATCTATTAATTTAACATTGTTATCTTCAAACAAATTAGTAATTTCTTGCGATACATTTCCAGCTATTAATACTTTTCCTTCTAGATTTTGTATTAAAGAATTTATCGATATAGTATTATCACTAAATGGTGTATTTATATTAATTCCATCTCTTGAAAATGGTATAGAACTTATTATTATTTGTATATCTTTTATCGTTTTTTCTAGACTATCACAAAAAAATATATTATCTTTGTTTGTAAGTTCTTCAGCCTTTTCTAACCCATATAAATATATTTGTTTTCCATCATTTACTAGCATTTCTACAAGTTTAATTATTCTCAAGTCTCCACCTATAATTGCTATTTTTTTATTCATAAAATCTCTTCCTTTCATTTTGTATAATAAATTATATTTGCAACTTGAGATTTTATGAATAAAGTTTATTCTTCTCTTTCTTTTTGTATTTCCTTAGAATTAAATTTTATTTCATAGTTTTTATCTTCTATATTCTTTTTTAATAATTTTATATCATTATAACTTAATTTTCTTGTTATTTCTGACATTTGCTCTAAATGTTCTTTAGATTTTATTTCCTTTTTATTTAATTTTGTTTTCTTTTTAGTTTTCTTTTCTTCTTTTTCATCTTCTAATTCTACATTAATTGGCATTGAAAGTTTTGCTAAAATTGGTATAAATATAGCATCTCTTTTTATTTTATCAGTAATTTTTTTAGGTTCACTCTCAATTGCAATATTTGCATAATTTATAGCTTTTTCTTTTTCTCCTTTTATAAGATTAATTTTTGCTAATTCTAAATATGCATCTGCTTGTAGTTCTTCATCTTCTAATACTTCCATAAAATATTTTTCAGCTTCTTCTAATTCTTTATATATTAAAGCAATCTCTGCTAAACTATATTTTGAATTATATAAAAGTGTATTAAATTCTGCTGCTTTTTCATAATACATTTTTGCGTTTTGAAAATCATTTAACATTGTATACGCTATTCCTAAACTATAGTTTATATCATAATTTGTAGGATCATATTTTAAAGCTTCATTATATACATTTAATGCTTCTTTATATCTTTCTTGTTCAATTAATATATCTCCTAATAATTGTGATGCTTTAACATATTCTGGTTTTTTAAGTAATAAATTATCCAGCATTTGAGTTGCTTCATCTTTTTTATCTAAATCATTTAATAAACTTGCAACTTTATAATATGAATCATAATCTTTTTTATTAATATCTATAGCTTGTACATATTCATCTATGGCTTTTCTCATTCCACCTTCTTTTTCATAAATTTGAGCAAGAGTTTTATGTCCATTATAGCTTTCTGGATATTTTGATATAAGATCTATTAAAGCTAATTTTGCTCTCTTATTATCACCAAAAAATAAAAATATTTTTGCTTTTAATATATTTATAATTTCTAATAAATTTATGTTTTTCTTTTCCATTGCAATTATAAATATAGGTAATAATATTGATAATATATATGCAATACATTTTATAAGCATATGTAAATTTATATTAAATATCATCTCAATAAAATTTATTGCTATACCAATTGCTTGTAATGATAATACTATTACATAACTAGTATCATTTTTCTTAATCATCTTTAAAAAAATTATTACAAATAAGCTAAAAGCTAATATTGTAAAAAGTATATGTTCAAATAACATTTCTACACTCCTTATATAATTTTGACAAATATATTTTATTCCAAAAATTGTATTTTGTCTATAAAAAAAGCAAAAAATGTAGTTAAATCTACTTTTTTGCTTATAAATTTTAATTACACATTTGTATTATTTTCATCTATTGAAGTATCATTGCTTGAATTACTTGTAACATTAGTATTTGTGTTTGTGTTTGTTTTATTATCATTTGTGTTATCTAAATATTTTGATAATGGGTTAGTCTGTTCATTGTATACCATATAATAATTAGTATTTCCTGATTCTATATTCATATATATGCTATCAACATAAACATTGAAAACCTCTCGTCCATTTAATGTTATTAAATTATATTTATCATCTTTTTTTACAACAATAACATCATATTCAGGTACTGCTAATAAATTATTTGCAATTTGTGAGCTACTTTTAATATAACCTAATTCATCATATTTAAAATCTACTACTTGATTACCTGATTTATCAAATAATCCCCACAAATTACCTTTTTTTACTGGAATTAATTTATTTAATAATATATATCCGTTTTTTATATTATTATATTTAAAATCACTAGTTTCTACACCTATTTGGTCATATTCTGGATATATTTTTATATTTCCATTTATATCAATTAATCCATATTTACCATCTTGAGTAATAATATATAAATTATCTTCATTATCTATTAATTGTATATTATCGTACGAAATATTGACTTTAGTTTGTTTATCTTTTGAAATTATACCTACTTTTTTGTTACTTGTAACTAAGAAATCTGATGTTTGCTGTAAATATTTTATTTCATCATATTTAGTATCTAACAATACTTCTCTTGTGCTTAAATCTATAACACCATATTTTTTATCTTTTTCTACAACTAACATATTATCTAATATTGCTTTTTGATTGTTAAAACTACTATCAATTCCAGTATATCCAAAATTAATTATATTTTTTGAATAACTTTCTGTTAAATATTCTAAAGTATATACTGTTATAGTTTTACTATTTTTATCATAATCAAAACTTACATTAAAAGCTTTTTGTATTCCATCAATTGTTGTATATAACTCTCCATTTATAGCTTTAACTGGTTCATCTATTTGAAAATATTCATAATCTGAATTTGTATTTGGAATTAATTTATATATAACATTAGAATCAAGTGAAAATGAAGCTACTTCATTTTCTGATTGTATATAACATTTACTTATGTCTTCTGATGGTTGCTCATAATCACCATTATAACTATTATATCCAAATAAGTTAGCTACTTCTTTTATTGGAATATATATTTTAGAATTATTTTCTTCAAAAATTAAAAGAGATTTTAGATTTTCAGATAGATTACCATTTAAAGATACTGTCAAAGTATCTTTTTTTATAGTTACCATTAAAGCTAATAATGCAACTATAATAAATATTGTTAATACAATTAAAACTAATAATATATTTGCTAATTTCTTATTTTTATTATTTTTATTTAATGTACTTTCATCATATAATTCCATATGAACCTCCTAATATTAATAACCATATTTGTGGTAAAATTCATCTCTAAAATTTGCTAAGTTATCATTTTCAATTTCTATTCTAACCTTTTCCATTAATTTAGTCAAGAATCTTAAATTATGAATTGAAAGAAGTCTTATTCCTAAAATTTCATTTGCCTTAACTAAATGCCTTATATATCCTCTAGTATAATTTTTACAAGTATAACAATCACACTCTGGATCTAATGGAGTCCAATCTCGTTCATAAGTTGCATTTCTTATTACGACTTTTCCATTCCAAGTCATTGCTGTTCCATTTCTTGCAATTCTAGTTGGTAATACACAATCACACATATCTATTCCAGAAATAGCAGCTTCTATTAAATAATCTGGGGTTCCTACTCCCATCAAATATCTTGGTTTATCTTTAGGCATTAATGGTGTAGTATATTTTAATATGTCTAAAAATTCTTCTTTAGGTTCTCCTACACTTATTCCACCTATAGCATATCCAGGTAAATCTAAATCTATTAAATCTTTTGCAGATTTTTCTCTTAAATCTTTATAAAATCCACCTTGTATTATTCCAAATAAACTTTGTTTTTCAGTATTTTTATGTGCTTCTTTACATCTTTTTGCCCATCTTGTTGTTCTTTCCATAGATTGTTTTGTATACTCATATGTAGATGGATATGGACAACATTCATCAAATGCCATTATTATATCTGCACCTAATGAATTTTCTATTTTCATAACACTTTCTGGAGTAAACATATGCTTACTTCCATCTAAATGTGATTTAAATTCTACTCCTTCTTCTGTAATTTTTCTTAAATCTCCTAAACTAAATACTTGAAATCCTCCACTATCTGTAAGTATTGGCCTGTCCCACTTCATAAATTTATGAAGTCCTCCAGCTTCTTCTACTATTTTATGACCAGGTCTTAAATACAAATGATATGTGTTAGATAATATTATTTGAGCTTCAACTTCTTCTTTTAATTCTTCAGGTGTCATTGATTTTACTGTTGCCTGTGTTCCAACTGGCATAAATACTGGTGTCTGTATATCTCCATGTGGTGTATGTATAACTCCCCTTCTTGCACCTGTTTGTTTACATTCATGTAATAATTCATATGTTACTGCTGGTTTCATATTTTTCTCCTTTATAATATACACATAGCATCTCCAAAACTAAAAAATCTATATTTTTCTTTTACAGCTTCATTATATGCTTTCATTATATAATCTTTTCCTGCTAATGCTGATACAAGCATAAGTAATGTTGATTCTGGTAGATGAAAATTAGTTATTAATCCATCAATACATTTAAATTTATATCCTGGATATATAAATATCTTTGTATCATCTTCAATTTGTTTTACAAAACCTTTTTCATCTGATATTGATTCTAATACTCTACAAGAAGTTGTTCCAACCGCTATTATTCTATTACCCTGTTTTTTTGCTGTATTTATTATATCTACATCTTCTTGTTTTATATAAAAGTGTTCAGAATGCATGTTATGTTCTTCAATATTTTCTACCTTTACTGGTCTAAAAGTCCCTATTCCTACATGTAAAGTTACGTTTGCAATTTTTACTCCTTTTTCTTTTATCTTTTCTAATAATTCTGGAGTAAAATGTAATCCTGCTGTAGGGGCTGCTGCTGAGCCCTCATATTTTGCATATACCGTTTGATATCTATCTTTTTGTTTTAATTCCTCATGAATATATGGAGGAAGTGGCATTAAACCAATTTTATCTAAAATTTCATTAAAAATACCTTCATATTTAAATTGTACTTTTCTAGTTCCACCTTGCATTACTTCTAAAATTTTAGCCTCTAATAATCCATCTCCAAATATAACTTTCGTTCCTTCATGTAATTTATTTCCTGGTCTTACTATAGTCTCCCAAATGTCTCCATCTATTCTGTTTAATAAAACGAATTCAACATTTGCTCCTGTTTCCTTTTTTCCATATAATCTTGCTGGAATAACTTTTGTATTATTTCTTACTAATACATCACCTGGTTTTAAATAATCTATAATATCTTTAAATATCTTGTGTTCTATTGTTTTATTTTTTCTATCAAGTATCATAAGTCTTGATTCATCTCTTTTTTCTATTGGTACTTGTGCAATTAATTCTTCTGGTAGTTCATAATTAAATTCTGATACTTTCAACTTATTTCTCCTTATTTTATATTTATTTAACATATATATAATACACTTATATTAATCATTAAGTCAAGCAAAAAAATGATTTTGAAGATACTCAAAATCATTTTTATAATATTAAATTTTTTTCCAAAACCAGTCTAAACTATTATCTATACTTTTTTTATTCATTGCTTTTGCTTCAATGTCATCAACCCATAGGTATGCAAAAAATGTTACTAATATAAATATAAAATCTATAACTACACAATTAGAAATTATAGATGTTAAATATCTATATTCTTCTTTAATTGTAACCATTTGTACTACATGTACTATTAATAAAAATAAAAATATAAATAATGGTATAGCTGAAACATAACTTTTTTTAATTTCCTGTGCCAAAAATATTAATAATACAGTTACAATTACTGATAATAATAGAGTTATTGGATTAGTTAAATCTAAAAAAAACATAATTTATTTCTCCTTTTTTCTTTTGTTTTATTTATATTACTATTATTACACTTATTTACAAAATAATCAACAATTATTTTAATTTTTCTTCAATTAATTTTGCAATTTCTTTTGCCTTTTTTTCTATATATTCTTGATTTTCACCTTCGATCATAACTCTAACTAGTGGCTCTGTTCCTGAAGGTCTGATTAATACTCTTCCATTCCCTGCAAATTCATCTTCTAGTTTTTTAATTGCAATTTTTATTTCTTCATTTTCTTCATAATCATATTTTTTGTTTGAATCAACTTTAGCATTTACTAGAACTTGTGGATATTGTTTAACTAAATTTCCTAATTCTGATGCTTTCTTGCCACTTCTTAAGATTGCTTGTATTAACATTAAAGAAGTTAGTATTCCATCTCCAGTTGGATTATAATCTAGTAAAATGACATGACCTGATTGTTCTCCTCCTAAATTATATCCATTTTTCAACATTTCTTCTAGAACATATCTATCTCCGACTTTTGTTTGGATTAAATTTAAATTATTTTGATTACAATATTTATTTAATCCTAAATTACTCATAACAGTAGCAACAATTGTATCTTTACTTAATGTTTTTTCTTCTCTTAATACTTGTGATATTATAGCTAGAATTTTATCTCCATCAATTTCTTCTCCATTTTCATCTATAGCTAAACATCTATCTCCATCACCATCATATGCAATTCCTAAACTTAAATTATTTTGTTTTACAAATTCTTTTAAATTATCTAAATGTGTTGATCCACAATTTTGGTTTATATTTATTCCATCTGGATTATTATTTATTATTTTATATCTTATTCCAAGACTTTTAAATACTTTCTCTGCAACTTCATATGTTGCTCCATTTGCAGTATCTATACCAACTACGAAATCCTTTTGGTTATATTTTTCTATAATATCATCAAAATTCTTTCTAAAAAAATAAACATATTCTTCTAATAAATCAGTTCTTACTTCTGATACTCCTATTTTTTCATTTACAGCAGTTAGTTCATCTAATTTTCCAGATTCCATAACTTGTTCTATTTCTTCTTCTAATTCGTCGGATATCTTCATACCTTTGTTACTAAAATATTTTATTCCATTAAATTCATAAGTATTATGCGATGCAGATATTACAACACTTGCATCAGCATTTAATTTTCTTGTTAAATATGCAACTGCTGGTGTTGGTATAACTCCTAATAATTTTACATTAGCACCATAGCTTAAAAATCCTGCTACCATTGCACTTTCAATTAGAGTACCAGATATTCTTGTATCTCTTCCTATTAGTATTGTAGGAAAATGATCTGTATGTTTTGATAATACATATGCACCTGCTTTTGCAACTTTATATACTAATTCTGGTGAAAGTTCAGTATTTGCAATTCTTCTTATTCCGTCTGTACCAAAATATTTTCTCATAAAAAATCTTCCTTTCAAAATTTATAATTTAAATAATCATATTCAATTTTATTTTAAAATATACTAACTAATAATTTACTATTAAATTAGTTAATTGTCAAATATTAATTATTAATACTATTATCATTTAATGCTTTTTCTATCATTGCCATTCTTACAAATACTCCGTTTTGCATTTGTTTGAATATTCTAGATTTTTCACATTCAACAACATCATCTGATATTTCTACGTTTCTATTAAAAGGTGCTGGATGCATTATAATAGCATTTTCTTTCATTTGTTTTACTCTGTTTATATTTATACCATATAAATTATTATATTTTTCTTTTGTCATACTCATTTCTTTTTCTAATCTTTCAAATTGTATCCTTAGTAGCATTACAACATCTACTTTTGGTAACATTTCTTCATAATTTACAAATTTAAAATCTTCATCTTTAAATTCTTCTGGTCCAGAAGTATATACTTCCATTCCTAATCTTTCCATAACTTTTATATTTGAATGTGCAACTCTTGAATGTTTTATATCACCTATTATTAATACTTTTAATCCTTCAAATTTTCCAAATTCTTCTTTAATTGTCATTAAATCTAATAAAGATTGTGATGGATGATCCTTTTTACCATCTCCTGCATTTATGATTGGAATATTAATATTTTTTAATTTGTTATAATATTCATCTTCTCTATGTCTAATTACGATAGCATCTACTCCTATACTTTCAAATGTTTTCACAGTATCATATAAAGATTCTCCTTTTTTTATGCTTGATGTCTCTTCTGTAAATTCTATCGTTTTACAACCTAATTTATATTCTGCCATTTCAAAACTATAATGTGTTCTTGTAGATGGCTCAAAAAAAAGGTTAGCTATTACTTTTTTACCATTATAATCTATTTTTTTGCTACCCTTTTTAAATTTAATTGCATTTTCTAATAATTCTTCAATTTCTTCTACTTTTAAATCTTCTAATTTTAAAATATTCATTTTTCGACCTCTTTTTTAATTTTTTTTATCTTATCACTAGAAAATTTTTTATGCAATATTTTTTTATAATTTTATATAAAAAACCAGTATACATTTTAATTTGTATACTGGTTTTAAATTATATTTCACTTAAAATATTATAATATTCTCTTAATTTTGTTGTATTTGTAAATTGTATTTTTCCATCAGATACTTTCCAATCTGCTTTATTTTCTACCAAGAAATCTATAACTTTTTGTAATCCTACTATTACATCATTTACTTCTTCTGCAGATTCTTTTAATTCTTTTCTAGTTGTTTCTAGACCTTCACTTGTTTCTTCATCTAACATTAATTGCTTATATAATTCTTTATAATAATCATTTACACCTTTATCATTTATGGCATTTTCTATATTTTCTTTATTTAATAAATAATCACATTTTTCAATATAAGTATTTATTTGTGTTTTAAATGTAGATAATTTTTCTTTTGTTTGTACAAAATCTGGTGCATCTTTTGAAACATTATCACTTGATAATATTCCTTGTAAATCACTATCATTACATAATTTGATTAATTCATTCATTGTTACTTTTGTGTCATTTAAGTAATTTTTCATTGTTTCTTCTACAATTGCATATTTACCTTTTGTTTTTATTTCCATGTCAACATCTTCATTTAATAAATCAATTTTTGATAATTTTTCAGCTTCAGCATTTAATGTTTCAAGTTGCTTTGCATTATATGTAACAAAATATAAAGATGCTCCTGCTACTATAACAATAACTGCAATTATAGCAACTATAATTAATACTTTTTTATTTTTCATATAAAATCCCCCTTTATTTTTATGCTTAAAATATATATTATAAAGTTAATTTTGTCAATTACATTTTGTTAGGCATATTAATTCCAAGTAAATTACAACCTATTTTTAAAACTTTTCCAACTGCATAAGTTAAAAATACTCTAGCATTTTTTATGTTTTCATCATCTACTATTATTTTATTTTCATTATAAAATAAGCTATATGCTTTAGCAAGATCTATTAAATATCTTGATAATATTGATGGTTCGTTTTTATCTATTACTTGATTTAATATATCTTCAAATTTATATATTAGTTTTATAATATTTTGTGAATATTTATCAGTTAAAACTTCTATATTAATATCTTCTATTTTAGGAATACTTGATACCTTTTCTATTACACTTTTTGTTCTAACATATGTATATTGTAAATATGGTCCTGTTTCTCCTTGGAAATTAAGCATTGCATCTATATCAAATATTTCATCTTTTATTCTACTTGTAGCTAAATTATTAAATATAACTGCTCCTATTCCAACAATTTTTGCCACATTTTCTTTATCTTCTAAATTAGGATTTTTATCTTCTATAATTTTCTTTGCTTCTTTTATTGTATCATTTAAAAGATCTTCTATTTTAACAAAATTACCTTGTCTTGTAGACATCTTTCCACTTGGTAATCTAACCATTCCATATGCTACATGTTCTAATCCATTAGTGTATTTCTCATCTAATCCTAAAAGTTTTGCAACTTCAAATATTTGTCTAAAATGTAGATTTTGTTCATATGAAGTTACATATATACATTTATCAAAATCATATGTTCTTGCTCTATATAAAATTGCAGCTAAATCTCTTGTAGCATAAATTGTTGATTCATTTGATTTATATATAATACAAGGTGTATCAATTCCACTACTACTTAAATCAACGATTTTAGCTCCTTCTGATTCTTGTAACTTTCCTGTATTTTCAAGAATTTTAATAACTTCATCTGTTTTATCTGCATAAAATGATTCTCCTAGCCAAAAATCAAATTTACTACCTAACAAGTCATATATTTTTTGAAATTCTCCTATACTTAAATCATTGAACTTTTTCCAAAGTTTTGTACAATATTCATCACCATGTTCAAGTAATTTAAAGTCTTCTCTACAATTTTCTAATACTTTTTCATCTTCACTACATAATTCATTAATTCTTTTATATATGTCTGCCAATTTATCAATTGGATTCTCTGTTAAATCGTATTCGTTTCCAAATAATTTATAACCTTCTATTAATTTTCCAAATTGTGTTCCATAGTCGCCTAAATGATTTACTCCAATTACATTATATCCTAGATATTTATATATATTGTATAATGCTCCACCTATTACAGTTGTTTTCAAATGTCCAATATGAAATGGTTTAGCAATATTTGGAGATGAATAATCTATTACAATATTTTTATTTTTTCCTACATTTGAATGACCGTAATTTTCATTTGATGAAATTTCATCTATTACTTCTTTTGCTATAGTTTCTTTGTTTATATAAAAATTAATATATCCACCAACAACTTCTATCTTTTCAATATTTTTTTTATCTAATTCTATTTTTTCTTGTATTTCTCCTGCAATTATTTGAGGTGATTTTTTTAATTCTTTTGCTAATTTAAAACAAGGAAAAGCATAATCCCCATTTTCAAAATCTTTTGGTACTTCTATATATGTATTTAATGTTTTACTATCTATATTTATAACTTTTTCAATAGCTTTTGATATTTCATTTTTAAAATCTATCATATCTAACCTCTCTTAAATAAAATCAATTGTAAATATTATACAATAAAATATATATTTCTACAAGATAAAATCCAAAAAACACTAAATAAAAAACTATACAAATCATCTAATTATATCTAGTAATTTGTATAGTTTTTATTTACTATGTCCAATAATTAAATTCTAATTCATATTCTTGTCCTTCTTCTATTTCACTATCTAAGTCTGGTCCGTGATAAACAGAAAGAAGTAATAACATCATCATAAATATTTCGATTAATAAAGAACCAGTAATCAGAAAACTCATCTAAAAAATAGTCTATATTTGTTCCTAAATTTTCTACATCAGAACAACCTTCCATCGAAAAAATACCATCTAAAAATGTATCACATGCTCCTGTTTTTAAAAATTGATGAAAAGTCATACCCCTTTCACATTTAAAGCTTTCTACATAATCATGATAGGTATCTCTTAAATTAAAACTTATCATATCTTTTGTTTCACTAGTTAAAAAAGTTAATAATTCCTTTGAATTTTCACTTGTTTTATAATATTTTAATATCCAATTTTGATTTACTTCTGTCATTGTTGCTATTTGTAAATTATCTTTTATATTTACTTGTTGAGTTGTTGCTAACCTTGTTGTATTCGCTACAAATTGTTTTCCTTTTTCTATTACATATACATCTCCTGTTTCTTTTGACGTTCCTTTTCCTAATGTTGCTTCTCCTAATTTTGCTTTTGGTATTACATAACTTTCTTTTGGATTTTCTGAATCATATTCTGTTAAATATCCATTTTGTCCTAAATAATCAATTATTGTTTCAGCTTCGCTTCCTTCTGGTGTCTTCTTTTCTAATTCATATTCAGCTATTGCTAATAATACCTGTTCTCTTACTTCTCCATGTGATGCTTCTTCTCTTGCTAATATCGCTCTATTTAATATTCCATTTTCTCCTGTTAGCATTGCTATACTTACTCCTGCTAATATTAATAATACTATTATTGTTATTACTAATGCTATTAATGTTATTCCTTTCTCTAATTTTGTTTTGTTCATTTTTTATTCCTCCTCTTTTTATTTTTTACTTATTTTTAAAATTAATACCAAACAGACACAAAAAGACAGTAATATTAGCCTACATAAATAGGCATAATGCTACTGTCTTTATTTATTTTTATCCCTTTATTTTCTAAATTATCTGTGTGTGTGTGTGTGTGTGTGTGTGTGTACAGCCACAAGGTTTACATGTCTCATTGTTTTTATTTTTCTCCTCTTTGGTTTATTTTTCTTTTTTAGTATATATTAAACTTTTTATTTTTGCAATAGTTGTAACACAAATGTAATATTAGTTATTCTTTTTTATAAAATTCCATGAATCTTTACACATATCTTCTAATGTTTTTTCAGCAACCCATCCTAATTCTTCTTTAGCTTTAGAAGGATCTGCATAACACATAGCAACATCTCCAGATCTTCTTGGTGCTATTTTATATGGTACTTTTACACCAGTTGATTTTTCAAAACTGTTTACAACATCTAATACACTATATCCTGTGCCTGTTCCTAAATTATATATAAATATTCCTTTTCCTTCTTTTTCTATTTTTTCTAATGCTTTAATATGACCTTTAGCTAAATCTACAACATGTATGTAATCTCTTACACCTGTACCATCTTTAGTAGGATAATCATTTCCAAAGACAGATAATTGTTCTAATTTACCTGCAGCTACTTTTGCAATATATGGCATTAAATTATTAGGTATTCCTTGAGGATCTTCTCCAATTAATCCACTTTCATGTGCTCCTATTGGATTAAAATATCTTAATATACAAATATCCCATGAATTATCTGATACATATATATCTTTTAAAATCTGTTCTATAAATAATTTAGTAGTTCCATATGGATTTGTAGTTCCACCTGTTTTACATTGTTCAGTTATTGGTATTATTTCTGGATCTCCATATACTGTTGCAGATGAACTAAATATAAACTTTTTAACATTATATTTTTTCATAGTATCTAATAATACTAAAGCACCTGAAATATTATTTGTATAATATTCTATTGGTTTTTGTACAGATTCTCCCACTGCTTTAAATCCTGCAAAATTCATTACAGCATCTATTTTATTTTCTTTAAAAACTTCCTCTAATTTTTCTTTATCTAAATAATTTAATTCATAAAACTTAAAATCTTTACCTGTAATTTTCTTTATATTATCTAAAACTTCTGGTTGACTATTTGAAAAATTATCAATTATTACAACTTCTTTACCAGAATTTAATAATTCTACTATAGTATGACTCCCTATAAATCCTGCTCCACCTGTTACTAATATTGCCATTTTTATTCCTCCTATTTTTTAATTAGTTCATACCCATCTTTATTATCTTTAATAATATATCCTAATTCATTTATACTATCTCTTAATTTATCTGACTCATTCCAGTCTTTATTTTCTCTTGCAATTTTTCTTTTTTCTGCAATTTTAATTACTTCCTCTGGAATATCTATTTTTTCTTCTGGTTTTTTTGATATATCTATTCCAAGAACTGTGTCAAATTTATCTAATAATTCTGCAAATTGTTTAGACTTAATATTGTTTTTAACCACATCCCAAACAACACTAACTGCTTGAGGCATATTTAAGTCGTCATTTATTGCTTCATGAAATTTATTTTCATAGCTTTCTATTATTTCTTTAGAAACATTACTATCTCCTAATAAATGTTTTTGATATCCTTCTCTTAATCTTGTTAAAGATTTAGCTGTTGAATCCATTGCTTCCCATGTGAAGTTTAATTTATTTTTATAATGGCATGAATAGCAAAATAATTTATATACTATAGGTTCATATCCTCTATTTACAATATCATCTAGAAGATAAACATTTCCTAGACTTTTTGACATTTTTCCACCATTTATTAAAAGATATTCTCCATGCATCCAAAATCTAGCTGGTATTTTTCCACATTTACCTTTACTTTGTGCAATTTCATTTTCATGATGTGTTGGTATTAAATCTATACCTCCTGTATGTATATCAAATTGTTCTCCTAAATATTTTTGTCCCATTGCTGAACATTCTATATGCCATCCAGGATAGCATAATCCCCAAGGACTATCCCATTTCATTAAATGGTTTTCTGGTGCTTTTATCCAAAGTGCAAAATCATATGGATTTCTTTTTTCTGTATCAATATCTACTCTTGCTCCTGCTTTTTGATCATCTAAACTAATTCCTGAAAGAATACCATATTCATCTAGTTTAGATACATCAAAATATATTGCAGTAGATGTTTCATATGCATATCCATTTTCCACTAATTTTTTAACATATTCAATCATATCATTTATGTGTTCTGTTGCTTTACAAATAATTTCTGGTTTTTCTAAATTTAATCTTTCTAAATCTTTAAAAAATAGGTCTGTATAATACTTTGCTATTTCTAAAGGAGATTTATTTTCTTCTTTTGCTGATTTTAACATTTTGTCCTCACCCTCATCACCATCAGAAACTAAATGTCCTACATCTGTAATATTCATTACATGTTTTATCTTATATCCATTATATTTTAATGTTCTTCTTAAAGTATCTTGAAATATATTTGTTCTCATATTACCTATTGTTGCATTTTTATATACAGTAGGTCCACATGAATATATTCGTACTTCTTTTTTATCAATTGGTAAAAATTTTTCTTTTTTTCTTGTTAATGTATTATAAAAGTATAAATCCATTAAATCACTCTTCCTTTTTTTATATTATATTAAAAGTTAGAAATTAATACTAAATCTCTAACTTTTAATTTTATTAACATTATTCGTCTGTTGTATTTTTATCTTTATTTTCTGTATTAGTATTTGATGAAGTTGTATTTTTATTTGAATCCGTTGTTGTATTATTTTTGTCTGAATTTGTTGTAGTGTTATTTGAATTTGTTGTATTATTCTTGTTTGAATTTGTTGTTGTATTATTTTTTCCTGAATCTGTTGTATTTTCTGAAGTTGTATTATTGCTTGTTGTATTGTTTTTATCTTTATCTTTATTCTTGTCTTTATTTTTTTCATTTTCTTTTGCTTTTTCTTCATCTTCATTTTTTTCTTCTTCTTCAGGTTTTTTATGTACATCACATACATCTGTTGGTATATCTTCATTAGTTTTAGATGAACCTGTACTCCACAATTTTAATCTTTCTTTTGGTGGAACTCCTTTATTATATATTGTTTCTTTTTCAGGGCAATATTCATTTGCAAGTTTTCCAGTTTCTTTACATATTTCATAAGATTCTCCATGGCCATCGCAACTTTTTGGAACAGTTCCAGTTACAAAAACTTCTGAATATGTTGATTTACATTTATCAGTTGCTTTTAATCCTGTATCTCTACATATTGTAGCATTTACTATTCCACTTGGTCTTTCAAATCTTGCACTTGGTAATCCACTATGAATATCTGTCATTACAGCATCCCATAATCTTCCTGCAGGGTTAGTACCTCCCCATCCTCTTACTGGTTCATTATCATCAAATCCATACCATGTTGCTGCAGTATAATATTCAGTAAATCCACAAAGCCATCTATCATAATCATCGTTTGTAGTACCTGTTTTAGCTGCTACATCCATTCCTGATATTGCACAATATGTAGCTGTTCCTCCAGAGCCAACTACTGGTTCTCTTACTATACTTTTAGCTATATATGCATTTTGTTCTGATATAACTCTTGTTTTTGTTTGTGCAGCTTCTAATACAACATTTCCATCACTATCTGTAACTTTTGTATAGAAAGTTGGAGAAGTATATTCACCATCGTTTGCAATTGTTTCATATGCTGCTGCCATCTCAAGAGGACTTATACCATTTGTTATTCCTCCTATAGCTAATGATAAGACATTATCTTTTTCATCATCTAATGTAGTTATTCCCATTTTCTTTAAATATTCCAAAGATTTAGCTGGTGTAAGTTCAGCCATAATTTTAATTGCAGGTATGTTTTGAGATGTTCTTATAAAATCTCTTACAGTTACAAGACCATGAAAACTATTATAATTTTTAGGCTTATAAGTACCATTGTTAAATGTTGTATAAGCATCATTATATACTGTACCTGCTGTTATTACATTTTCTTGTAGACCTGGTACTATAACTGATAATGGTTTCATAGAAGATCCTGTTTGTTTTAACATTTGAGTTCCTCTATTTAAACCTCTAGATTCTGTTTTTTGTCCAAGTCCTCCAGCAACACCAACAACATATCCTGTTTTATTATCTATTACTACCATTGCTGCTTGTGAATGTTCATTTTTGTATGTACCATCTGGTTTTTTATCTATTCCTTTTTTTACATAAGTTTCTTTTGCAAATTCTTCTTCTAATCTTGCTTGAACTTTAGTATCAACTGTTGAATGTATAGTAAGACCACTACTATATATATAATTTCTTGCAAGTTCATTTGAAATTTCTTTTTCTTTAGCTACTTGATTAATAACTTGAGAAATTAAAGCATCTGTATGATATGAATATACATTTCCTTGACTTGCAGATTTTTCAAATTTTAATCCTTCTTGTACCTTTGCTACTGCTGTGTTATAATCCTCTTCATTATTTATGTATCCTAATTCTTTCATCTTGTTTAATACTGTTATAGTTCTATTTTTAATTAACTCTGTATGATCAGAAACTTCACTATATGGATTATACATATTAGGTGAATTATTAATTCCTGCTAAAAATGCACATTCAGCTAAATCTAAATCTTTAGCACTCTTGTTAAAATAATATTCAGCACCTAATTCAACACCATGAATATTTTGTCCACCAACAAATAATATATTTAAATATAATTCTAGTATTTGTTGTTTTGAAATCATTCTTTCAACTTGATAAGCTTTTGCCCATTCTTTTACTTTTCTTACTATACCAGCAAAACCTCTATCTTCATCTTCTTGAGTTATATTTTTTACTAATTGTTGAGTTATTGTACTTCCTCCAAAAGAAGAATCTCTTTTTACTATATAATTTAAAATAGCAGCACCTGTTCTTTTTATATCAACACCACTATGGTTATAAAATCTTTCATCTTCAATAGCAACATATGCTTTAGGTAGATATTCTGGCATATCTGAAATTGATATAATTTTTCTTTTTTCATCACCACTTAAATCTGCTATTATATTTCCATCTTTATCTACAATAACAGAATTTGAAGCTGAAATAATTAATTCATCTTTACTTATTTCAAAGTCATTACCAAAAAGTCCAAAAAATATTCCAACTAAAATTCCTGCACCTATAACACATAATAGTAAAATAATAATTATCATAATTTTAATAGTTAACATTATTTTAGGATATTTGTCTTTAAGTTTAACTCTATTACTATTTTTAGATTTTTTATTAGTTTTTTTAACTTTTACATTTTTATTATTTTTATTACTTGGCATATACATATACCTCCTTGCTTCATATATTATAGTATACTTTATAAAAAAAGAAAAGCATTTTTTATTGTTTTTTAGTTAAATTTTATTTTACCGTTATTTCCTATTAAATTGCTTATTTTAACATTTGATTTTTTTATTTGTTCTCTTATATTATTAAAAGGTAATTTTTTATATATCATAGATTCATATATATCTTTAGAATAAAATTTACCATTATTGTTATTGTCATCAAACTGTATTTCATAGTTATTTATATTTATGCCATTAAATCTTTTTCTATTTATCTTTACATCTCCATCTAAATTTATAATTATAGCCTCATCATATATATTATATTTATTTATAATTTCATTTACAAAATCCACATTTAAGATAATTTTTGAATTTCTTAAACTTTTTTTCTTATTATTTGTAATAGTAATCATTGTACCTAAATTATTATACATATCTTCTTCTATTTTTTTGAATTTATTTATATGATTAGTTACTATATTTACTATTTTAAATTCTTTAGCAAAAACCTTTATATTTTCTATAGAAGCATCATCTATTTGATTTATTAATACAGCAAGTTCTGTTTCCTCTTTTTTCATATTTTTTTTATTTAGCACATATTCTATTATTTCATAAGCTAAATATTTTTCAAGCCATCTTCCATCAAATATATTTATATTATTACTATTTGCTATATTTATAAAATTTTCATCTTCCTGTAGCTTTTTACTAAGTACAACATTTTTAACATTATGCTTCAAGATTTTTTTTATTATTTTGTTTATCATTTTATTGCTTAATTGTGAAACATCAAAATTTAAAAACATATTTTCATTTTTAATTTTTACTGGTATAAATTTATCAAAGAAATTTATATTATCATTTTCTTGAATATAATATGTATTTATTCAAATCACCTTCTTGTCCTTTTTAGTAATGTATATTATATATTACGATTTTTAGAACTTTTGAAAAATATTTTACAATTTCATTTGGAAATTTGAATTAATGTAAACACATAATAATTATTTAGCATCTCCTAAGACACAATTCAACAACAAGAATGTAAAGCGTTCTCTTTAAGGATGCCTTACATCTAATTTTCTAAATATTATATTATATACTCTTATTTGACTAAAAATTTAAAATAAATTATAATGTAAGGTAGGTGGTGATTATTATGAATAAATTAAGTAAAATATTTTTAAGTATTATTATAATACTTGTAATTGCTCTAATAATAATGACATATTTATATTTTGATATGAGAAATACTGCACGTGAGTTTTTAAACTCTTATTCTGAAGCTACTTCTAACTTGGTTAGTATAAATGAAGCACTAGAAAAAGCAGGATGTATAGTTAAATTTGAAGATCCAGCAAAACTAGATACAATATATATTGAATTACCATCAAATAATTAAAAAAAGAAAGAGTAGATTAAATCTACTCCTTTACTAATTATTTAATTCTTCTTCAATTACTTTCCAAACATCAGGTATTTCTTTATCTTTCTCCCATGAAGCAACTCCACCTATATTATATTTCTTTACTAATGATAATTTTTCTTTTAAAGAATTTATATCTTCTATCCACATTTTTCTTGTGTATAATTCATCTTCATATTCAACATAGTATTGTTTTAATGTATCATTCCATTTTCTTTCTACATCTTTTGGAATTGTTTCGTCTATTTCGTTCATATCAACAACTTTACTTAATACTTTATCATCTTTTTCTGACCATAATCTTGTATAAAATGGTATTCCTAAAATAACTTTATTTGAATCTATTTCTTCTGTTGTTACAAATTTCTTTAAACTTGTTTCTACCCAATTATATCCTGCTGTTGTTCCTGGTTTATTACTTCCTACACCATATTGATCATATGCCATAAACACTATATAATCTGCAACATTTCCTATTACATTTCTATCAAAACACATAGACCAATTATCAGCCCCATCTGGTGCTGTAACATCTACAGATATAGCTAGTCCAATTTCTTTAATTCTTGGAGTTAACTCTATAATAAATCTTGAATACAAATCTATATCTTCTTTTTTCATATTTTCGAAATCTACATTAATTCCATCTAAATTGTATTTAACACAAACATTTACAATTTTTTCTATTAAATCTTTTCTTAATTTATAATCATTCATTATTTTTGATGTTGTATCAATTCCGGCTATAGTATTAGATATCATTGGCCATACCTTATATCCATTTGAATTAGCCCATTTTATATATTTTTCCCCTTGATCACCAACATTTTCTTTAAAATCTCCATTTTTATCAATATAGAAAAATGATGGTGATACAACATTTACTCCTTGAATTGTTGTATTAGTTCTATCTGGTGCTTTTGCATATTCAGAAAAGTAATCCCAAGAAAGATTTACTTTTCCTTCTATAATACTTTTATCTTCCATAGAATCTCTTATTGTAACAAAATTCGTTAATTTACTTTCTTTTACAAATCCTACTTTTCCTTGTTCTGTTCTTACTTTTGCCCATCCTTTTTCATCTGTTGATATATATATAAGCCAATTACCTTTTTTTACTTTATCTACTGTCATGGAAAATGCACTAGGTTTTGCTTTTATAGATATATTTTTTACAGCATATGCCTTTTTTTGTTCTCTATCTAAAGAATCCATTGTAATTGTATTTGAATCTTTAATATATGTAATTTCTATATCATATACATCATGCATTTCTGATATTGGTAAATATATTGTATCATCTACCTTTTTTATTGTTGCATTTAATTGTTTTTTTGCTCCATTTATTTCTATTATTTTTTCATCAAATGGTATAGATGCTATTTTTTTATCAGATGTTGTTATTATCTGATTATACTTTTCATCTTCATAAATATATTTATCAAAAAAGTTTTGTATATCTTGTCTAGATAAATATATTATATCATCTTCTATAATTATGTCATTTTTCAATCTTGATGTTACATTATTATTATTTATTACTAAATTAGTTTTGTCATTTGCTCTATTTTTAAAAATAGCACTTAAAACAAAAAATAATATAACAATTGCTATTAATATAATTGCAATTATTACTACTTTTTTTATGTTTAGTTTATTTTTTACTATTTCTTCTTCCATTATTATCTCCAATCTAAAAAAGTTTGTATTATTACTATAACATATATTTAAAATTTATAAAATAGTATTTTGATTTTTTTATAAAATTTTAAAAAGTTTCGGATTTTCCGAAACTTCTAATTACATTTTTCTAAATACTCCTGCGACCTTTCCTAATATTTCACAAGTTGGAACTATTATTGGATCCATTGTAGAATTTTCTGGTTGAAGACGAATATGATCAGTTTCTTTATAAAAAGTTTTAACAGTTGCTTCATCTCCTATTAAAGCTACAACAATTTCTCCATTTCTTGCAGTATTTTGTTTTTTTACTAAGATATAATCTCCATCTAGTATTCCTGCTTCTATCATACTTTCTCCTCTAACTGTTAGCATAAAGCTTTCAGAATTACCAACAAAATCAATTGGAATTGGGAAAGTATCTGTAACATTTTCTACAGCTAAAATTGGTTCTCCTGCTGTTATTTTTCCTATAATTGGAACTTCAACTAATTCTTTTTGAGTATAGAAATCTTTACTTGATTTCATTATAGGCTCTCCTGAACCACCTTTTAATAATTTTAGTGTTCTACCTTTTTTATCTTCTTTTTTAATATAACCTTTTTCTTCTAGTTTTGCTAAATATCCATGTACTGTTGCAGTTGAACTTAATCCTACAGCTTTTCCTATTTCTCTAACTGATGGTGGATATCCATCTGTCATTATTTGTTTTTCAATAAATTTTAAAATTGCTTTTTCTCTTTTATTAATTTCTGGTTTGTTTTTTGCCATAATAAATCACTCCTATTTATTATTTTTATAAATAATATCATACAAACAAAAAAATGTCAAACAAAATTTTGATTTTATTTAACATTTTTTATTTTTTAATTATACCATTCAAAATAAAAGTCTAAAAATCTTACTGTATCTCCTTCTTTAACTCCTATTTCTTTTAGTTTTTGTTCTATTCCCATATTTCTTATACATTTTTGAAAATAGTACATAGATTCATTATCTTGAATATTTACTCTTCCCATAAGTTTTTCTATTGCTTTTCCTTCTACAATGTATTCATCTTTTTCTTTTCTTATATTCCATTCATCATCTTTTTCTTCTAATGTATATAAAACTCTATCTTCTGTTTCAATTAATTCTTCTTTTGGTAAAGTTTTTAGCACTTCACAAACTCTATCTATTAACTCTTTTATACCTTCTCCTGTTACTGCAGATATTTTAAATAATTCTAAATTTTTTTCTTTTGCTAATTTTTCTAATTGCTTTAGTCCACTATCATCTTGCATAACATCTATTTTATTTGCTACTATTATTTGTTTTCTTGTACTTAATTTTTCACTATATTTTTTAAGTTCTTCATTTATTGCATAAAAATCTTCTACTGGATTTCTTCCTTCTAATCCTGATACATCTATAACATGTAATAAAAGTCTTGTTCTTTCAACATGTCTTAAAAATTGTATTCCAAGTCCTATACCTTGACTTGCTCCTTCTATTATTCCAGGAATATCTGCAATTACAAAACTATCTCCAAAATCTGTTTTTACAACTCCTAAATTTGGTTCCAAAGTCGTAAAATGATAGTTTGCAATTTTAGGTCTTGCATCTGTTGTAACTGAAAGAAAAGTTGATTTTCCTACATTTGGAAATCCAAGTAATCCTACATCTGCTAAAAGTTTTAGTTCTAATATTATTTCTTTTTCTTCTCCTTTTTCTCCATCTTGAGAAAATCTAGGTGCTTGTCTTGTAGATGTTGCAAAATGAGAATTTCCTTTTCCACCTCTTCCACCTTTTAATACCAATTCAACTTGTCCTTCTTTTGATAAATCAGCTACAACTTTTCCAGTTTGGCTATCTTTAATTACTGTACCAATTGGAACATTTATATATAAATCTTCACCATATTTTCCATTACAATGGCTTCCGCTTCCATTTTCTCCATTTCCTGCTTTAAACTTTTTGTTATATCTAAAATCAATTAATGTATTTGAATCTGGATCAACTTTAAAATATATGTCTCCACCTTTTCCACCATCTCCTCCGATCTGGTCCACCAGCTGCTACATATTTTTCTCTTCTAAAACTTGTTGAGCCATTTCCTCCATCTCCTGACTTAATTACAATCTTTGTGTAATCTGTAAACATTTTTTTCTCCTTAACTTTATATAAATCTTTTATTATTTAAATAAATTATAAATTATTTTTTTACCACCTATAACTAATATTAAATCTTTATCATTAAGTTTAGTATCTTTTGTTTTAATAATAAGTTGGTTTTTTCTTTTTATATATAATATATTAATATTATATTTTTCCTCTAATTTTAATTCTCCTATAGTCTTATCTTTTAATTTGTTAGATAAATTATTTAATTTTATTTCTGCTAAAATCTTTTTATTATGATATTCATATATAATAATTTCATTTTGTTTTTTATAAAAAGTATGTGATGCAATATATAGCATTACTCTATCTATACCTTTTCTTACTTTATTTACTTTTCTAGAGAAAAATAATAAAATAATTACTATAATTGATAATATAAATCCTATTACTAATTCATACCAATTTGAATTTTGTGTTGATGTCAATAATGTAACTAAAGTAGATATTATTGATATATTAAATATATAACTTACTATCATAATATCTCTTGTAACCATTTTTCTTTTTTGGGTATCTAACATTTTTTCACTTTCTGATGTAGTAAACCCAGTACCAGTTAATAAAGATGTTACTTGAAATCTAGCTTGTTCTTTTGTTAGTCCACTTAATTCATATATTGCTGAAAAGACTTCTATTATTAATTCATAACCAATTATTAATATATCAAATACTATAAATGCTGATAATATACTCATTTTTTTCTCCTTTTAATATAAATCATTATCTTTTCCATCAATTCCATCTTGTATTCTAAATGCTGGAGACATAATTAATAACAATTTCATTTTTCCAGCAAAAACAAATTCTGTATTTGGCGGTATTTCAACTAAGTCGTCTTTTTTTACATCAAAAATTTCATTATTTATTTTGAACTTTCCTTTACCATCTAATATGTAATATATTTTTGAACTGTTTATATTTGTATGATATTTGTCATGTCCTTTGAAACAATCTTCAAATGATATACTTATTTCTTTATTATTTAATTCAAAATTATAGCCACTTAATCCTTTTTGTATAAATGATGGATTGCTAGGTAAATTCTTAATATAGCTCATAATTATTCTCCTTCAAAATAATCTAACTTCATTGCTTTTTTTACTTTTTTCATAGTTTCTTTTGCTACTTTTTGTGCTCTTTTAGTTCCATCTAATAATATTTCATCTACTAATTGAGGATTTTCTTCATAATATTTTCTTTTTTCCTTTATTGGTTTTAAATAATCTATAATATTTTGTGCTAATTGTTTTTTACAAGCAACACAGCCTCTTTTTCCACCTTTACATTCCTCACATACTGTTTTTACATCTTCTAGTTTAGTAAATAAATTATGATAATATGCTACCATACATATATCAGGATTACCTAAATCATCTTTTTTTATTCTATTAGGATCTGTAACTGCACTCATAACTTTTTTTGTAATTTCTTCGTCTGAATCTGATAGATATATAGCATTTCCTAATGATTTACCCATTTTTTCATTTCCATCTAAACCTTTTATTCTTTTTTGAGATGATAATATTTCTTTTGGTTCTACTAATATATCTCCATATATACTATTGAATTTTCTTACTATTTCTCTACATTGTTCTATTAAAGGTAATTGATCTTCCCCTACTGGAACTAATTCACCTTCAAAACATGTAATATCTGCTGCTTGACTTACTGGGTATCCTAAAAATCCATATGTAACACTTTCTCCAAATAAATCCTTTTTTTGTGCTATTTCTGTTTTTACAGTTGGATTTCTTTGAAGTCTTGATATTGTTACTAAATTAGAATAGAAAACTGTAAGTTCTGCAACTTCTGGTATCATTGATTGTATATATATAGTTGTTTTTTTAGGGTCTATTCCAACAGATAAATAATCCATTGCAACTTCTCTTACATTTTTTCTTACCTTTTCTGGATTATTAAAATTATCAGTTAGTGCTTGCACATCAGCAATTAAAATATATTGTTCATAATTTTCATCTTCTTGTAATTTTACTCTATTTTGAAGTGATCCAAAATAGTGACCTATATGTAATTTTCCTGTTGGTCTATCTCCAGTTAATATTCTCTTTTTACTCATAATTTTCACCTTCTTTATTATTCTATGTTATTATACTATATTTTAAAATAAAAAAGCAACTCTATTTCTAGAGTTGTTTCAATAAATTTCTATGCTTCTTTAGCAACTGCTTTTTTAGTTGTTGTCTTTTTAGCAGCTGGTTTTTTTGTTGTTGTTTTCTTAGCAGCTGGCTTTTCAGTTTCTGTCTTTTTAGCTACTGGTTTTTTAGTTTCTGTCTTTTTAGCTGTTACTTTTTCAGCAACTGCTTTTTTTGCAGTTTCAACTGCTTCTACTGGATAAACACTAACTTGTTTTTTATCTCTACCTTTTCTTTCAAATTTAACTATTCCATCTACTAATGCAAATAATGTATCATCACTACCTTTACCAACATTAGTTCCTGGATGCATTTTTGTTCCTCTTTGTCTCATTAATATATTACCTGCAAGAACAAATTGTCCATCTGCTCTTTTTACACCAAGTCTTTTTGATTCACTCTCTCTACCATTATGGCTACTACCTTGACCTTTTTTATGAGCCATGATATCTCACTCCTTTCGGTTTTTATATATATCTTTTTACTAAATTCTAATTTAAATTAAGCTTCTACTTTTTCTTGAGCTTCTGTTTCTGCTGCTTTAGTTGTTTTTTTAGCTGCAGTTTTTATAGCTGTAATTTCAACTTTTGTGTAAGGTTGTCTATGTCCTTGTTTTCTTCTGTAATTCTTTTTAGCTTTCATTTTGAAAACAATTATCTTTTTACCTTTACCGTGTGAAACTACTTTACCTTCAACTTTTACATCTTTAACATAAGGATTTCCAACTTGTACTTTTTTATCATCAGATACTAATATAACATTTGAAAAAGTTACTTTTTTACCTTCTTCTGCATCTAATTTTTCAAAAAATACAACATCACCTTCTGCTACTTTGTATTGTTTTCCACAACTTTCAATTATTGCGTACATTTAAAATGCACCTCCTTATTTGTATACTCGCTAATCCTTAAAAAAAGGTAGACAAACTTAATTGACTTTTATGTACCTTGACTAAGCGGATTACAGTTATCTATTTTATCATTTATTATTTTTATTGTCAACTATTTTTTTAAAGATTTTTATTTGGCCTTATTCTGTTCTTAATGCATCTACGGCATCTTTTTTAGCAGCAATTTTAGCAGGAACATATCCACCAATCATTGTAATTATAGTACTTATTAATACTAAAATTATTGCATGATTTATTTGTAAATTTGCTACATTTTCTAATTCAGACATTTCTAAAATAATTTTATTTATAGGAATTGTAAGTAAATATGCTATACATATACCTAATGTTCCTGAGAAGATTCCAAGTATAAAAGTTTCTGCATTAAATACTCTTGTAATATCTTTCTTTCTAGCACCTAAAGCCTTTAGGATTCCTATTTCTTTTGTTCTTTCTAATACTGATGTATATGTTATTATACAAATCATTATTAAGCTTACAATTAATGATATTGCTGCAAATGCTATTAATACTATTGTTATTCCATCCATTATACCTGCTGTCATTTCTGTAATAGTTTCTGATAAATCTTGATAAATAATTTTATCATCATCTGATTTACCTTCATTATATTTATCTAAATACTCACATAATTTATCTTTATTTTCAAATGAAGTTGGATATAATATTGCAAATAAAGGTATTTCACTTCCTCCTAAATATGACATAATTTGCATTTTTTCTGCTTCATTTTCAAAATTCTGTTTTGTTAAAATATTATAATCTACATCTTTTTGATCTTTTACTATATTAGAATCCTTAGCACGTTCTTCAACTAAGTCATTTAAATCACTACTATATGCAATTCCATCTGCTAATAATGAAATCTTCACATTTTCTTTTGCTCTTACTACTGCAGATATTTTTAATGTCATACTATTTTTTGAATTATACATTTTCTCATAATCAGTACCAAAAGTATATGTACCATATGGTGTTTTTACATAATAATCATCATTATCAATTAATTTTAACTCAGTTCCAACAATATCTTTAAATTTCATACTTTCTAAATTTTCGGTATCATATCCTAAGTTTTTCATAGTATCTATAGAAATTCTATTTTTGTAATCTACAACTAAAACAACATCTGTAGGTTCATTTGGATATTCTCCTTCTAAGACATCATAATATTCCTTTAAATAATCTCTATTTTCATCTAACATTTTTGGATATGTTGTTGCATTTATTGAGCTCATACCTCTTGAGTCAGAACTTGCTGATTGATTTACTCCTCCTTCAACTTTTATAGGAATAATTTTATCTTTATCTTTTCTTAATAAATTTAGATTTGTTAAACCAATATATCCAATTGTTGTACATATTTCTTTGTCTGTTTTTGATAAGTAATCTATATATTCATCTGTTAATTTATTAATGTGCATTTTACTTGTTAAACTTGTATCATATAAATACATTTCATCAGTATCTGCATACTCTCTTGTTCCTTTTACTAAATCTGACATTTCATTTTGTGTGTCTGTTATTTGACTTTCATCTAATTCCATTGATGATTGATTTATTATTATAGGAAATTGATCCATTGTATCTTTTATATACCCATCAATTTTTGTTTGGAATCCAGTAGATAAGCTTAATATTACAGCTATTCCAATTATTCCTATGCTTGAAGCAAATGCAGTTAAAAAAGTCCTTCCTTTTTTTGTTCTTATATTGTTAAAAGACAAATGAAGTGCTGTAAAAAAGTTCATACTTGTTTTCTTTAATTTAAATTCTTGTTCTTGTTCTTTTTCATCATTAGGATTTGAATCTGATAAAATTTTTCCATCTTTAAATTCTATAATTCTATCTGAATATTTTTTTGCTAATTCAGGATTATGTGTAACCATAATAACTAATTTATCTTTAGATATTTCTTTTATTAAATCCATTATTTGAACACTTGTTACTGTATCTAATGCTCCTGTTGGCTCATCACATAAAAGAATTTCTGGATCATTAACTAATGCTCTTGCAATTGCAACTCTTTGCATTTGTCCACCAGATAATTGGTTTGGTTTTTTATGCATATGTTCTTTTAATCCAACTTTTTCTAAGACTTCAATTGCTCTTTTCTTTTTTTCTTTTGCTTTTACACCACTTAAAGTCATACCTAATTCTACATTAGATACTATACTTATATGTGATATTAAATTATAATTTTGAAAAACAAATCCTATTGAATTATTTCTATAGGCATCCCAATCTTTATCTTTAAAATCCTTAGTTTTTTTACCTTTTATTATTAAATCTCCAGAATCGTATCTATCTAATCCTCCTATTATATTAAGACAGGTACTTTTTCCAGATCCACTTGGTCCTAAAATAGATACAAATTCCTTTTTTCTAAATGATACGCTTACACCATCTAAGGCTTTTGTTTCTATGTCACCTATTTTATAGCTTTTCTTTATATTTTTTAATTCTAACATATTTCCTCCTTATATTTAGAATTTATTATTTTTTACATCTTCTATAAATTTATCTCTAATTGACGTTGGTAATAAACAAATATTTTCTACATCTTTTCTAGATACTATTTCAGGTATATATTTACCTCTATCAATATATTTTGGATCATTTGAAAATTCAGGTCCATCACCTGTTCCAAACTTTCCTCCAATATATTCGCATAAATAAAAATATTCTTTTTTATTTATTTCTCCATTTTCTAATTCATATAATTTTTTTATAACTTTTACATCTATTCCAAATTCTTCTTTTATTTCTCTTATTACACCTTCTTCTAATGTTTCATTTTCTTCTTTTCCTCCTCCTGGAAAAGTATAATAATTACCAATTGGATGATTTTTAACACCAACTCTATGCATAAAAACAAATCCATCTTCCATTGGTACAATTCCTGCTAACCTAATTCTATCCATATATTTTCTCCTTATAAATAAACTTAAAGTATTATATTATTTTTTTATAAAAATTACAATATATTATTTTAATTTATAAAAAAGAGATAAAACTTTATATGTTTTATCTCCCGTTATACATATTATATCTATATTTTTTAATATTAAAATATTTTTAAGTAATTTTAATTTATTCTGTCTCTACTAATTGGTATGCTTCTCCTACTTCTCCAGTTCCACCTATTATAGGTAATTCGTCTTTTAATTTAAAAACTAATCTTAATCCTGACTCACCACCAAGATAAGGTGGTGCATCATCTCCATTTCCTGTTGTCCACCCCTGTTGTTCTTGAAGTACTTTAACGCACAAATCACCATCTGTTCCAACTTCTAATAAACCATATCCTGTATATTCTCCTGGATAAGACATCTTAACATTATACCAATAACTATTATCTAATTTTAAAATGTTTTTTTGTGATAATCTTTTATAATCAACCCAATCTTCTAAATCTTTGTAATAAGTGTCAAAATCACTCCAACCCCCCTCAAGTTGAGTACCAATTATATCAGACAATTCAATTTCAAGTCCCGTTTTAGAATTCGAACCAACAACTCTAGTCATATTACCTGAACTGAATTTTTGACATAACAAAGGATTATCATAATCATTAACTACTTTTACGTATTCATCATAATCTTGTAATATTTTATTACCTAAACATTTAGCAGTTATAATTTGAATTCCATCTTGTACATCAGCCAATTCTTCATCACTTTTATCATATAAAACTATACAAGGTATTTTTTCTTTTGTTCCATCTTCTTTTTCATATACGTAATCTATATAGTCTCCTGCTACTAGTTCTGATGTGTTTGTTGCAATTTGTTTTGGTTTTGATGGACTACTATTTTTTGATATTGGAAAATCAAGTAAAACTTTTGGATTTTCATCATTACTTGTTTTATAATATTTTAATGCCCAATTATTATCTGTACTTGCTTCTGCTATTTTTATACCTACTTCTTGTGTTGAGGCTAGTTTTGTTATACTTGCTGCTTTTAAGTTTGCTTTTTCTATTACATATACATCTCCTGTTTCTTTTGATGTTCCTTTTCCTAATGTTGCCTCTCCTAATTTTGCTTTTTGTATTACATAACTTTCTTTTGGATTTCCTGAATCATATTCTGTTAAATATCCATTTTGTCCTAAATAATCAATTATTGTTTCAGCTTTACTTCCTTCTGGTGTCTTCTTTTCTAATTCATATTCAGCTATTGCTAACAATACTTGTTCTTTTACTTCTGTATGTGATGCTTCTTCTCTTGCTGATACTGCTCTATTTAATATTCCATTTTCTCCTGTTAGCATTACTATACTTACTCCTGCTAAAATTAAAAGAACTATAATTGTTATTACTAGTGCTATTAATGTTATTCCTTTATATGGTTTTAATCTTTTATTCATATAAATTCCTCCTCTTTAGTTTTTTATAGTATATATTAATCTATTTGTCATTTCAATAGTTGTAATACAAATGTAATATTTATATTTTTTCTATTTCTTCTTGTGTTAATTCAGTTATTTCAATAATTAATTCGATTGGCATTTTTTTATCTTTCATTTTCCTAGCTGTCTCAATGGCTTTTTCTTTTTTCCCTTCTTCTATTCCTTCTTCTTTCGCATATCCTATCTCACTATTATAGTCCATCTCCCATTTCTCTCTTAACTCTACTAATCTTTTTACTTCTTCATCCCCTGTTAAATAATTCATTTCTATTCTTGCTTTTTCTAATGTCTTATTTTTCTTCTCTGCCATATTTACTAACCCCCTATCATAATCATCTATAAATGCTAACCATTGATTTATCTTCTCATTCATGTCTGGATTTGCTTTTCTAAATTTCGGTAACTCTATAAAATACCACTTTATATCTTTCATCATTTCATATTCTCTATGCTTATCTAATACTGTTACTGTCTCTGATATATATTCATCAAATCCTAAAAATTCATAGTCTAATATATTTATCATTATTACTTGCTTTATTTCTTTGTATTCTCCTCCTTTTTTTGTCTCTCTTGATATCGTTTTTCCTGCATATACCATTGTCCTTTTTTCTATATCTTTTTTATTTCTTATTTGCATCTCTATATTTACTATTATTCCATTGTTTAGTTTTGCTTGTAAATCTAACCTTCCTCCTTTTTCTTCTTGACCTAATTTTTCTAAGTTTACCTCTTCTTTTATATCTATTTTTTCTATTTCTATTTTTAGTAATGCATTTAAAAAATCAATTAGATATTCTTCATTTCCTTTTCTACTAAAAAATGTTTTAAATATTACATCATTTTTTAGATTTAATTTTATAGTATTATTCATTTTCCTCCTTTATTATATCAATTTGATTTCCCCCTTACAAGCATTTTGATATATATTTTGTAAATATTTACTATTTTGTTTTTTAGTGCTTTTTTATAAATAAAAAATACTCACCTCCTTTTTTTGATTTTTAATTAATTGTTTTGGATTTTTTTGATTTAAATTTTTGAATTTAAAATTTTTGATTAAAATTAATATTGATTTAAAAAAATCTTTAAAAGCACTAAAAGTGCTAAATAGAATAAACTATTTATATCACCTTTAATGCTTTTTGTAAATACTATTTAAAATTTTTATATATTTTGAGATAAATTGTTTTAATTTATTAATATAGTGGTATAATTTAAAAAGATATTACGAAAGAAGGTATAAATATGTCTAATGTAAAAAAAGAAGATGTTGATTTTTATAAAATGTATGGAACTGAATGTACTTTATCAAAAGATGAATTCATAAAAAAATATAATGTAAATTTAGATGGATTATCTGAAGTTGAAGCAAAAGAAAAAATACATAAATATGGCTTAAATGAAATATCTCAAGGAAAGCCTAAAAAATGGTATAATTACTTTTTTCAAAGTTTATTTAGCCCATTTAATAGTATATTAATAGGTATATCACTATTATTAATATATACAGATGTCTTTCTTCCTGAGAAGCCAAGTTATGCTAACATAATAGTAATTGCTATTTTAGTATTAGCAAGTACTTTTTTAGAATTTTTTGAAGAATATAGATCTAATAAAGCAGCTGAAAAGCTAAAAGAACTAGTTGCAACTACTGCAACAGTTATAAGAAATGGAAATAAAATAAAATTACCTATTAAAGAAATTACAATTGGAGATATTGTTTTGTTATCAGCAGGTGACATGATACCTGCTGACTTAAGAGTTTTAGAATCTAAAGATTTATATGTTAGTCAGTCATCTTTAACAGGTGAATCTGATGCAGTAAAAAAATTAATAGAATCTGAAATTGTATTAGATGAAATAGATAGTATTTCAGATTTAGATACAATTTGTTTTATGGGAACAAATGTAATAAGTGGTAGTGCAAAATGTGTTGTTATAAAAACTGCTGATAACACATATTTTGGAAAAGTAGCTCACACTTTATCTAATGGAAAACCAAAAACTGCTTTTCAAAAAGGTATAGAAAATATAAGTAAATTGTTAATAAGATTTATGATATTTATGATACCTTTAGTATTTATTTTAAACTTTTGGAAACATGATATTATAACAGCTTTTACATTTGCAGTAGCAATTGCAATTGGTATTACTCCTCTACTTCTTCCTGTTATTTTATCATCTAGCTTATCTAAAGGTGCTGTACGTATGTCTAAGAAAAAGACTATTGTTAAAAGATTAGACTCTATTCAAAGTTTTGGTGGCATGAATATTTTATGTACTGATAAAACCGGAACTTTAACTGAAGATAAAATAGTTTTAGAAAAATATTTAGATATTAATGGTGATGAAGATATAAGAATTTTAAAACATGCATTTTTAAATTCTTATTTTCAAACAGGTCTAAAAGGAAATATTGATGAAGCAGTTATAAATAGAGCTTTAAAAAATGATATGAGTAAATATACATCTATTTATAAAAAGGTAGATGAAATACCTTTTGATTTTACAAGAAGAAGACTTTCAATAGTCATAACAGATGGAACTAAAAAACAAATGATTACAAAAGGTGCTGTAGAAGAAATTTTAAGTATATGTACATCTGTTGATTATAAAGGTGAAGTATCAAAGCTTACGAATGATATTAAAGAAAATATTAGAAGAATTAGTAAAAACTTAAATAAAGATGGTTTACGTGTTATAGCCGTTTGTCAAAAAAATGATATTAATGATATAACTGATTTTAGTATCAGTGACGAAAAAAATATGATTTTACTAGGATTTATAGGATTTTTAGATCCTCCAAAAGAAAGTGCTAAAGAATCTATAGAAAAGCTAAATAAATCTGGAATTAGAGTAATTGTTTTAACAGGAGACAATGTAGAAGTAACAAGATGTATCTGTAATAAAGTTGGTATTAATTCCAAAAGAATAGTTACAGGAAGTGAAATTGATAAATTAGCAGATTTTGGAGTTATTAGGTTATTACGATCAACTAATATATTTGCTAAACTTTCTCCTATTCAAAAAGCAAGAGTAGTAAGACTTTTAAAAGAATCTGGAAATATTGTTGGATATATGGGTGATGGTATAAATGATAGTCCTTCACTTACAAACTCAGATATTGGAATATCAGTAGATACTGCTGTTGATATTGCTAAAGAATCCGCAGATATAATATTGTTAGAAAAAGATTTAAATGTTTTATTAGATGGTGTAACAGAAGGAAGAAGAACTTTTGCAAATTTAATGAAATATATAAAAATGGCAGTAAGTTTTAACTTTGGTGAAGTTGTTTCAGTAATTATAGCAAGCGTATTATTACCATTTCTTCCTGAAACTCCTATACAATTATTAGTAGAAGGTCTATTATATGATTTTGGACAATTAACATTACCTTTTGATAATGTAGATAAAGAATATTTACAAAAGCCTAGAAAATTAGATATTAATAGTTTAAAGAAGTTTATGCTATTTATGGGACCTTTAAGTTCTTTATTTGATATGGTAGTTTTTGTATTTATATTAGTAATATTTAAAATATCTGACCCACCTACTTTCCAAACAATTTGGTTTAGCTATAGTATAGTTTCAAACCTTATAGGAATGCACATAATAAGAACTGCAAAAATGCCTTTTATACAAAGTAATGCTAATAAAATGGTTTATTTCTCATCAATATTACTTAGTCTTATAGGTATATTAGTACCATATACAGGCTTTGGACATATGATAGGATTAGTTTCATTACCAATAATAGATTTAGCAATTATACTTGGAGTTCCTATTTTATATTGTATCGTCGCTATATTTGCTAAAAAATTCTATATTAAGAAATTTGGTGAATGGATTTAAAGAAGCCCCTCAAAAGAGGGACTTTTTTTAAGAAATAAGCAGTTTGCTTCGGATTTCAGCATTGCTGATATTACATTTAACAAGCCGATTATATCCATTTACCATTTCTGTTGTTGCTGATTTTGGATCATCTAACAACATAGGATACCACAAGCATATTATATCAAATAACTGCTCTGCTTCTTCATCATTGTCTTTTAATTTCCTTAGTAGATTAATTTTTTGTTCATTGACATTTGACATAAGTAAAATCCCTCCTTTAAGATTCTTAAATCATATAAACTATGATTTTTTTTAAAAGTACATTTAAAATTATATCAATTTTACTATAAATTGTCAATTTATACTATAAAAAGGAAAGAAACAATATGTTTCTTTCCTTTTATAAAGTATTCTTTAATTTTTAATTATTAAAATGCCAATATTGGTCTAAAAGATCCAGCCATATCTTCTTCTCCTGTTGCATTATTAAAGAAGAAAATTCCAGTAGAATCAGAATCCCAGTTACCTCCACGTTTTAAAAATGGGTGTCCATAATTGGTATAAATTGAAAGTTGTTTAAACCATGAATTTGTGGTATTAGCTTCACTTGCATTTTTTCCTGTTCCTGATGATGTTTCATATATTGCATCACCTTTTTTATCGCTATTCGCTTTATAACTTAGTATCATTGCTTCTGAATTACTCTGTCCATCTGAAGCATATACTGTTTTATATTTCGTACTTGTAGTTCTAGTAGTTTGATCACCACCATATAAATCACTAGAAGTTCCACCACCATTTTTTACTAATATACATTCCCCTCCATTATTTGGATACCAAGCTTTATATGAGTCACTAGTCTTTCCATTTCTATAATTTACATACATTGCTACAAATTCCCAAGCACCACCATTCATATCATATATCCCTGTTGCATTTCCTGTTGTACTCTGGTTACTATTTTCTGTGTATATTGCATCTTGAGAATCGCTTCCTCCTGTATAATGATATTCACTTGTATTTTTACCTATTAATTTTCCGTTTCTTCCATATTTACTATGTGCCAAATATGCAACTGCTCCCCATTCACTATTTTTTGCCATATGACTTCCTAGTTCTTCTGCTGAAAGTTTTTCTCCAAATGTACTTGATTTTGCTAATTTATATGCATCATTTATTTTTATATTTCTTAAACTTGCAACTCCTGGTTTTACACTTAAAGAATCATATGTTCCAGTTGCTTCAAACTTTGCTACCCATATTCCTTCAAGTTCAGAATCCCATCCTCCATTTACTGTATCAGAAGTAAATGCTGGATGTACTAGCCACTCATTTTGTCTTCCATTTGCATCATAAGTAATGCTAGCTGGATTAGTTACTAATTCTTCTTTTGTTCCATCTAAGAAATTATTTTCAGTATCTATAAATTTTACATCTATAGTACCTTCTACTAATTCATTGTCAGTACCTACCTTATTAGATTGATGTATCTTTGTTTTAGTGTATCCAGATGTTATTTTATATGCATATCTTGGTATCCATACCCACATACTTCCATCTGATGTGATTGCATTTGCCCATATATTTGATTCATTACTTAAATCACCTGTATATTCTATTAGTTTCATATTTCCTTTCAATTTTGGAGCATTTACTTCATCTCCCCCATAGCTGTATATATATCTTTCTTCATCACTTGTTGGTTTTTGCCAATTAGCTATTTGTATATCTTCATCTTCTTGAGTACTTACTATTTGTTTTACATTTCCTTCTCCATCAATTTTAAACTTATAGTTTCCCTTTTCTGCTATAACTGGTAAAGAAAAATTATCGCTTGGGCTATAATCATCAATAACTTTGTCTTTTTTTAATTTATTAAGTTGTTTTTGTAATTTGCTTAAATCAATTTCAGCATCATCACTACTGTTCATTCTTGATGAAAGTACAGCTACATTTAATTGTTCATCTGCATCAGCTTTTTCATTTTCAGCTCTAGCACTATGTGCTCTATGTATTATTCCATTTTCTCCAACTATCATGCTTACTGATATTCCTGCTAATATTAGAATTACAATTATTGTTATAGCTAATGTTACCAAAGTTATACCTTTATTAGACTTTTTCATTTAATATTCCTCCTATAATATCTTTTTAAAAAACAACAGTATTAACCAATTTAAAAATTGGCACAATACTGTTGTATTAACTTTATAATTTTTTTATTTTTCATATATACTCCTCTTTGGTTTACTCTTTCTTACATAAGTATATCTATATTTTTTTATTTTTGCAATATTTTTTTATTTATTTTCAAGATTTACTACAAAATTATTAAATTTCTTCTATTTGCACTCTATCTTTTCCTAAAATATCTTCAAACACTTTTAATATCTCATCAGTAATATAAATAGCACCACATGATTTTAAATCATTATCTACTTTTATTTGAACACTAATATTATTCATATCACCAGAAAAATATTTAATAGCACCTCTTAATTTTGATTTAATTTCTTCTTCTGTTTCTGTTATATCTAAAATTAAACTTTTCTGTTTTTTTACACCAAAATTTCTTATTTCTTTTGCTACTATTTTTGTAGCCTCATCTTCTCTTATGCTTAGCCTTCCTTCTACTATGACTATATTATCTTCAACTAAACTTGTTTGTGAACTTAAATATGCATTTTCAAATACTATTATTTCTGCTTGACCATATAAATCTTCAATTGTTACAAATGCCATAATTTTATTATTTTTAGTATACTTTTTCTTTACAGATGTAATTATTCCTGCATATTTCACATTTTGTCCATCTTTAAATTGTAAATTAATAGTTTGTTCTTCTTTTGCCATTTCCTCATCTATTTCTCTTAACTGCATTGTATTTATATTAGTTTGATTTTCTATTTGATGTCTTATATTTTCTAAAGGATGTCCTGATATATATATTCCAAGCATTTCTTTTTCCATAGATAATAATTCTCTATCTGTAAATTCTTGTTTTTCTATAAATGTATATTTAATACTATTTAATTTTTCTTCATCTTCTTGTTTTCCTAAATCAAACATAGAAACTTGTCCATCTAGTCCTTTTTTATTACTAGATTGAATAGTATCTATAATTATTTCAAAAGAAGCAAGAAGAGTTGCTCTAGTTTCTGGAAATTTTTCAAAAGTTCCAGCTTTAATTAAACTTTCTATACATTTTTTATTAACAGCTTCACCTGATATTCTTTCGCAAAAATCTGTAAAGCTTTTAAATTCTCCATTTTCTTTTCTATCTTTAATAATATTATCTATAGGAGCTATACCAACATTTTTTATGCTTCCTAAACCAAATCTAATTTTTCCATCTTCAACAGTAAATTTGGTGCTACTTTTATTTATATCTGGTTTTAATATTTCTATTCCTAATGATTTACACTCATCAATATATTGTGGAATTTTATCTAAATTTCCCAAAAAACTATTTAAAGTAGCTGCCATAAATTCTGCAGGATAATATGTTTTTAGATATGCTGTTTGATATGCTATAACTGCATAACATGCAGCATGTGATTTATTAAATGCATATTTAGCAAATTCAGCCATCTCATCAAATATTTTATTTGCAGAATCACTATCTATTCCATTTCTAACACACCCTGGAACAATTATATTTCCATTTTCATCTACTTGTCCATTTATAAATATTTCTCTTTCTTTTGCCATAACATCTAGTTTTTTCTTACCCATAGCACGTCTTACTAAATCCGCTCTTCCGAAGAGAATATCCTGCTAAATCTCTTACTATCTGCATAACTTGTTCTTGATAAACCATACAACCATATGTTACATTTAATATTGGCTCTAATCTTGGATGTGTATACTCATTGTGACCTGGATTTAATTTTCCCTTTATATATCTAGGTATTTGATCCATAGGACCAGGTCTATAAAGTGAAACACCTGCTATTATATCTTCCAAACAATCTGGTTTTAATTCTTTCATAAAGTTTGTCATACCTTGTGATTCAAATTGGAATATCCCACAAGATTTTCCTTCTTGCCATAATTTATATACATTTGGATCAGACATTTCTTTATCAAATTCTACTGTAATTCCTTTATTTTCTTTAACTAAATCAATTGTATCTTTGATAACTGTCAATGTTCTTAAACCTAAAAAGTCCATTTTTAAAAGTCCTAGTTCTTCTAATGTTGTCATTATATATTGTGTTGATATTTGATTATCTCTTACATATAAAGGAACATAAGTATCAACTGGTTCTTTTGTTATAACTATACCACACGCATGTGTTGATGCCTGCCTTGGCATACCTTCTAATCCCATAGCTATATCTAATAATTTTTTTATTGATTCATCATTTTCATATAATTGTTTTAATTCTATATTTTGTTCTAATGCTTTTTTAATTGTAATATGAATTTCATTTGGTATCATTTTAGCAAGTTTATCCGCTTCTGCATAAGGAACATCTAACACTCTTGCTACATCTCTTATTACCATTCTTGCAGACATTGTACCAAATGTAATAATCTGTGAAACATGATCATGTCCATATTTTCTAGAAACATAATCAATTACATCTTGTCTACGTTCATAACAAAAGTCAACATCAAAATCTGGCATACTAACTCTTTCTGGATTTAAGAATCTTTCAAAAATTAGTCCATATTTTATTGGGTCTATATCAGTTATTCCAATAGCATATGCTAAAATAGAACCTGCACCAGAACCTCTTCCTGGTCCTACAGGTATATCATTTTCTTTAGCATAATGAATAAAATCCCAAACTATTAAGAAATAATCAACATATCCCATCTCTTTAACAACGCCAATTTCATATTCTGCTCTTTTTAATATTTCCTCAGATGGATTTTCTCCATATCTATCTTTTATTCCTTTATCACATAAATATTTTAAATAATCATAATGTGTTGCAAATTCTTCTGGTACATCATAATTAGGCAATATTGTATTTCCAAATTCAAATTCTACATTACATTTTTCAGCAATTTTTACTGTATTTTCTATTGCATCTGGAAAATTTTTAAAATATTCAGACATTTCTTCTGGTGATTTTACATATAATTCATCTGTATCAAACCTCATTCTATCAGTATCGCTCATTCTTTTTCCTGTTTGAATACAAAGTAAAACCTCATGATTATATGCATCTTCTCTTTTTAAATAATGACTATCTGTTGTTGCAACAAGTGGAATATTTAATTTTCTAGCCAAAGCTATCAGTTTTTGATTTGCTAAAACTTGTTCTTCTATTCCATTATTTTGTATTTCTATATAATAATCTTCTCCAAATACATTTTTATGCCATAAAGCAATTTCTTCTGCTTTTTTTTCTTCTCCATTTAAAAGTGCTTGATTTAAACTTCCTGCTAAACAACCACTTAAAGCTATTAATCCTTCATGATATTGTTTTAAAACTTCTAAATCAATACGTGGTTTGTAATAATATCCATCTAAAAAGCCTATAGATACTAATTTACTTAAATTTTTATACCCTTGATTGTCTTTTGCAAGTAAAATAAGATGATTATATTTATTATCTATGTTAGGTTCTTTATCAAAACGACTTCTTGGTGCAACATATACCTCACAACCAATTATTGGTTTTATTCCTTCTTTTTTACAAGCTTTATAAAAATCAATGACACCATACATAACTCCATGATCAGTTAGAGCTATGGCATTCATTCCAAGCTCTTTTGCTCTTACTGGTAAATCTTTTATTCTATTTGCTCCATCAAGCAAGCTAAATTCACTATGTATATGTAAGTGTACAAAATCTGACATTTTTCTTTCTCCTTTGCAAGAGATTATATCATGTTATTATACTCTTTTCAAGAAAATTAATTATCTAAATAACACATTTTGTAATATTCTATTTTATCTAAATCTACTTTACCTATTTTGAATAAAATTTGATCATTAGAAATTATATATATAACATCAGTTTTAACTATACTATCTTTTTTTAAATTATTTACACTATCCTTCTTTAAAAATTTATTCTGCTTATATATTAATTTTTCTATTTTTGAAGATATTATCATTCCAAAATTTTCTATTGGAACTGCAAAATTATTTTGTTCTATTATTACAAATAAATGATTTCTTCCAACACGTTCATCAGCATATCTATATTTTTTTACAAAAACAATATCTCCTATTTCATAATAACTATAACTTTCTTTACTTTCTTTTAGAAAAAAATCTACATCACCTTTATGTATTTCTTCTTCTGTATCAAACTCATCAAAAGCTTCTGTGACATCTTTTACCCTTCCAAGCTCATAAGCATGTTTTAAAAAATCACTAATACCTTTTTCTTGCATAGTATCACTCCTTATATTAAATTTTATATTTCTTGCTGAATTTTAGATTTTAATTTTTAGATTTAAAAAATTAATTTTGTAGTACTAAGTTGAAAATATATACTCATAAATAAAATTATACTTATATTTAAACATATAAATATATAAAAATCAATACATATTAACATTTTTATTATCTACAATATATTTATATTTTTCGACATTTTATGACATTTGACATTTTTTTAAACAAGCTATATAATACATTTTTGAAAGGATGAATATTTATGGAATATGTATTTGAAAGAAAAATAAATTATTATGAAACAGATAAAATGGGAATTGTACATCATTCAAATTATATTAGATTCTTAGAAGAAGCTAGATGTGAATTTTTAAGTTATATTGATTTACAATATTCTAGATTAGAAGAATTGGGAATTATGATTCCTGTTTTAGGAGTAAAATGTGACTATAAAAAACATGTAACTTTTGATGATATAATACTTATAAAATGTAAAATAACTACATTTACAGGTGTTAGAATGATTGTAAATTATGAACTTATAAATAAGAAAACAAATGAATTAATAATGACAGCTGAAACTAAACATTGTTTTACAAATAATTCTTTAAAACCAATTAATTTAAAAAAATATAATGAAGATGGATATAACAAATTAATAAATGTATTAGAAAAGGTGTAAGAAAATCTTACACCTTTATTTTTAATTAAAATATCTTTTTAATAGTCCGTCAAATCCTCTTCCATGTCTTGCTTCATCTTTACACATTTCATGAACTGTATCATGTATTGCATCATATCCTAATTCTTTAGCTCTAGTTGCTAATTCCTTTTTACCCATACAAGCTCCACACTCAGCTTCTGCTCTTAATGTAAGATTTTTCTTTGTATCTGGGTAAACTACTTCTCCTAACAATTCTGCAAATTTAGCAGCATGTTCTGCTTCTTCCCAAGCATATCTTTTAAATGCTTCTGCAACTTCAGGATATCCATCTCTATCTGCTTGTCTGCTCATTGCTAGATACATACCTACTTCTGTACATTCTCCCATAAAATTATCTTTTAATCCTTTTACAACTTCTTCATCTAATCCTTTTGCTACTCCAATTACATGTTCATCTGCATAATTTTTCTCTGCTGATTCTTTCTTTTCTTCAAATTTATCTTTACCTGCTCCACATTGTGGACATCTTTCTGGTGCTTCTTCACCAAAATGAATATATCCGCATACTTTACAAACATAAGCTTTCATAATATTACCTCCTTAATTTTCTGTGATAATTATATATTCTAATAAAATTTTGTCAAGTAATTTTTAAAAAATCCTTTATCTTTTTTTATATTTATGTTACAATGTTGTAAGTTTAAAGAATATATTGTCAAAAGATAAAATTTTAGGAGGAATTATTATGGAATTTAGTAAATGTAGTCGTTGTGGTAATTTTTATATTTCTAGTGGTAATGTATGTCCAAAATGTACTGCTAAAGATAATTTAGAATTTTCTACATTTAAAAATTATATAGAAGAAAATGGATTTAATAATTCACTTGGAACTATTTCTTCTGAAACTGGTATATCTGAAAAAAATCTAAATAGATTTCTAGGATATGATGGTATTAAAGAATATGGAGAAAATTTAAATAATAAAATTAATAATAAAGAAGGAAATAACGGAATAATTTTTAATTAATTAGTCTAATATATTTATAAATAGCCATGAATATATGGCTACTTTTATATTAACTGGAGGATTTTATGGAAAATGTATTTGATGTATTAAAACAAAGAGATTTAATTAAGCAAATCACATATGAGGAAGAATTTAAAAAACTAGCTCAAGAAGAAAAATTTTCAGTTTATTTGGGAATTGATCCTACTGCAGATAGTATTCATATTGGTCACTTTATTCCCCTTATGATGATGTCATATTTTCAAAAATGTGGACATCGCCCAATTATTTTAATTGGTGGTGGTACTGCTTTTATTGGAGATCCTAGTGGTAAAACTGATATGAGAAAAATGCTTTCTAAAGAAGATATTTCTCATAATGTTGATAATATAATAAAACAAGTTAGTAAATTCATTTCTTTCGAAGGTGAAAATGCTGCAATAATAGTAAATAATGGTGATTGGATTTTAGATTTAAATTATATGGAATTTATACGTACATATGGTATTTACTTTAATGTAAATCATATGCTTGATGCAGAATGTTTTAAACAACGTATGGAAAAAGGTCTTACTTTTTTTGAATTAAATTATATGCTTATGCAAAGTTATGACTTTTTACATTTATTTGAAGAAAAAGGATGTAAAGTAGAAATTGGTGGAGACGATCAATGGTCAAATATGCTTGCTGGAGTTGATTTAATTCGTAAAATTCATAAAAATGGAAGTTTTTGTGTCACATGTCCTCTTCTTTTAAATGCTGAAGGCAAAAAAATGGGTAAAACTGTTAGTGGAGCTTTATGGTTAGATCCTAAAAAAACTTCTCCATATGAATTTTATCAATACTGGAGAAATATTCAAGATAATGAAGTTTATGATGTTTTACGTATGCTTACATTTATACCTATGGAAGAAGTAAAAAGACTTTCTTTACTACCTGGTGAAGAAATTAATAAAGCTAAAAAAATTGCAGCATATGAAATAACTAAACTAGTTCATGGTGAAGAAGAAGCAAAAAAAGCAGAAGAAGCATCTAATGCATTATTTGAAGGTCAAGGTGATTTAGATAGTATGCCTTCTACTAAATTAGAATCTATAGACATTTCTATTGTTGATGCAATTGTTTTATCAGGTATTGCTCCTTCAAAAGGTCAAGCAAAAACTTTAATTTCTCAAGGTGGTATATCTTTAAATGATATAAAAATAACTGATATATCATATAAATTATCTAGTCAAGATTTTAAAGATGGATATGCAATATTAAAAAAAGGTAAAAAAGTATTTCATAAATTAGAAAAATAAAATGTGATTTTCACATTTTATTTTTTTATCTACTATTTTGAACAATATCAACTATATCTGCAATATATTCACCAATTATTGGTATATTTAATGTAACTATCTTTCTTAAAATAATAATTAAGATAGCAGAAATAATAGTAACACCTATTCCTATTCCTACTCCTCTAAATATTCCAGCATATAAATTTCTTAATATTATTTCTTTTCTACTTCCTAATATATATATAAGTTCACTTATATTCATTTCTTCAAGCATATTACTTAATTTTTCTATACTTTTACTTAAAATTTTTCTTTTTTTAAACACAATTAAATCCACCCTTTAAAATTAGGGTGGATTTTTTTTTATGTTTTATTCATAATAATTTTCATTAACATCATTTTCATCTATAGTATTATTACTTATAGTATTTGTTTGATTATTAGTTGTATTATTTTCTTCTTGTTCTTTTTCTTTTAAATCTTCTAAAGAATTTATTAAAGTTTGAAGTTTTTGTAAATCAGATCCCATCATTTCCCAATCATTATTTTTATTTGATTGTGTTAAATTATTATTTGCTTTTATTATTGCCTCTATTAATCCTTCAATATCATCTGTATTTTCTACTTCTATATCGACAGCATCTTGAGAAAGTAAATTCTTTAATGCTTCATCTAGATTATTTCCTATTGCAACTTTATTTCCTGATGCAACAATAATTTTCTTAAGTATTGGAACATCAGATTCATTAATCATTGTTTGATATATTGGTTCTACATATAAAAGAGTATTTTTAATTGGAACAATTATCATTTGTTTTGTTATTTTTGTTCCAGTAATATTTAAAGTTTCTAGTTCTTTTGATATTGTTTCATCTTGCATTATTTGTGTATCAAGTTGCATTGGTCCTAATATATTGCTATCTGATGGGAATTTGTATAATTTTAATTTGCTATTTCCATCATTATATGAACCTACTAAATATGATATTATATTTTGTTTCTCATTTGGAGTAAATGCTTGTACTAATCCTAAAACTTCTTTATCTGAATCTATTGTTTTTACCATTGTATAATATGGTAAAAGTATTGTTCCTGTTGATTTTGTTGTTTGTGTAGTATTGTATTTTGCTAATTCCCATATATCATCACTTCTATATAATACATCTGTTTTTACATTATGATATAGTGTAAGCATATTTGCTTGAATATTATATAAATATTCTGGATATATAAAGTTTCTTGATATATCTTCAGGTATTTTACTATCTATATCTTCAAATAAAGTTTTATATGTATTTCTATATGCCATTGCGATTGGGTCTGTTCTATCTGTTATATAAAATTTCATTGTACCATCATAGCTATTTATTAAAACTTTTACTGAATTTCTTATATAATTAATTTTTTGTTTTGAACCTTCATATATTATATTGCTATATGATGAATAAGGATAATTGCTAGATACTGTATATGCATCTAATACCCATATTATATTTCCATTATCATCTACTACAGTATATGGATTTTCATCATATAATAAATATGGTAATGCTTTTTTTGTTCTATCTCTTATATTTCTATTTATTAGTATTTTACTTTCATTTGTTATAGATGAAGAAAATGCTAAATTTATGTTTCCCTGTTTTAATGCTAAAACAATTCTATCCATGAAGTCTAGATTTAACCCTGCTTTTCCTGTATATGTATATTCATGATCTGTTCCATTATCATCAGTGTAATCATATTCTGATTTATTTTTTGTATTTGTTACAATAGTATCATCTGTCTTTAATCCAAAATAAATTCTAGGTTGTGTAGTTTTTATTTTATTATTTGTTACACCCTTTTGAATATATTCTATACTTCCTAATTCTGTGCTATTAGTTGCTAAAGTTATTACTTGTCCATATCCATGAGTATATTCATATGTTTTATTATTATATGTTCTATCTGCACCACTTACAATTTCTCTTGGTGAAACATATACAAGTTTATCTTTTCCATCTATACTATATTTTCCAATAGTTGCATTTCTATAAGTATAATAACCTGTATTTGTTTGACTATCTTCTAATGTTTTTAAAACTGCATCTTTACTTATTATTGTAATATTATCTAATACTTCCTGATTATCTTCGGTTTCATCAACAGTTATTGTACCTGAATAATCTAAATTTTCTTCTTGTATATTTATTCCATATGCATTTTTTGTGTTTTCAATATTATATGCTATGTATTTTTTTTCTTTATCCAATTCATTAGAATTAACAAAAATTAAGTCAAATGTTACCATAACAATAAATAGACAAACCAAATATGCTGGTAATGTAGCTAAACTAATTAATACTTTTTTAGTATCTGATGATTTAAAATATTTTATTGCCATAAATATAGCTACAACAATTAAAACAGAAAATATTCTATATCCCCATAATTTAATTGTTGCTTCTGTAAATCCTGCTCCAATTAATTCTATTTCATCTTCCAAGCTTAAGAATTTTTGTAAAACGATATTTTGCGTATTTATTAATGTTAATAATGCTATTGCAACTGTTACTAATTTTAAGTTTCTAATAGCTTTTTTCATTAATTTACTTTCTTTTAATGTTTTTCTATCTATTCCATCAAAATGCATATTAAATACTATAATATAATATAAAGCCATATATATAGTTAGTCCTACAATTAAGATTATTAAACAAAGTATAAATATTTCAATTACAGGTTTAATAAACATATAATATGATATATCCATATTAAATATAGGATCAGATATTTCAAACGAAGTATTATTTGCAAATAAAATTATTTTGTTTAACAATACATTTGAAACAATAACACTACCTATAGCTGCAACAACTAAAGAAATTGATTTATTCAAAAGTTTTGGCATTTCCTTTTTTTCTTGTTCAAAGAAATCCTTTAGTCCTTTTTTTATTCCTCTATTTGTAAAATACATTATTATATATAGTAAAATAAAACTTACTCCCATTATATTGTACTTATATTCTAAATTAGTTTTAAATATATTAATGTATTCTTCACCTAATTCCTTATATTCTAAGAAGTTACCTCTTAATGATATATAATTAAATAAGGCGAACACTATTATAAATAAAATTACTAATATCATTCTAGTTTTACTTTTTTTCTTTAGAGTTTTATTTTCATTTTTTACTTCTTCCATTAATAATCCTCCTATATTATTGCATTAACAAAGTCCTCTTTATTAAATATTTCCATATCATCAATTTGTTCACCAACACCAATAAATTTAACTGGTATTTTATTTTCATCTACAATTCCAATAACAACTCCGCCTTTAGCCGTACCGTCTAATTTTGTAAGAACTAATCCAGTTATATCTGCTTCTTGTTTAAATGCTTTTACTTGAGCAATTGCATTTTGTCCTGTTGTTCCATCAATTACTAATAAAACTTCTTTTCTAGCTTCTGGCATTTCTTTGTTTATTACTTTTTGTATTTTATTTAATTCATCCATTAAATATTTTTTATTATGCAATCTTCCTGCTGTATCTACAATTAAAACATCTGCATTTGTTTCTATTGTTTTCTTTATTGCATCATATACAACTGATGCTGGATCTACTCCTTCTTCTCTTTTTACTATATCAGATCCTGCTCTATTTGCCCATATTTCTAATTGTTCTACAGCTGCTGCTCTAAATGTATCTGCTGCTGCAACTACTACTTTTTTACCATCCTTTACTAATCTATTTGCTATTTTGCCAATTGATGTAGTTTTTCCAACACCATTTACTCCAACAACTAATATAACAGATGGTTTTGTGTCTAATACTAAACTAGTATCTGTCTGGTCAAATATCTTTATTATTTCTTCTCTTAAAACTTTTTTAACTTCTTCTTCATCTTGTATATTTTCTTTTTTTATTCTTTGTCTTAAACTATCTATTATTTTTAATGATGTATCCATACCTATATCTGACATTATTAATATTTCTTCTAATTCTTCTAGAAACTCTTCATCTACTTTTCTAAATGTACTAAATACATTATTAATCTTTTCATCAAATGAATTTTTTGTTTTACTTAATCCACTTTTTAATTTATCAAAAAAGCCCATTACTATCTCCTATTTTTTATTTTTATAATTTCATACGATATTTTATCATACTTTTAAATAAATTTCCATTATTTTATTAATTTTATAGTATAATAATATAAATTATCAAAAAAGATGAGTAATTTACTCATCTTTTTATAACCTTTTCAATATTTTTTCTTTAAAATTATCTTCTAATATCTTTTTTATTTGTATTTCATTATAATCATTTTTTTCTAATGCTTTTTTTAATTTTTCTTTAACATTAAAATGAGGATATATATTTATGTTTTGATAATACTCTGGATCAATAAAATAATATTTCATATCATCTGTCGCTACAGCTATATTATCTACTCCACCTAGTATATTTTTTATATAAGTTATATTTTCAATATATTTCTGCTCATAATCTATATTTTTATTGCAAATATCATTTGTATCAATACAAAAATTTTTAATTGATACAACTCCTATTATTCCTCCTAATTCTTTTATGGCTAGTATTTGTTCATCTGTTAAATTTCTTGGTACATTGCATACTTTTTTTGCGTTTGAATGTGATGCAAATACAATTGGATCTTTTCCCTCTTTTTTCATTTTTTTGCATATATTTATAATATCAAAAAATGTAGTTTCATTTGCATGAGATAAATCTATTGCAATTTTTTTATTAACTAATTTTTTAATTAATATTTTGCCTAATTTTGTTAAACCTTCTTTATTATTTGCTCTTACCCCTCCTCCAAATTTATTTTTATTACTCCATACTGGATTTGTAGATCTTAATCCTAAGGAATACAAAATATCAATATCATCTATTTTTTCTAAATAATCTAATCCTTCAATACCAAATATATAATTTATATTATCTGGTATAATTTTATTTAATCTAATATATTCTTTTACTTCTTTTAAATTTTCTATTAAATTAATTTGATTTTTTTCTATTCCTAATTCTTCTTTCATTTCTTGCTCTGTCATATAAAACAAATTAAAAATTCCACCAGTAATATTATCTTTTTTATAAACATTTTTACAATAATTTCTAAGAAATTCTTTTTCATCTTTTTTTATTAAAATATATGTTAATAAATCATAATGACAATCAATCATATTTTCTCCTTACTATGTTTTTAATAAATAAACATATACATAGTTATCGATGATAACAAAAAATTTACTTTCCTCTCTATTAATACTTTTATAATATAAAATACTTTTTTGAGTTTGTTCAGCTAAATCAATCAAATCCTCAAAGACAGATATATTTATTACTTTTAAATTATCTAAATTTGGTTCATTACTAATAGTAATTATTATATCTTTATAATATCTCAAAATTCGTCTTAATTTCCAATCATATTGTTTTTCTTTAATTTTTATATATTTTATTATAATAAATACAATAATTATTGATGATATTATAAAAATTATTCCTCCAATAACATACAGTAAAATTTCTTTTATTTTTTTACTTTCTTGCTCTTTTATAATTTCTCCATTTGTATCCTTTTCATAATTTTCTTTTATTTCAGTTATTGTACTAGTTATTGGTATTTCTAATTCTATAAAATCTTCTACTTTATCAGTATATTTATCTAAATTAATAATATAAGAAATATCGAATCTTACTTTTAGAACACTGTCTATTGTAATTCCATATGTTTTTTCATATGAGCGTACTAAATTATTATAATACTCATAATCTATAGTTACTTGTTGATTGATAGAGTTTTTATCTATATTATCTTTTTTATCATGAGTTTTGTCTTTAAGAATAAACTTTCTATTCCAAACTTCTTTATCTTGATTATCATTATCTTTTACAACCCCAATTAAATAGGCATCAATATTATAATCATATTCTAAATTAGCTTTTTTATCTCCTAAAAAATCATGTTTTAAATTTATAATATAACTATTAATAGAATTTGAAGCATAATAAGAACCAGATTTAAGTGTTTCTGTTTCATAAAAATTATTTGGTTTTAATAAAACCTCATAATCATCACTTTTTTGTATTTTATAATTATAAATAGATACTTTATTTTTATTAATATAAAAATTATATACTATACAAGAAATACCAATTATACACATAATTATATTAATAATAAAAATATTAATATATTTTTTATCATTTTTCATAAAATTTCCTCCTTATTTTATTTTTACTTCTGCTTTTTCATTATTAAAATACTCATATAACCAGATCGATGGAAACCCAATATATTTAATGTGAAAAACATATACTCCTTTAATTTGATTTATTTTTACTAATTTCATATCTGAAATATTATTGTTATCACCTTTTGTTTGATACAATACATTATTGTTTTTTTCTATTTTGTCTACAATACGATGAGCAATATTTTTATCTCCTATACTATAAATAATAATAGAATTTTTGGGAATATTTCTTAAATCACTATCATTAATTTTTTTGAAAATAACAACATCTCCTCTGTTAAAATAAGGAGCCATACTGTTTGAAAGAATTGATATTGATTCGTATTTAAATAACCCTAACATAAAACATATTAAAGAAAATAATAAAATAAATGTTATTATATAACTCATTTCTTCAAAAAAATTTTTCATTTTTTCTTTAACATGATTTTTCTCTTTAAAAAATTTATATTTAAAAATAAAATAAATTATTGCTGATAATAATGTTTCAAAACTGCCTGTTACAAACCAATCTGTATTAGGTAAAATTGGTAATAAAAAAACTGTTAATTCCTTACATAATCGATAAATTATTACTATTAAATAAGAACAATTTAATGTTAAGTATGTATATAAAACATTACAAGTTATTAATGGTATTATTGTAGAACAAATATATTTGAATAGTAATTCTTTATCTGGAAATGTAGTAATTAACATATTAAAATTTACTTCTGCTAATATAAGTAGTATTGTTATAACTACTAATAATTTTTTATTATTTTTATTTCTTAATACAATTACTGTTCTTGTTATTTCAATACCAAAAATAATAATTATTTTAGGCAAAATATTTATTAGTATTGTTAATATTTGATGACTATATGGACTCTTTGAAAATCCTAATAAAAATCCAATGTATAAATATATAATAATATGAATGGCTGAAATTATAATCATATATGTAATATACTTTATATTATTTTTAAATCTTATATATGAATTTTTTATATCCCATATTAAATAAATTAGCATAAGCATCCAAAATAACGTATTTACTGCATTATAAAATATATAATTTGTAATATTTAATATAATTATTATAAATAGATAAAAAACTATAATAAGTAATATATTTTTATTTTTCATGTTTTTAATCTTTGTACCTCCAGTTTTAAAAATAATGGGAAATAAAATTTTTCCCATTATTTTTGTACATAATTTATAATACCAGTTATTGTTTTCGTTTTTATTGATGGAACTTCAGTAGTTTTTGAATCATATTCAATTTTTACATTTAATGTAGTTTGAGCACCTGGTTCTAAAGTAGGAGCAATCCCTGTCGTTGTAAATTTAATAGCTTCTGATCCATTTTCTTCTTCTTTAAAAATTACATCATCTAAAGTTGCATCAATAGTTCCAGAATTTTCAATTGTTATTAGATATGTTATTGAATCTCCTGGTTTTATTAGCTTAGCTTCAAATGTTGCACTTGTATTAGTATATTGCGGCTCTCCAGGATTACAACCTTCAGAAACATTTTTTGCTTCTATATTAATAATCCTTACATTCCATTCTCCTATAATTTCAGCTGTTCCACTTACATTTAACTGTGTTGCAAATGCTGAATATCCTACTGCCATTGTTAATATTAATAAAACAATTATTATAATGCATTTTATATTTCTCATGTTATTACCTCCTTTCTATGTAATAACATAATACTGCTATATTTTATTATATGTTTTAATTATTTATTTCGTTATTTTAGGAATATCTAAAATAAAAAATAATGAGAAGGCATTTAAAGCCCTCTCACTATAATTGTGTTAAATTATTTTCTCCAAATCTTACGTGTATCCTCTGCTATATCATCATTAGGAAATGTAAGTCGAACTCCTTTATCAGTTACTTCAGATTGTACGCCATACCGCATAAGACATTTTACATAGGTATTTAAAGAATTCCTATATATTTTTTCAAAGCGTACATCCTCTTCAGTTATCTGAAGTTCAACAATTCTTCCTACACTTGGCTCAACCAATTTAATGTGACTAGTATTCTTTTCATACCGAGGATATTCATCATTATGTGTACACTTAAAATCCTTAGAAAATAAATTAAAAACACCCATACTATTTCCTCCTTAAAATTTTCTGGAGGTCTTACACAGCTCCTCCAGAAAAAATTATTAATTTTTCTGTACTTGCTGTGTAAAGTACAATGCGTATTTTTATTATAACATATTTTGTTATTAAAAACAATTCTACTTTATATTTTTAATAAAACAATGTATTTTCGTTTTGCAAAAACTAAGGCACTTGTATGCACAAGTACCTTTTAGTTTAAAATATTAGAATTTACTATCCTTTATATTGTGTGTTATATCCATGATTTTCTGGTGGTCTTTTATCATTAGGATACATTACATCACTATAAATATCAATTTGTAATTTTTTTACTAAATTATAGACATCTAGATAATCTGAAATACTATTAATAACTATAGTAGTATTTGTTCCATTTTGTTTTAGCTGATTAGATGTTGCTACTATATCTCCTACATTAAACATTTGATCAAAAATACCTCTATATAAATCTATATGAGATAATTCAGCAAAAGGTTTAGTATTAATATTTACTGTAAGTACTCCACTTGATACATATATAGCTTTATCTGTAACAATATATGCTGTATTTTTATACTTTTTAACAACAAATAAAATACCACCTAAATAAATCCAAACAGGCATTAAATGTATCAACATAAAAGGAATGGCAAAAAATAATACTTCTCTATCACCTTCTATAAAAAAAGAAAAACCTATAATAAAGAAATCAACAAATGCCCATATTAATGCAAAAGGTAATAATGGATTAAAAATACTTTCAAAAATATAACATTTTTTATTAGGTTTACCTTCATATAAAATTTTTTCATTAGAACCAACAACTGCTTTTAATTCTTCTAACATTACAACCTCCAAATTAATTTATTTTATATTTTTGTTATAATTTATAACTGATCTTCACTATTATTTTTACTTTAACATAAGTTTTAGTTTTTTTCAATATTTTAAGTTTAAATTAAAGAATATAGAAAAATTTACTTTTTGAATTATTTTACTTTTATCTATTACAATAAAATTTAACATTTTTAAATAAAATTACCATGCTTCTCTACAAGAGAAGCATGGTTGCACTTACTTTTTAGAGTTGTTCATATCCTGTACAACTTGCCATGTGATAATTACAGAGATAAGTATACTAATGGCCCAATATTCAGGTTTCCGAAATAGAATTTTCACTTCATCTCTTGTTCTAAAAATCAGCGTAGGCACTATACTTATGCCAATTATTAATAGAAAAACAATAATGCTCCGACATATTTTTTTAAATTTCTTCATAATGATGCAACTCCCCTTTCAATGCATGTTTGAAATGTTTAAAAAACATGAATATATTATATAATATTTTTTATTTAAAGTCAATTTTAGTGAATTTTAAATATAATTGACAACAAAATAAAATATATGATATAGTTCAGTTGTATAAGTTATTTTAAAAAAGAAAGTTGGTGTAAAAATGGAAGAAAAAAAATTTACAAAAATAAATTTATCAATATTTCTTCTACTACTATCAATAATTACAATAATAATAATGGGAATATTTATTTATAAACTTAACAGTGATAAGACAACAGAAATTCAAAAATTCGCAGACCTTCAAGCTCAAGTAAATGGTTTAAATGAAACTATAAATGAATTAGAAGATAACACAAAAAATACTTTATCTAATAATTCTTTATATATTATTAAAGAAATCAATATAAGTGATGAGCAAAGTCTATATAATTTTAGTACTAAAAAATGGGTGACAGAAATTGCAGGAGCTGAATCTATGTATTTTATAGCAATAGATGCTGAAAAAAATTTATATATAGTTGATAGATTTGAGAATATATTAAAAAAATTAGATGCCAAGTTAGAAAAACTTAATATAGATGATACTAATGTAGATAATTATGTTACATATGCAAATGTATCAAAAGATGATAACACTCTAGTAATTTCAACAGAAGATGATTATATAACATATATAGTTAATTTAGATAATCTTTCTACTAAATTGGCTGAAATTAATGATAATTAAAATAAAAATCGATAGTATGATTACTTTTGGAGCTAAAATAGCTTAAAATTAGGCTATTTTAGCTCTTATCTTTTAATTAATTGCTTATGTTATACTATTCATAGGAAATATTTTCTTTCAATATTAGTTTTTGTGGTTAAAAACATTATATCATATTGGTATTTCTTTTTTTATATCTTAGTGTGACATATCTATTGTAAACCTATATTTATAAAATATATTATATTAAGGACAGAATGAAGAAAAATTATTTTGAGTATGTACAGTTTATATTATCTTTTCATTGTATTATATAATATAATGTGATATAATTTTATTGCACTCAGTAGTATTTCAATATTAAATGGAGGTACATTTATGAAATTAAATTCCAAAGAACTTTTAAGTTATCAACAATTTTGGAAAGAGAGTAAGAATTTATCTCAACAACATCAAATTGGTCTCATTAATTTATCTAACAAATTGCTAGAACGGTCAAAAGATTATGATGGTGAAATAGATAATATTACTCTTTTGTATCCAGAAGATTGCTCTGATTTCAGCATCTTTACAGATTTTGCTTCTATAATGCAGGCATATGTTATTGTAAGGGATGAAGGTGGAGCTAAAATAACTGGATGGTTTCTTAATCACAAAGTTGATGTGGAATGAACCTCTAAACCGGCAATGTTGTTGCCGGTTATCTTTAATTTATTTCATAATATTTAAACCATAAAATATTTTTTTATTCGTTTATTATTTTGACTATAGAGGAAAATTCAGTGCTTGATAGAGTACCAATGGAATACAAAAATCATTTTGAACAGAAATTTTCCTATTATTTTTTCATTTTTCTTTATTTATTATTGCACCACTTTTATAATTTTCTTGTTTAGTTATTGAAAAATTTTTATCACTTTTTACTGCAACTAATTTAATCAATTTTGGTTTTTCTTTGTTCAATTCTAACTCAATTTCCTTTTTGATTACAGTAATCATCTCACACAATCCTTTCGTTTAAAATTAAAGGCATCAAAAAAACAACCCTTTACAGTTGATTTATCAATACTTTTGCCAAAGTCCAACGATTTTACTTAATGGAGCGGACGTCGTAGTTATCTACAACTTTTCTCTTTTAGTGAATTTATACAAATATAAATCATTTTATGGGTATTATTTCTAACAAAAGTTGTAAATATATTAAATATATGGTATTATATATATATTCCCAATAAGGAAAATAAAATTAAGGAGGTTCCATCATGAAAGTCAATTTACCAAGAAATCGTAGAGCAGAAGAAAGACAAAAAGATTGGGAGAAATACCAAAAGTGGATGAAAGAGACTCAAAAACAGAAAAAAGACCCATTTGAAGCAAGAAAAAAGAAGCACGATGAATATGGCTTTTAGCAAGATAGGAACAGAGAGAGTTTTTATTAAAGCTCTCTCTTTTTTTGACAAAAAATAGTGTTTTTTCTTTGAAATTTATAATATTTATTTTTACACTATTGAATAAATACAATTCAATTTTATTTCTCTCAATTTCTTCAATTGTAAACACTACAAATTTATATTTGATAAAATTTTTCAAAGTAATTTTATATTTTTTCGCCAGATACAAACTTTGATCTCGTCACAAGTCCTAACCCACTATGAGTTTTGACCAATGTTCAAAACTCGAGGACGATGTAATTCATACTGAAAATAAAAATAATAAAAAAATACCATTCTTTTTCAGAATGATATTTATATATCTGTTCTATAAAGTTCAAACGAATTCGTTGTTGGAGCTATTAGGCGGAATCGAACCGCCGACCTACAGGTTACGAATCTGTTGCTCTACCAACTGAGCTATAATAGCATATAAAGAGTAAGAAAGAAAAATCTTTCTTACTTTTTTAAAAATGTTTACCTTTATTTCTTTTATTTATTTTTGGACTTTCTTCTTCATAATCAAATCTTTGATTTTCATTTTCATCTTTAACTTCTGAGTCATCATTTAATTCATTAAATTTTTCTTTAATATTAACATAATTATATTCATAATCTTGATTATCTTCTCTTGTTGTAAAAAATCTTAATATAAATATTATTATAATTAGTATTGTTACAAATATAATTATTCCTCTTATTGTCCATTCTCTTACTTTTAAATTGCTATTTGTTCTATCTATTTCTTCATTTAATAAATCTTGATTTATTTTTGCAACAACTTCTACATTATTACTTTCTTCTTTGATTGCTTTTATTTTATATATTGTTTCTTCTTTTGTTTTTTCTTTTGAAATTGTTATAGTTATATTATTTTCTCCAACTTTTAAATTTTTATTTCCATCAATTTCAATTGTAACATCAGTGTCATCTGATATGGCATCTATTTTTAAATCATCTACATCATTTTCTATATTTACTTCATACTCATATATATCTTTAGAAAATTCTGGATTTAAATCATAGTTTTCTATTTTTAATGAACTTAATACTAGTTTAGTTTTTTCATTTTCTTCGTTCTCATCGTCATTATTCTCGTTTTCTTGTGGTTCTTCTTCTTTTGGTTTTGTTTTTGTTATTAAACCACTACTTACATATGCAGTAGTTCCATTATATGTTATTTTACTCCAACCATTACTTCCAATTCCAGTTCTTGTAACACTATCTCCTACTTTTAATGATCCTACTATTGAAGAACTTGTACTATATGAACTTCTTACATTTGCTTTACTTAATGCATAAACAGTTTCATTAACAGATGTAAATGTTGGTTCAGGAGTTGTAGGTGTATTATTTTCTGATTGATTAGATGCATTGCCGTTATTATTATTATTATTATTGTTATTGTTGTTATTGTTGTTATTTGTCTCTTTTTTATTTATAGTTACAGTAACAGATTTGTTTACTTGTGTTGTAACACCTGTTTTACCATCTGTTACATCTCCTGTTAATTTAACTGTTTTTGTTCCAGTAGACGATGTATTTAATTTAAATGATTTAGATGTTTTTGCATTTTCTCCATTTGAAGTAACATCTGCATAAGAACTAGATAATCCTGCACCACTAACTGTTAAATTCCATGCAGCAGCATTAAAAGATATATTTATAGTAACACTATCTCCTACTGTGGCAGTAGACTTGCTTGCACTTATTGATGCACTTGCCGCTTCTACTCTTGATATAATTGATAAAAAAGCGAATGCAAAAATTAAAATTAATAATATTTTTATACTTTTTTTCATTTTTTCCTCCCTACTTTATAGTGAGATTTTAGAAGTTCCTAATAATTGTTTCTTTATCATTAATAAATCACCTGAATTTACATTTCCATCATTATTAACATCTATAGCAACATTTTCAGAAACTTTTGTAAATTTATGAGTTCCTAACAAATATTTTTTCATTAGTAGTAAATCACCTGAATTTATTGTTGCATCTCCATTTAAATCTCCAAGCATAGCAATTGTATATTTATCATCTACCCTACATCCAGTTCCAGCTATTTTTGATGAAGATAATTTGTTTTTATTTGCATCAACTATAACTGTATCTTTTCCAAGTAATTCTATAATATCAGATACTTTAGTTCCAGGGATTATAGTAACAATACTTGTATCTTTATCTAATTTAACCTTTTTATTACTAATTGCATTATTTCCATTTGAGTTATTATTAATTTCATTATTTGAATTATTTTCCTCATTGTTTTCATTTGTTTCATCATTTATAGGAACTAAATATAATTTATACTTTTCATTTTCATCTGTTTGTCTAGCAACATATCCAACTATTCCATTTGATTTCATAATTTTATCCCAGTATGTTCCACCTACTTTTTTAGTTGCTTTTTCTAATCTTGTAACTATTTCGTCTTTATATAAATATTCATTAATTGAACTTCCATTAGGTTCTTTTCTTAATTTTATATTAGTATTTACATTTACTCTAACTAAATCAGTAGAAACCACTGAAGATGTAGTAGAAGGTCTAGCACATGCTATATTTGGCATATCTTCATATAAAGGTATAATAAATGTATATTCACTATTTAGTGTTTCATCTATATTTAGATATGTTTCTCTTAAATTTTCTCCTTCTTCTTGAGCAGCTAATATGTTTTGCATATATTGATGCCAATATAAACTATTATCAGAATTTTCTACATCAAATTTTTGGAAATATAATGTATTTTGTCCTTTTTTGATATAATCTTTTGAAATAAATTCAACTCCACCTTTTATTGATAGTGCTAAACTTGTCCATTTGTTTTTTTGCGCTGTTTTTAATCCATTTTCAATAACACTACTTTTTCCATTTCCATTTGCACCTATATTAAATATATTATATACGCCTTTATATTTTCCATTATAACCTTTACCTTTTGTCAATACTGATCCAGATTTTCCTTGTTCTTGTAATATTCTAGCAACTATATAATAAGGACTTACATTATATGTTTTTGAAGCATCTTTTATTGCTTTTATACATTCTGTATTATCTATAAAAGTTTCTTTTACCATTGATTTTATAGTTTTTTCATTATAATTATCATATGTTAATTCTTGAAATTGAAATATATCTAACTCATTTAATGAATTTCTAGGATCCATCATATATTTTATTGCAGATTCTGATGCACATACCCAACTACCACTATCATACTTTCTATTTCCACAAATAGAGCAAATCCAATCTCCTGAATAATTATTCATATTAGCTGGTGATAGATTTTTTGGAGACTTTCCATGCCCAACATATTCATTTGCAATTACAGTATTCCAACTCAAATTTGTATATAATACTTTAAACTTCCATTTTGGATGATTTTTTTGTAATTCTTTTATTAGTTTCTTTACTCCTGGATATTTTTTATCATCGATTTTATCAATGCTTGTGCTTATATTTTGAGTTACAGCATAAGTATTGGAACTTATTATTAAATTAAAAATAATACTTGAAAAAATTGTAAAGATTATTGTTATTGATATTAATTTATTTAATTTCAAAGTTTCCACCTCTTTTGTTAATTATTATATTTTTTCTATAGTATTTTTTGTCAATTTTTATCAGAATAAGTATATCATTACAATATTTTTTAGTCAATAAATTAACCGCCTATTTTCATTACTTTTTCATTACCAGTTTGTAACAAAAATATTACAAAAAAGAGAATAATATTAATCTATTATCCCCTTTTTATATTAAATAAGTATGAATTTTAAATATGTTAGTTATTTCCACAGCCACAGCCACAACCACAACCGCAGCCAAAATTTGTAAATAGTAATAAGAAAATGATTATGAAAAATAAAATTGTTCCATCATTTCCAAATAAGCCTCCATTATTAAAATTTCTATTTTCTTCTGGCATATTACTACCTCCTTTTTATTTTATTACGTTATAATATGCAAATTATTATTTTTGTGTTACAATATTTATAATAAAAATTTAAAATAAATTTAGGAGAATAAAATGATTGAATTATTATCACCAGTTGGTAGCTTTGAATCATTAAAAGCTGCTGTTCAAAATGGTGCTGATTCAGTATATTTTGGTAGCAATCTTTTTAGTGCTAGAGCTTTTACAACAAATTTTGATATTAATGATAATTTAGAGCAAGCTATCAATTATGCTAAATTACGTGGTGTAAAAACAAATTTAACATTAAATACATTAATAAAAAATAATGAATTTGAAGAAGCATTTGAACTTGCTAAAAAAGCTTATGAATATGGGATTGATGCAATAATTGTACAAGATTTAGGATTAGCTATTAAATTAATTAATGCTTTTCCTGATCTTCCTATACATGCAAGCACACAGATGACTACTCATAATCTAGACGGTGTATTAGCTTTAGAAAAACTTGGATTTAAAAGAATTGTTCTTTCTAGAGAACTTTCACTAGATGAAATTGAATACATATGTAAAAATTCAAATGTTGAAATAGAAGTATTTATCCATGGTGCTCTTTGTATATCTTATTCTGGACAATGCTTATTTTCTAGTATGATTGGTGGTAGATCTGGAAATCGTGGAAAATGTGCTCAACCTTGTAGACTTCCATATGAATTATTAGAAAATGATAAAGAATTTAACAAAGGTTATTTGTTAAGTACCAAGGACTTATGTGGCCTAGAATATATTCCTACTTTAATTAAAGCTGGTGTAAAATGTTTAAAAATTGAAGGAAGAATGAAAAGTCCAGAATATGTTGCAACTGTTACTAGAATTTATAGAAAATATATTGATTTAGCAATCTCAAACAACCCTTATATAATTGATGAACAAGATAAAAATGATTTGTTACAGGTATTTAATAGAGGTGGATTTTCTACAGGTCACCTTTTAAATACTCCTAACAAACAATTAGTATACAAAGATAAACAAAATAACATGGGAATTTATCTAGGAAAAGTTAAAAAATTTAATAGAAATAAAGGATTAATAACTTTAGAGTTAGAAAGTACACTTGAAATTGGTGATTCAATATGTGTAGAAAAAGAAATGTCTACTTATACAATATCTGAATTAATGGAAAAAGATAAAAATATAAAATTTGGTAAAATAAATCAAATAGTTACAATTGGAAGGATGAAAGGAAATATTAATATTGGAGATAAAATATATAAAATCACAAGTAAGTCTTTAAAACAAAAAGCATTAGATAGCTTTAGTAAAGAATTTAAAAAATTACATTTAGATTGTGATATTTCTATTTTAAAAAACAAATATATTGAAATTAAAACAATATGTTTAGAAAATAATATACAAAGTTCTACTATATATGAATATATTCCACTAATTGCTGAAAATAAACCTTTAGATAAAGAAAAAATAATACTACAATTTTCAAAAACTACAGAAACTCCTTTCGAATTTAAAAACATAAATATTACTTTAGATGATGGCTTATTTTTACCTGTTTCTGTTTTAAATGACTTAAGAAGAAATACTTTATTAGATATTGAAAGTAAAATAATTAATTCATTTAAGAAAAATAATAATGTTAAATTGCCTACACCTAATAAAAACAAAAAGCAAAATATAGGTAAAAAAAATATTTCATTACTTTTAAACGAATTAAATTTAAGTTTTGATTATTCAAAATTAAATGATGTTGACAATTTATATATTCCAATTAAATATTTATATAATACAAAATATAAAAATATAATTAATATTCTTTCTAATAAGTTTGATACTTATGTTTTATTGCCTAATATTATAAGACAAAAAAATATTGAAAGCTTAATAAATATATTAAATTTATCTTTAAATAAATTTAATATTAAAGGACTAATATTATCAAATATTTCACAAATAAAATTATTAGATAAATTAAGTACAAATAATCTAAAATACGTGGCAAACTATACTTTTAATGTATTTAATAATTATACTTTAACTGAACTAAAAAAACTAAATTTTGATTTAATTACAATATCTCCTGAATTAGATAAGTCTTCAATAATTGATATATGTAACTATGATATACCAATTGAACTTATTGTATATGGTAAAGTACCACTTATGACAATAAATTATTGTCTTTTAGGTGAAAGTAATAAATGCTATGAAAAATGTTCTAAAAATTGTAATACAGATAAAAAATACTATCTAAAAGATAGATTAGGTCTTAATTTTAGATTTATTCCTGATAATATTTGTAATACTACAACAATATATAATTCTAAAATAACTTCCATTTCACATACAGATTTTAATGCAAATTCAGTTAGAATTGATATATTAGATGAATCTATTGATGAAATAAATGATATTATAAATATTGTAAAATCTAATTCAAGATTAGAAGGAATAAAATATACTAATGGTAATTTAAATAAATTAATATAAAAAACTCCCTTAAACAGGGAGCTTTTTTAAATGGATTTACTTGAATTTTAGAGAAACTCGTACTTCATAATCTGTTTCTGATTCAACATTAAACCAATCAATTAAGTGAGCATATATGTCTTCCTGTTTAAAAACTTTACTGCCATCTTTCGACATTAAATCTTTATCAAAAAGACAAGTAATATCTGCCTCTTCCTGATGTTTATTAAGAGCTTCCATTAGAGTATCAGCAAAATAAGCAGCAAGAAGATATTCCCACTCCATGTGACCAGTTCCTTTCCAAGATGTTACAAGTCCAAAGATGGAAACCTTGTTTTTACATTCCTCAACATTAGTAAGAATATACTTTTTTTGGCTTCCTCTAATACGTTCTTCAAAGTCTCCACTTTTTAGTACATATTCCAACAAGCTTGTTCCATAGTCATGATAAACATCTATCCGTTTATCTTGATTTGAATCATTTGTTGATTCTTTTTTTGATAAAATTCTTTTTAACCATTCCATATTATATACCTCCCAAAAAGTTATTTCTAGGTAATTTATATGCATAAGACTTGCCTTGTCCATATATTATAGCATATTCGACATAATATTTCAAATTTATATCAAATAATTAAAAATATTAGTTTTTCAGGATGATATTTCTAGTTATCTGTTCTATAGTTAGAATAGATAAATTATTGGTGCCAACGACGTAGATATTTACAACTTCACAATTTATCATACAATCTTACCACTAAATCCCTATTATAATATATCAAAAATTATAGATAAATTTTAACGTTCAAAATCATCTTCTTTTCTTCCTGTAAGTTTATTTTCTAAATGACAATATTTCTTGCTATGTATAATTGCTTGTCCTAATTGAATTCCAGAGTTAATGTTTTCAATTTTAATTGGAACTCTACCTCTTAAATTTATAATTAAATTTTTTTGATTTTCAGATATTGTCGCTCTTGAAAATTCATCTCTTATAATTGATATATATTCATCATAAGAACACTTTATTTTCTCTCTAGCAGCTGTTAAATACAATTTATTAAAAATATTTTCAAAAGTTAGAGGTTCTTTTTCCCATCCTTTAGGTAACATGAAATCTCCACCACCTAATTTACAAGAACTTATTCCTTCTTGATTTTCAAAATCATACAAGCTAACAAGTTTAGCAATCATACAAGAATTAACAATTTTTTCTTGTTCTGGTGTAAATGGCTCAAATCTATAATATGGTTCTGGAACATACATTCCCCAAGAGCCATAACTAGCAATACATCTAGCTTGATTAATATATCGAGTTGTATATAATTCTTGGTCTCCAAGTTGAAAATAATCTATTGGTGCAACAACATTTTTATCCTTCTTTTTTAAAGCACATAGATTTTGAGCCTCTTGATGAACTTTGCCTAATTGAACAGCAGGTTGCTTAACTAGTAAAGTAACTCTTTTACCATTTCTTTCAGATAATACATATACAAGTTGAGTTTTACCATAATTTATAAATTCAATACTTAAATCTTCAATTGGAATACTATTTTTTTCTGCATATCTTTCTACATATTTATTTAAGAATTTTTTAATTTTTTTGTACTCATCATCCTTATCTTGAATCTCATTAATCTCTATATAAGCAGGATTTATCATACCAATGCTAATATTTTCAGTTTCACGTTCAGCTAATTTCCATTCAGATTGACGTGTTCCTTTTTCTTTATGTTCAATAAGTACTCCATCAAGATATGTCCAACTTTCAGTAGTAATTTTTCCTATATTTTTTTCTTGCATAATTTCTCCTTATTTTTTAATTGCTATTATTTTAACATATAAATGTAATTATTGCAATTTATTAAGGATAATTAAAGAGTTTTATACTTTGAAAATTATTGTTTTTTCTTTATAATAGGAAATAAAATTTATGTTAAAGTAAAAAAATAGACAAATTTATTTTTTATATAAAGGGCTTTTTAATCTGACAAAAGTCCTAACCCCCTATGAGTTTTGACCAATGATACAAAACTCGGGGATGACGTAATACATACTGAAAATAAAACTAAAAAATACCACCCTTTTTCAGAGTGGTATTTATATATCCTGTTCTATTAGTTCGAACAGATACGTTGTTGGTGGAAGTGAGGAGAATCGAACTCCTGTCCACTATACCTTCCATATAAAATTCTCCGAGTGCAGTTTGTTATTTATTTTCATTTAATTTGCGTAAACAAACATACTCAAATTAAATATATCTTTATAAATACCCACTACTCCTAAAGCAAAAGTAGCTTTGTTTCCCACTAAATAATCGCCTTTACTAAATGTGTGGGACATCTAGTAAGACGTTGCCGCTCTTAGGCAGCAAATGCTAATTCTTGTTTATCAGCGTTTATATTTATTTTCCCGTTTATTAAAGTGGCCAACGAGAATCCACTACTCGCTATTTATATTTCTAGTATAATGTCGAAACCATTACACCCCCATAAACTATTATTAATTATACTACATCTAATATTTTTTATCAATAGAAATATTAACCATAGATAATAATAATGTTCATGAACAAGACTTTAAGAAAACATATTGTTAATAGCAAATTAAATTTGCAATTTTATGTAAAATTTAGTATAATAAATACGAAACATGTGAATAGCAAATAAACAATGAATTGGAGGACTACACTATGAATGCTTTTGGTATGAATGAAGATGAATTTCACAGATGGTTTGAAGAATTAATGTATCCTACATTGCCTTATCGGAGTATAAGCAAAGACTATTCTGTATCTAAAAATGTTAATACCGAAATTTGTGCTGAATGTGGTGGCAAATGCTGTAAACGCTGCGGCTGTCATTTTAGCCCTGACGACTTTGAAGAAATTTCTTTCGATTTTTTGAAAAAGGAGTTAGAAAAAGGATATATTTCTATTGACTTTGTTGATGGAGAAATGATTTATGAAGATTTTGGTATTTATATTCTTAGAGCACGAAATCAAAATGCTCCTATTGTAGATTGCGGATATGAAAGAAGTCCTTGTATTTTACTAACAGAAAAAGGATGCAAACTTGATTACGAGCACAGGCCAACTGGTGGAAGACTCTTAATTCCATCAAATGAATGTAATTCTGTATTTGGAGTACCAGAAAGGAGATGTAATTCTAATTATAGTATTGATAAATGCTGTTATGAGTGGAAATCTCATCAAAGACTGTTACACGATTTGGCAGAATACTTCAATGACAAAGAAATTCCATGTTCATTATAAGATGATGTAAGTTACATTATCTTATCAGAAAGAGGAGCTCTACTGAGCATAATCCTTACTAATGGATAAAACAATGGCACACATTTTTATATGTGTGCCATTGTTTATTTATTTTTCAATATATTTTGAACATTTGTACAATTTATCTATAATCGGAATAGCCTCAACAACTAAAAAAAGTTTGAACAGATACCTCATTGATGAAAGTGAGGAGAATAGAACTCCTGTCCACTATACCTTCCATTAATTTGCATAAACAAACATACTCAAATTAAATATAGCTTTGTAAATATCCACTACTCGCTATTTATATTTCTAGTATAATGTCGAAACCATTACACCCCCATAAACTATTATTAATTATATAATCACTAGAAATATTAACCATACATAATAAAAAAGCACATATATATGTGCCTTTTATTAATAATTTTCTGCCTTTATTTCAAAATATGCTTGTGGATGATTACATACTGGGCAAACTTCTGGAGCTTCTTTTCCTATAACAATATGTCCACAATTTCTACATTTCCATATTTTATCTCCATCTTTGCTAAATACTAATCCATCTTCAATATTTGCTAATAATTTTTTATATCTTTCTTCATGCTCTTTTTCTATTTTTCCCACTTCTTCAAATAAATATGCTATATGATCAAATCCTTCTTCTTTTGCTGTCTTAGCAAATCCATCATACATATCTGTCCATTCATAATTTTCTCCACTAGCTGCATCTTTTAAATTTTCTATTGTTGATGGAACTGCACCATCATGTAATAATTTAAACCATATTTTTGCATGTTCTTTTTCATTTAAAGCTGTTTCTTCAAATATTGCTGCTATTTGCTCATATCCATCTTTTTTTGCTTTGCTTGCATAATATGTGTATTTATTTCTTGCTTGTGATTCTCCAGCAAATGCCTCCATTAAATTTTTTTCTGTTTGTGATCCTTTTAATTCCATATCTATTACCTCCTATATTTTTATATTAAAATTTTAAAATCATTTGTTTTAAGCTGTTTCTCTATTATTTTTTTCAGGAATTTGTCTTTTACCTTTCCTTATTGCTGTTTTATTTTCTTTATTTTCATTTATGATTACTTCTGGTCCAGAATTTTCTAAAACTGTTTTTTCTGTAATTATACATTTCTCAATATTAGGATTTGAAGGTATTTCAAACATTATATCTCTCATAATATCTTCTATTATTGAACGTAGGCCCCTAGCTCCTGTCTTCCTTTCAATTGCTTTTTCTACTATAGCATTTATAGCTTCTTGTTTAAACTCAAGTTCTACATTATCAATTTCAAATAATTTTTTATATTGTTTTACTAATGCATTTTTTGGCTCTACCAATATTTTATTTAATGCTTCTTTATCTAATTCTTTTAATGTTGCAATAATTGGTAATCTTCCTATAAATTCAGGAATTAAACCAAATTTTAATAAATCTTGTGGTAATAGTTGTTCAAATACTTCATATCTTCCAACTTCTTTTAAACTTTCTATTTGAGTTCCAAATCCTATTGATTTTTTTCCTGTTCTTTCTTTTATAATATCTTCTAATCCTTCAAATGCTCCTCCACAAATAAATAATATATTTTCTGTATTTATCTGTAATAATTCTTGATGTGGATGTTTTCTACCTCCTTGTGGTGGTACTGAAGCTATTGTTCCTTCTACAATTTTAAGTAATGCTTGTTGAACACCTTCTCCACTTACATCTCTAGTTATTGATGGATTTTCTGATTTTCTTGTTATTTTATCTATTTCATCTATATATATTATACCTTTTTGTGCTTTTTGTATATCACCATCAGCTGCTTGAATAAGTTTTAATAAAATATTTTCAACATCTTCACCAACGTATCCTGCTTCTGTTAATGTTGTTGCATCAGCAATTGCAAATGGTACATTTAATATTCTAGCTAAAGTACTTGCAAGAAGAGTTTTACCACATCCTGTAGGTCCTAAAAGTAATATGTTACTTTTTTGTATTTCTACATCATCTTTATCTGATTCTTCTTCATGTGCCACTCTTTTATAATGATTATATACCGCAACTGATAAAGTCTTTTTAGCATTTTCTTGTCCTATTACATATTCATCTAAAGTTGCTTTTATTTCTTTTGGACTAGGAATTTTATCTAGTCCATTTAGTGTATAACTTTCATTTTCTTCTTCATATATTTCATTTTCTATAATGCTATTACATAGTTCAATACATTCATCACAAATATATACACCTGGTCCAGCAACAATTCTTTTAACATTTTCTTGTGACTTTCCACAAAAAGAACATTTTACATTTTTAGGTATATCACTTTTTGGCATATTGTTACTCCTTTTCATTTTATTTATTTATTATTTTCTTTTGTCCATAATTCCATCTATTAAACCATATTTTAAAGCTTCCTCAGCTGTCATATAGTTATCTCTTTCAGTATCTCTTTCAATAGTTTCTAAACTTTGACCTGTCTTTTCACTTAATAATTTATTTAATTTTTCTCTTGTTTTAACCATATGGTCTGCATGTATTTTTATTTCAGTTGTTTGACCTGAAAGTCCTCCACCACCAATTAATGGTTGATGAATTAATATTTCAGCATTTGGTGTAGCAAATCTCTTTCCTTTTTCACCTGAAGCTAAAAGTACAGCTCCCATACTTGCTGCCATTCCTACACAAATAGTAGAAACTGGACATTTAATATAATTCATTGTATCTACGATTCCCATACCATCTGTTATTGACCCACCTGGTGAATTTATATATAAGAAGATTTCTTTATCTGGATCTTCTGATTCTAAGAATAATAATTGTGCTATTATTAAACTAGATGTTGTTGGATTTACATCTTCTCCTAAAAATATTATTCTATCTTTTAATAATCTTGAGAATATATCATATGATCTTTCTCCTTTACTTGTTTGTTCAATTACATAAGGTACTAAACTATCTTTTTCTAACATAAAAATTCCTCCTTAAATTATTTTATTTATATCAAAAAAGTTAGGCGAATTCAAGTAAAATTTATAAAACCCCCTAACTTTTTTATTTATTATTTTATTTTTGCATTATCTACTAAGAAATTAATTGCTTTTTCTGATTCAATTCCTTGTTTTATATAATTTCTTATATTTTCATTGTCTTTTATTTCTTCTTCTTTCTTTCCATAATTTTTAGCCATTTCTTTTATTTTTTCATCAATTTCTTCATCTGATGCTACTATTTTTTCTTTTGCTATTACAGCTTCTAAAGTAAGTCTTGATTTTATAGCTTCTATTGCTTGAGGCTCATATTCTTTTCTTACTTCTTCTTCTGTCTTTCCCATCATTTTGAAATATTGATCTAATTTTAGTCCTTGATAAGAAAGTCTTGTTTCAATATCTTTTAACATATTATCAGTTTCTAATTCAATCATTCCTGATGGTATATCTACTTTAGTATTTTCACAAACAGCTTTTATAACTGCATCTTGAGTTTCATATTTTACTCTTTCAGCATTTTGTGTTTCTATTTTTTCTCTTATACTTTTCTTTAATTCATCTAAAGTATCAAATTCGCTAACATCTTTTGCAAATTCATCATCAAGTTCTGGTAATTCTTTTTTCTTTATTTCATGTAATTTTACTTTAAATACAGCATCTTTTCCTGCTAAATCTTTTGAAAAGTATTCTTCTGGGAATTTTACTTTTATATCTTTTTCTTCATCAATTTTCATTCCAATTACTTGATCTTCAAATCCTGGTATAAAAGCTCCACTTCCTATTTCTAATTCATGTTTTTCAGCCTTTCCACCTTCAAATGGAACACCATCTATTGATCCTTCAAAATCTATAACTGTAATATCACCATTTTCTACTGCTCTATTATCTATGCTTACTAATCTTGAATTTTTTTCTTGCATATGTCCTAATTCATGTTCTATATCATGGTCTGTTACATTATACTCAATTTTTTTAATTTCTATACCTTTATATTTTCCAAGTTCTGCTTCTGGTTTAGTTTGAACTATTGCTGTAAATATTAAGTCTTGTCCTTTACCTATTTGTGTTATATCAATATCAGGTCTACTAACAGCTTCAATATTATTTTCTTTTAAAGCTTTTTCAAATTCTTCTGGTACTACTTCATTAAATGCATCTTCATAAAATATTTCTTTTCCATAATATTTTTCAACTATTTGCATAGGTGCTTTACCTTTTCTAAATCCAGGTATATTAAAATATTTAGCACTTTTAAAATATACTTTTTTTATAGCTTCATCAAATTTTTCTGCCTCTATTGTAATTTCTAGTTTTACTTCATTTGCATTTTCAGTTTTTTCAACTTTACAATTCATTTAAATTCATCCTTTCTAATGTCTTTTTTATAGCCTTATAATTATACCATAAATTTAATATATTGCAAGATTTTTTTAATATTTTTTTAAAATACTTGTTTTTTTATTTTATTTGTGTTAAACTTATTGTTAGTCAGTTTTATTAACTAAATAGGAGGTGCGATTAAGTATGGCAAAATGTGAAATTTGTGAAAAAACAGCAAGTCATGGAAATAAGCTTAGTATAACTCGTTCTCATATAAGCAAAAGATCACCAAGAACTTGGAAACCAAATTTAAGAAGCGTTAAAGCAGAAGTAAATGGTGAAGTTAAAAGAATTCATGTATGTGCTAAATGTTTAAAAGATGGAAAAGTTAAAAGAGTATAATAAAAATGGATAGATTTAATCTACCCATTTTTATTTTAGTCTTTAATTCCAAATATAAACTTTACTAACCCTCTTAAGCATTTTGGAACTTTTTTTACTACTATAGTCATATGTATACCTCCTTTTTTAACATGCTAGCCACATAAATCCTACACATATAATAGTTAAACCTATTATAAATAACCATCCTGTTATTGGAAGTAATAAAACTAACAATATTCCAAGACCAAATCCTATTAAACATACACCTATTGTTTTCTTTAATATTCCGAACATATCATACCTCCAATAATTTATTTGTAATATATTATATTAAGTAACCTATTTATTTGTTCCTATTATGTTAAATGATTATAGTTGACTATGATTTTTTAATTTTATATAATTGTATTAATGGAGGTTTATTATGACTGAAAATGATATTATAAAGATGATTAAAATATTAAAAGATACATATCCAGATGCAACTTGTAGCTTGGATTTTTCAAACCCTTTTGAAATGGTAGTTGCCGTTATGCTTTCAGCTCAATGTACAGATGAAAGAGTTAATAAAACTACACCTGCTCTTTTTAAAAAATGTAAAACAATTCAAGATTTTGCAGATATAGATATAAAAGAATTAGAAGATATTATACACCCTTGTGGTTTTTATAAAAACAAAGCAAAAAATATAAAATTATGTGCTAGACAAGTTTTAGAAAAATTTAATGGAATCGTTCCAAATAAAATGGAAGATTTGCTTACTTTAGCAGGTATTGGAAGAAAAAGTTCAAATGTTATTTTACTTGAAGTATATGGAATTGCAAATGGAATAGCAGTTGATACTCATGCTAAAAGAATATCAAATAAATTAGGTCTTTCAAATAAAACAGATCCAGAAAAAATTGAACAAGATTTATTAAAACAAATTCCAAGTAAATATTTAAAAGATATAAATCATTTATTTGTATGGCATGGTAGAAACACTTGTATAGCTAGAAAGCCAAAATGTAATGATTGTACAATTAAACAATATTGTAAATATTATAATCAAATACATAAATAATATTTAAAAGTGCACAATATTAATAGAGGTGATTTCCTTGACAAATATTAATTGTTCATCTAACTGCATTTATCAACAAGATGGAAAATGCTGTTATGAACTTATATCTCAGTCAAATTTATCTTCTACTTCTAATTGTGCTTACTTTATAGAAAAAAAATAATACACTTTTTTTGGTGTATTATTTTTTTATAAATAATAATTAATAAAGTATTTTTTATTGACAAAAAATTTTTAAAGATATATATTAATTATAATATTTTATTAGGAGGTTTTTTTATGTTAAAAAGTAAATTAAAAACAATTTTAATAATTGCTTTATTAATTATTTTTGTTATTGCTCCTTTTGTACGTGCAGATGAAGAAGATATTATGCCAATTAGTGAAGAAGAAGAAACAGTCGTTGATGAAAATCCAACAGAAGAAATTGACGAAAATATGAAAAATTCAGATGTATATATATCTGGAGATAATGTTACAATTGACTATACTGTTGTAGGAAATGCTTTTATAGTAGCTAATAATGTTACTATTTCAGCTCCAATTGGAGGAGATGCATTTATAGTTGCAAAAAATATTAATATAGATGCTAATGGATATGTTTATAGTAATTTATTTGCATGTTCAGACACATTAATTATAAATGGTATCGTTTATGATGTATATGCAGCTTGTAATAATATAACAATTGCTGAAAATGGTTATGTTTATAGAGATTTACATTCAGTTTCATCAAATATTGATATCTTTGGAACAGTAGGAAGAAATGCATTTATAGGTTGTGATAAAATTTCATTATCAGCAGGAAATGCAACTTCTGGATATAATACTGAAAATCTAGGAGATTTAAATGGTGTTGTATATGGTAATTTAGAATATAGCTCATCTGATGAAATAACAGTTCCAGAAGGTTCAGTTAATGGAGAAGTTAAATTTAATAAAATGACTATAGATAATAAATCAAATATAACAGATATAATTTTATCTATAATCGCTTCAATCGTATTTACTGTAGTTATTTGGTTAATTCTAAATTGGTTAACACCTAACTATATAGAAAAAGCAAAAGAATTATTAACAACTAAAATAGGATTTGTTATATTATTTGGATTATTAGGATTGATTTTATTACCAATAATTTCATTAATATTATTATTTACTCCAGTAACTTCAGGATTGTCTTTCTTATTATTAGGTATATATATGATTCTTATTGCTTTAAGTTCTTCAATATTCGTTATAACTTTATCTGAATTTGTTGCAGATAAATTAAACTTAAGCAATAAATGGTTAAAACTTGCAATAGTTGCTGCAGGAGCACTTGTTGTTTACTTATTAAAACTTATTCCTTATGTAAGCATAGTAGTATCACTTGTTTGCATTGTTTTAGGATTAGGTGTTTTAGTTAAAGGATTTTTACCAAATAAAAAACAAGAAGCTTAATTTTAAATATAATATATAAGAAAAAAGAGAAAATATAAAATTTTCTCTTTTTTATCTTTTTAATTCATCAATTATAACTTTATAATCTACTGCTGAAATTATAGCAGTACCTGCTACTAATATGTTTGCTCCCGCTTCTTTTACCTTATCACAATTCTTTAAGTTAATTCCACCATCTGCTTCTATATCTACTTCTATATTATTTTTATCTACATATTCTTTTAGTTTACTTATCTTATTTAACATATCTGATAATAATGTTTGACCACCTTTTCCAGGTTCAACAGTCATAACTAATACCATATGTATAAATGGCAAAAATTCATATATTTTTTCTATATCTGTATCTGGTTTTATTGAAATACCTACTTTACAATTATTTTGTTTTATAAGTTTTATTAATTCATATGCTTCTTCTTTATTTTTACAAGCTTCTATATGAAATGTTATTATATTAGGGTCTATACTAGAAAAATCATATATTGCAGTTTTAATATCTTCTACCATTAGATGAACATCTAGTGGCAAATTTGAAATTCTTCTTATATATGATGAGTATTCAAGCATCTTCTTATATGTATCGTTTTCTACAAATTTCCCATCCATTACATCTATATGGAAGTAATCTGTTTTAGCTTTTTCTAATTTAAAAAATGTTTCTGATTCTTCTCCTTTTTTTACTGAAAGAATTGATGTTGATACTTCTACCATTTTCTTTCCTCCTTATCTTTTAATTCATTATATATATAGCAAAATCTTTGATATCTTTCAATACTTATTTTATTTTCTTCAACTGCTTTTTTTATTCCACAACTTTCTTCTTTTATATGTGTACATCCTACAAATGCACAATCTTTTATGTATTTTTTAAATTCTATAAAATATTTATCTAAATCTTTACTTTCAATTTCTTCTATACTAAAATTTGAAAATCCTGGTGTATCTGCTATATAAGATTTGTTTCCTAAATCATATAATTTAACTGTTGTAGTTGTATTTTTACCCTTTTTATTTTTTTGACTTATTTCACCTTCTTGAGTTACATTACCATTAAATAAAGAATTTATTAATGTGGATTTACCAACTCCTGAATTTCCTGAAAATACACTTACATTATTTTTTAAAATTTCTTTTAAATTATCTATACCTTTTGATTGTTTTGCATTTGTTAATATTACTTTATACCCTATATTTTCATATAACTCTTTTATATGTAAATATACATCATCTAAATCAATTTTATTTAATACAATTACAGCATTAATTCCTAAAAATTGAGCATATGCCAACTGCTTGTCTAACATTAATAAATCAGGTTTTGGATTTTTTGTTGATATCACAAAAATAATTTGAGTTATATTTGATATTTTGGGTCTTTTAATAAAAATATCTCTTTTTAAAATATTATTTATAACAGCCTCTTTTTCATTTATAATATCAATATCTACATTATCTCCAACTACAGGAAAAATTTGATCTTTTTTTAACTTTCCTCTGGCCTTAGCATCATATATATTTCCATTTGATTTTACTTTATATAAATTTGATATATTTTCTAATATAATTCCTTGCATAATTCCCCTTTTTATAAACTAAATAGCTATTATTTCTATTTTGAAATAATAGCTACTTTATATTTAATTAATTATTCAGCAGTCCATTTTGTTGAGCTATTTAAATTTAAATCTGTTTCTTTTTTCATAATTCCATCAATATATACTTTAATATGAACTGTACCTTTTCCACTTATTTCTTGAGTAATTTTTGTAGAAGTTGGTTCAACTTTTTCTTTATATACAGTATCTTCTCCAACTCTAATTTCTAATTCTACCTTCTTTGGAACTTTTTTTGGTTCTTCTGTTGTCTCATTTTCATCTTCATTTTTATCTGATGGTACTTCTTCATATTCTATTTTTCCATTTAATAATGACTTAACATTTACAGTTACTTTACCTTTTTTTGTTTCTGCAATTTTATTTACTGTAATTGTTATTTGTGATTGATCATCTACTACTGTTCCAGGATCTATACTTTGTTTTATAACGTCTCCACTATTTTTAGTTGTATCTTCATCATATGAAACAATTACTTTAAGTCCTAAATTTGATAAAGTATCTTTTGCATCTTTTTCACTTTTACCTATAACTGATTCAACAGTTACTTGTTTAATACCAGTACTTACTGTTATTGTAACTGTATCTCCGGCATTAACTTCTTTATCTTTTTCTATATCTTGAGCTATTACATAATCTTTTTCTACTTCTTTATTTTCTTCTTCTTTTATCTCTACTTTTAATTTTGCATCTTCTAAAGCTTTTATTGCTTCATCTTTAGTTAGTCCTACTACTTTAGGAACTATAGTTAATTCTGTACCTTTACTTATAACTACTTTAACTACACTTTTTTCTTTTACATTATAGTTATCAATATATTTTGGATCTTGTGAAACAATATATCCATTTGCATATTGTGAATTATATTCTTCTGATTTTACTTCTAATACTAAATTATTATCTTGTAATGCTTTTTCAGCTTCTTCTTTTGATAATCCAACAATATTTGGAAGTTTTACTTCTTTTGGATTAGTTAAATTTAATACTGCCATTGTTCCACCTAAACTTAATGCAAATAGTAATATTAAACCTATAACACTACTTAGTACTTTGTGATTACTTATAAAACCTGCTAATCCTTTTTTATTTTCTTTGCTTTGTCTCTTTTCTTCATATTCTGTTGTTATTTTTTGTGTTTTTAACTCATTTCCGCCTTCTTTTATATTTATGAAATCTCCATCAGGATCTTTTAATGCCTTCTTTAAATCTTTAAGCATTTCTGTAGCATTTGCATATCTATAATCTGCATCCTTTTTCAATGCTTTCATTATTATATCATTAACAGCTTGTGGTATTCTTTTATTTAATTTTATTGGTTCTATTGGTTCTTCTTGCATATGTTTTAGTGCAACAGATACAGGTGTATCAGCATCAAATGGTACTTTACCTGTTAACATTTCATATAAAACTACACCTAATGAATATAAATCAGATTTAGCATCTGTATATCCACCTCTTGCATGTTCTGGTGAAAAATAATGTACTGATCCAATTGTACTACCAAATGCTGTTATTGTTGAATTTGAAACTGCTTTTGCTATTCCAAAATCAGTTACTTTAGCAATACCATCTTCTGTTATAATTATATTATGTGGTTTTATATCTCTATGAACTATATTATTTTTATGTGCTATTTCTAATGCAGAAGCTATTTGTATAGCAATATTAACAGACCATTTCCAAGGAAGTGGGCCCTCTTCTTCTACTATTATTTCTTTTAATGTTTTTCCTTGTACTAATTCCATTACTATATAGTATAAATTTCCGTCTACTCCTACATCATATACTGAAACTATATTTGCATGTGTTATACTTGCTGCTGATTGTGCTTCTACTTCAAATCTTTTTATAAATTCTTGATCTGTTATAAATTCATCTCTTAAAATTTTTACTGCTACATAACGATTTAAAACATGACATTTGGCTTTATATACTGTAGCCATTCCGCCCATTTCCTATTTTTTCTATAATCTCATATCTATTTCCTAATAATCTTCCTTCTAAATCCATTTTTTATCTCTCCTTATATGTAAAAATGTAGAAACTTAAATATTTTTTATTACAATTACTGTTATATTATCCTGTCCCCCATTATTATTTGCAATATCTATTAATTTTTTTGGTGCCAATTCTATATTTTCTTTTACTATATTAAATAAATCTTCTTGTTTTACTAAATTTGTTAATCCATCTGATCCCATAAGTATTATATCATCTTTTAAAAATCCTTTTACTGTTACATCTGGTTCTACAAATGCATTACATCCTAAAGCTTTCATAAGCATATTTTTCTTAGGATGATTTTCCGCTTCTTCTTTTGTTATAGTTCCATCTTTAACTAATTTTTGAACATAGCTATGATCTTGTGTTAATTTTCTTATAAAATTTTTTCTAATTCTATATATTCTGCTATCACCAATATGACCAATATATATTCTATTATTATATATTAATCCTACTTCTAAAGTAGTACCCATTCCTTCTAATTCTTCATCTTCTCTAGATTTTTCATATACTATCATATTAGCATATTCCATACTACTTCTTACTAACTTCATTATACTTTCTTTGTCTTTGGGTGTATTTTGGAAATTGCTTTCTAAGTAATTTTTAGCACTAATAGTTGCTAATTTACTTGCTATTTCTCCTCCATTATAACCACCCATTCCATCTGCTAATATATATATTTGTACTTGATCTAAAGGCTCTGATATATAGAAGTAATCTTGGTTTGTTTCTCTAACTCTACCTATGTCTGATTTAGCATAAGCTTTTATCATTATTTCACCTCTATTTTTTTATTTAGCCAAATTTATATTTACATTTTTTCTACATACGTTATACCATAAGTAAATATTTTTTTCAATCATATTATTTATTATTTTAAATTTTTTCTTCTTAACTGTCCACATGCAGCATCTATATCTGATCCTAATTCTCTTCTTATAGTAGCAACTATACCATGTTCATTTAAATAATCTCTAAATTTTATTATATTTTCATTTGAGCTTTTTACATATGAACCATTTTCTATTTTATTTATAGGTATTAAATTAACATGACATATCATCCCTTTTAAAAGCTTTACTAATTGTTTAGCATCTTCTATATTGTCATTATTATCTTTTGCTAATGCATATTCAAATGATATTCTTCTGTTTGTCATTTTTATGTATTCTTTACATGCTTTTATTAATTCTTCTATATTATATGCATTATTTATAGGCATCATACTACTTCTTTTTTCATCAGTAGTAGCATGTAATGATATCGATAAAGTGCATTGTATATTTTCTTTAGCTAAATCGTATATTTTAGGAACTAATCCACTAGTTGATACACTTATGTGTCTTGCTCCTATATTTATTCCCTTTGGGTTATTTATTATTCTAATTGCATTTACAACATTATCATAATTATCAAGTGGTTCTCCAATTCCCATAAATACTACATTTGATATTTTAATATTTTCATCTCTTTGTACTGCAAGTAATTGTTCTACTATTTCTCCAGAAGTCAAACTTCTTACGAAATTAATTCCAGTTGAAGCGCAAAATTTACATCCCATCTTACAACCTATTTGTGAAGACACACAAATACTATAACCATGATGATATTTCATAAGTACTGTTTCTATTGCATTTCCGTCTAATACATCAAATAAATATTTTTTTGTTCCATCTGATGCTACTTGTTTTTTTATAATTTTAAAATTAGAAAATGAATAATTTTGTTTTAATTTTTCTCTTAATTCTAAAGAAATATTTGTCATATCATCAAAACTAGTTACATTTGCGTCAAATATCCACTTAAATACTTGTTCTGCTCTAAATGGTTTTTCTCCTAAATTTATAAATTCTTCTTTTAATTTATCTAAATTATAATCTTTTATATTTTTCATTATATCTTCCTTTTATTAATTTTTTAATATTCTATCACTAAAAAAACTTTATTGCAACCAAATAAGTTCTAACTTACATAGTTAGAACTTATTATTATATTAATATAAAACTTTCTTTAAATTTTTACACTTATAAATTTTCAATTTCTTCTTGTGTTAATCCTGTTACTCTCATTATTAATTCTATTGTTAATCCTTCTTGTTTTAATTTTTGAGCTGTCTCAATGGCTTTTTCTTTTTTTCCTTCTTCTATTCCTTTTGCTATTCCTTCTTCTTTCGCATATCCTATCTCACTATTATAGTCCATTTCCCATTTTTCTCTTAACTCTACTAATCTTTTTACTTCTTCATCCCCTGTTAAATAATTCATTTCTATTCTTGCTTTCTCTAATGTCTTATTTTTCTTCTCTGCCATATTTACTAACCCCCTATCATAATCATCTATAAATGCTAACCATTGATTTATTTTCTCATTCATGTCTGGATTTGCTTTTCTATAAAAAAATGTTTTAAATATTACATTATTTTCTAGATTTCATTTTATTTCCTCCTTTATTATATCAATTCAATTTTCACCTTACAAGAATTTTGATATATTTTTATAAATACTATAATTTTATTTTTATAAATTTTATATTGCTACAGCTTTAACAATTATTCTTTTTAACGCTCCTATTGTACATGTGATTAATGTGACTTCTTTTTTACCATTTGTATTTTGATTTATTACACTTGTATCATTAGGACTAACTTCAAATTTGTCATACACAACATATTCTTGTTGCCTTCCATATGTATCTATTAATGTTATTTTATCATCTTTATTTAATTTTTTTAATTTGCCAAACATATTGTCTTTAAAATAATTATGGCCTGTTATACAAAAATTACCTGCTGTATTTATTTTTGGTCCTGTAAGTTTTGTAACTGATATATTTAAAGTTTTATTATTTGTTTCTTCTAATATGTATGTATCTAATCCTATACTTGGTATTACCAGTTCTCCTATTACTTTATTTTGTTTTATTTCTCTTGGCATACAACTATATTCTTCTACTTCTATTATATTTTTTCCAATTTCATTTTTTATTTCATCTATATCTTTTATATTTTCAGTTTGAGTAATATTTGTCTTTTTTACATATTCAGTATAATTTTGATAATCATCTTTGGTCTCATGTATTATATATACTATACTTCCAATAAATATTATAGCTACTAAAATAAATAACTTCATTCTATTTTTCTTATTAAAAACAATTATTTTACTTTTCAATATATCACCACTTCTAAACAAAATACACACTTATAACATATAAATATTCTTTATATATTACAAATGTGTATGTCTAATATTATTTAATTGTTTTTATTTAATAAATTTATACTTTTCTTTTATATATGAAATATCCAACATAGCATATTGCAAATACTACTGCACACATTATTGCATATTCACCTATAGATGTTCCTGTCTTTGGAATTTCTGTTATATTTTCTTCATTAGTATCATTATTTTCGTCATTATCAACAACATTATCTTCTACTGTTATCTCAAATTCTTCAGTTGTAAGAACTTCATTTTCATTTTCAAGATCTAGTAAAGATAATGTTATTGTGTAATCTCCTGCTTCTGGGAAAGTAGCTTGTATAGGAGTTTCGTTTTCGAAAGTTCCTTCTACTTTAAATCCTTCCTCTGGTCCCCAATATCCTACTTCTGCTATATCAATTTTTGTTTGGTTTGAATCATATGCATAAATAGTTGGAGTTCCAGGTCCAGATATGTCTACTTTTATTCTAACTTTATTATGCACTGGTGCCTCTGTTCCTTCTAATACTACTGTTGCTGATTTTTCTTGGTCTTTTATAATGTCTCCATCATATGTTATATCAAAAGAAAATTCACCTGCAGCATATACATTTATTGTAAAAGCAAACAAAAAAACAAGTAATAATGTAAAAATTTTTTTCATATAAAAATCTCCTCTCAAAATATTCTATATAATATATATTTCGATTTTTTTACATTATTACTTTTATTATAAATTTATCCAAATATTCCTTTTTTCTTGACTGGAGGTTGTTCATTCATTGTCTTAGCAAGTTCTAGCAATAAATCTCTTTGTTCTTTTGATAATTTTTTTGGAGTTTGAACTATTACAGTAAATACAAAATTTCCTTGTATATTTGAATTAACAGATTTAAATCCTTTATTTCTTATAGTAAATTTGGTTCCAGTTTGAGTTCCTTCTGGTATTTTGTATTTTTCTTTAGTTCCATCTACCATTGGTATTTCAAGTTCTGCTCCTAAAGTTGCTTGTGTTATTGTAATTGGTATATCACAAAGAACAGTACTACCATTTCTAGTAAATATATTATTCTTCCTTATCCTAATTGTTATATATAAATCTCCTTTTGGTCCACCCTTTTCTCCAGGCTCTCCTTCTTCTCTTAATACTACTGTTTGATTATTATCTATACCTGCTGGTATTTTAACTTTTATTTTAGGTTGTTTTCTTACATATCCTTTTCCTTTACAATTTTCACAAACTTCTTTTATAACTTCACCAGTTCCATGACAATTACTACAAGTTTTAGTTGTTTGAACTTGACCTAAAATTGTATTTTGCACTTGTCTTACTTGACCTGTACCATTACAAACTGTACATTTAGTAACAGATGTACCAGGTTTTGCTCCTGTACCATTACAAACATTACATTTTTCATTTCTATTTATTACAATTTCTTTTTCTACTCCTAAAAATGCTTCTTCAAAAGATATTTCCATATTAAGATTTAAATCAGCACCTTTTCTTGGACCTCTTGATTGTCTTGAAGAAGATCTTCCTCCAAATCCTCCTCCAAAAAATGATGAAAATATATCTCCTAAATCTCCAAAATCACCAAATCCATCAAATCCTGAGCTTGTATATGAATAATATCCTCCTTGTCCAAATGGTCCTCCTGCTCCTCCAAAGCCTTGTGGTCCATCATGTCCAAACTGATCATACATTTTTCTCTTTTGAGGATCTGATAAATTTTCGTATGCTTCATTAACTTCTTTAAATTTAGCTTCTGCTTCTTTTTTGTTATCTGGATTTGCATCTGGATGATATTTTTTAGCAAGCTTTCTATAAGCTTTTTTTAATTCTTCATCTGTTGCATTTTTATTAACACCTAAGACCTCATAATAATCTCTTTTTTCTGCCATTTTTTCCTCCTACTAAAAAGTCTTTTTATTGTATTTTTCTTTATTATCTTTTTCATAGTTTCTTTTCATATTTATGTTATGTTTTTCTATATATGCATTTGAAATTTCTTCAGAAGTTATATTAAGTCTATTTAAAATTTCCATATAATACATTTGTACATCTGATAATTCTTCCAAAAATCTATTTCTTACATTTTCATTTTCCATAATAGCATCTATACCTTTTTTCTTTATAATTGAAATACATTCTCCTATTTCTTCAACCATAAATAATATATGATTTTTAGCATATTGTGGCTCATTATCTTTCCATTTTTCTTTATTTTCTTCATATAATTCAAATTGCATATTTTTCATTTCTTCAATAGTAAGATTTTTTTCAGACATTTTTCTACCTCAATAATTAATATAAAAGGAAAAAAAGGTTATCCTCTTTTCCCTTTTTTGTTTTATTTGTTTTCTTCATTATTATCTTCTTCAACTTTATAATCTGCATCATAAACGTTTCCATTATTAGCATCTTCTGCATTTGCTCCAGCATTTGGATCTGCTCCTTCTGCTGCTGTATTTGCTGCATTTGCATTTTTATATAGTTGTTCAGACATTTCATAAAATACTTTTGTTAATTTTTCTGTTGCTTCTTTTATTTGTTCTGTATTATTTGTTTCTAATGCTTTTTTAGTAGATTCAATTTCTGTTTCTATTTTTGCTTTTTCTTCTCCACTAATTTTATCTCCTAATTCATTTAATGTTTTTTCACTATTATAAACTAGACTTTCAGCATTATTTTTAACTTCAATTTCTTCTTTTCTCTTTTTATCTTCTTCAGCATGTGCTTCTGCATCTTTTACAGCTTTTTCAATATCTTCATCTGTTAAGTTTGTTGAAGCTGTTATTGAAACATTTTGACTATTTCCAGTTGCCATATCTTTAGCAGATACGTGTACTATACCATTTGCATCTATATCAAATGTTACTTCTATTTGTGGTACTCCTCTTGGTGCAGCTGGAATTCCTGTTAATTGGAATCTTCCTAAAGTTTTATTATATGCTGCCATTTCTCTTTCACCTTGTAAAACATGAACTTCAACACTTGTTTGACCATCTGCTGCTGTTGAGAATACTTGTGATTTTTTAGTTGGTATTGTTGTGTTTCTTTCTATTAATTTTGTAAATACTCCACCATATGTTTCAATACCTAAAGATAATGGTGTTACATCTAATAATACTAAATCTTGAACATCTCCAGAAAGTACACCACCTTGAATTGCTGCTCCAATTGCAACACATTCATCAGGGTTTATTCCTTTATCTGGATCTTTTCCTGTAATTCTTTTAACTACTTCTTGTACAGCTGGAACTCTTGTAGAACCACCAACTAATAATACTTTATGAATATCATTTGCAGAAAGACCAGCATCTTTCAATGCTTGATTTACAGGTCCTGCTGTTGCTTCTACTAAATCATGAATTAATTCTTCAAATTTAGCTTTTGTTAAGTTTACATCTAAATGTTTTGGTCCTGTTGAATCTGCTGTAATAAATGGTAAATTAATTTGTGTTTGTTGAACACCAGAAAGTTCTATTTTAGCTTTTTCTGCTGCTTCTTTTAATCTTTGCATTGCCATTTTATCTTGTTTTAAATCAATTCCATTTGCTTTTTTGAATTCATCTACTAAATAATCAATTATAGCTTGGTCGAAGTCATCTCCTCCTAAATGTGTATTACCATTTGTAGCTAAAACTTCAAATACACCATCACCAATATCTAATATTGATACATCAAATGTTCCTCCACCTAAGTCATAAATTAATATTTTTTGATCTTGTTCTTTATCCATTCCATAAGCAAGTGATGCTGCTGTTGGTTCATTTATAATTCTTAAAACTTCAAGTCCTGCAATTTTACCTGCGTCTTTTGTTGCTTGTCTTTGGCTATCACTAAAATATGCTGGTACTGTAATAACAGCTTGAGTAACCTTTTGTCCTAAATAATTTTCAGCATCTGCTTTTAATTTTTGTAATATCATTGCTGATATTTCTTGTGGTGAAAATGTATCACCCTCTATATTAACTTTTTCATTTGTTCCCATTTTTCTTTTGATTGATATAACAGTATTATCTGGATTTGTAACTGCTTGTCTTTTAGCAATTTGTCCAACTAGTCTTTCACCATTTTTAGAAAATGCAACTACTGATGGAGTTGTTCTATTACCTTCTGCATTTGGTATAACAACTGGCTCTCCTCCTTCCATAACTGCTACACATGAGTTTGTTGTTCCTAAGTCAATACCTATGATTTTTCCCATTTTAAATTCCTCCTTAAAAATTTATATATTTATTTAAAATTAATAACTAATTTGCTACTACAACCATTGAGTGACGTATTACTCTGTTTCCTATTTTGTAGCCTTTTCTATATTCTTCAATTATTTCTTTTTCTCCTTTTGATTCATCTTCAACACTACTTACTGCTTCATGTAAATTTGGATCAAAAGTTTCTCCAACTGTTTTTATTTCTTCTATCCCTTTAGATTGAAGAACATCTTTTAATTGTTTTAATACAAGTTCTATTCCTTCTTTATATTTTGTATCTTCTGTTTCTACTTTAACTGCATTTTCTAAATTATCTACTACTGGAAGTATTGATTCTATTACATCTGATAAAATAGAATTATATAGTAATTCTCTTTCTTTTTGACTTCTTTTTTTGAAATTTTCAAATTCTGCTAAAACTCTTTTATATCTGTCTGTAATATCATCTATTTCTTGTTGTTTTGGATCTATATTATCTTGTTTTTCTTCTACTTGCTTTTCATTTACTTTTACTTCTTCTTCACTTTTATTTTCTTCTGACATCTATATTCTCCTTTCTTATTTTTCGCCATTTAACTTTTTACTTATATATTTCATTACAGAAATAACCTTTGAATAATCCATTCTTTTAGGTCCTATTATTCCAATAGTTCCTAAATCTTTATTTCCTACTTTATGTTTAAATGTTACTATACTAAAATCTTTTAATTCTTCTTTTTCACTTTCTTCACCAATATATACATTTATATCTTGAGCAAATCCTGAATTTAACATATCTGCCATAAGTTCTTTAGTATCTAACACATTTACAAAGTTTTTAGCAACTTCTAAACTATTAAATTCTGGTAATTCAAATGCTCTATTTGCACCTTCTAAATATATTTTATTGTCTTCTTCTAATACTTTTTTTATTTGCTCTATTACAGGTTTTATAACATTAACACTATATGTCATTTCATCATATAAATACTCTTCTAAAGGTCTATCTATTTTTTCAATAGGTTGCCCTTTTAATTTATTATTAAACATATAATTCATTGTTTCTATTTGTTTTTGTGTTACATCTTCATCAAATTTTATTATAGTCTCTTTTACTAATCCTGTATCTGTTAATATAACAGCTAGCATCATTCTTGATCCAAGTAATACAAATTTTATTTCTTTAATAATTTGTGTTTCAGTTTTAGGTCCTATAGAAACAGTAGTATAATGTGTAACTTCTGAAATTGTGTTAGCTGTAATTTTAGTTAAATCTTCAATTTCATTTACTTTTGTTTCTAATTTATCACTTATGTATTTGATTTCTTCTAAACTTATATTATCATCTTTTAATAATTCATCTACATAGAATCTATATCCTTTTGCAGATGGAACTCTACCTGATGATGTATGTGGTTTATCTAAGAAACCTATTTTTTCTAATTCAGCCATATCATTTCTTATAGTCGCACTACTACAATCTAAATCATATTTTTGTAAAATACTATTTGAACTTACAGGTTCTGCAGTATTTATATATTCTTCAATAATAGCTTGTAATACTTGTTTTTTTCTATCATCTAGCAACTTTATCACCCCTTCGAGTTTAGCACTCTTTAGTCTTGTTTGCTAATTCTTGTATATATTATACCCATTTTTAGCACTTGTCAATACTATTTGCTAATTTTTTTGTGAATTTTTTGTGAATACTTTTTCAAAAAAATATAACCATCTAAAAAGGTGGTTATATTTTTTAAGTTTAATATAAATTTTATATTAATACATTCCGTCCATTCCTGCTGGCATATCATTATGTCCTCCACAATTGCATCCTTTTTCTTCTGGTTTATCTGTAACTAAGCTTTCAGTTGTAAGTACCATTGATGCTATAGATGCTGCATTTTGAAGTGCACTTCTTGTAACTTTTGTTGGATCTACTATTCCTGATTTTTTCATATCTACATATTCTTCTTTACTAGCATCAAATCCTATACCGACTTCTGATTTCTTAACATTATCTACTATAACTGATGCTTCTAATCCTGCATTTTTAGCTATTTGTTTTGCAGGTTCTTCTAATGATTTTAAAACTATTTGAGCACCTAGTTTTTCACCATCAGATAATTTATTAACCATTTTTTCTACTGCTGGAATTACATTAACTAATGCTGTTCCTCCTCCTGCTACAATTCCTTCTTCTACTGCTGCTTTTGTTGCAGATAAAGCATCTTCTATTCTTAATTTTTTATCTTTCATTTCAACTTCTGTAGCTGCTCCTACACCTATTACAGCAACACCACCTGCAATTTTTGCAAGTCTTTCTTGTAATTTTTCTTTGTCAAATTCACTTTGTGTTTCTTCTAATTGAGTTCTTATTTGTTTTATTCTATTTGCAATATTATCTTTGTTTCCACTTCCATCAACAATTATTGTATTTTCTTTTTGTACTTTAACTTGTTTTGCTCTACCTAATTGAGATATATCTGTATCTTTTAATTCTAATCCTAAATCAGATGTTATAACTTCTCCACCTGTTAATATACTAATGTCTTCAAGCATTTCTTTTCTTCTATCACCAAATCCTGGTGCTTTTACTGCAACAACATTTAATACACCTCTTAATTTATTAAGAACTAAAGTAGATAAAGCTTCTCCTTCTATATCATCACAAATTATTACTAGTTTTCCAGATTGTTGCATTAAAGCTTCTAATAATGGTAATATTTCTTGAATATTACTTATTTTTTTGTCTGTAATTAAAATATATGGATTATCTAAAACAGCTTCCATTTTATCTGTATCTGTAACCATATATGGAGATACATATCCTTTATCAAATTGCATTCCTTCTACAACATTTAATTCTGTATTTGATGTTTTTGATTCTTCTATTGTAATAACACCATCTTTTGATACTTTTTCCATAGCATCTGCAATTAATTTTCCAACTTCTTCATTATTTGCAGATATACTTGCAACTCTTGCAATATCTTCTTTACCATTTACTGGTGAACTTATTTTTTGTAATTCGCTTACAGCTACATCTACTGCTTTATCAATTCCTCTTTTTACAGCCATAGGATCTGCACCTGCTGCAACATTTTTAACTCCTTCTTTAATCATAGCTTGGGCTAATACAGTTGCTGTTGTTGTTCCATCTCCTGCAACATCATTTGTTTTTGTTGAAACTTCTTTAACTAAACGAGCTCCCATATTTTCAAATTTATCTTCTAATTCTATTTCTTTTGCTATAGTTACACCATCATTTGTAATTAAAGGTGAACCAAAACTTTTATCTAAAACTACATTTCTTCCTTTTGGTCCTAAAGTAACCTTAACAGTATCTGCTAATTTATTTACACCTTCTAATAAAGATTTTCTTGCATCTTCTCCAAATTTAATAACTTTTGCCATTTTAAAATCACAATCCTTTCTTTTTTATTAATCTACAATTGCTAAAATATCTTCTTGTTTTACAATTAAGTATTCTTCTCCATTATATTTAACCTCTGTACCTGCATATTGGCTAACTATTACATTATCACCTTTTTTTACATACATTGGCATTGGTTTCTCATCTATAACTTTTCCTGGTCCTACTTCTATTACTTCTGCAACTTGTGGCTTTTCTTTAGCACCACTTGCTAAAATAATTCCACTTTTAGTTTTTTCCTCACTTTCTTTCATTTTGATTAATACTCTGTCTGATAATGGTTTAATCATTTATATTACCTCCTTTATTTTTAGCACTCTTTGTGTTTGACTGCTAATAATTTATACCCTATTTTATAAAATGTCAATAGTATTTTTTTATTTTTCACATAACGTTCACATTTTTGTACAAGCTTTAAATATCACATTAATATATATGCTTTAGTTTTTTACATTATAACTAAATTTTACATTATAAAAAGTGGAGCTAGTTGCTCCACTTAAATATAATTTAATTATTATTTTAATTTTTTTCCACATTCTGGACAGAATTTATCATTTTCACTTATTTTAGCTCCACACTCTGAACAGAATTTAGCTTTTTCCCCAGTTTCTGCTGTTTGTTGTTGTTGTGCATTTTGCCAAGGTCCTTGTGTTACTCCTCCTACAACACCACCTGATGCCATATTCATCATACCAATTCCCATAAATCCATTTGCAGCACCATTACTATTTTTTGCAGCATCTTTAACTGCATCAGCATATGCTCCAACAAGTCTTCCTTGTTGCATATTTGCATTTGAACTTAATTCATAATCATCTATTTTCTTTTCTGATTCTTCATCTAATGTTACTGATTCTATAGTAAATCCAACTAAAGAAATTCCTCTTCTTCTAATTGGCTCATCAAATACTTTTTCATCCATCATTTGTTTTATTTCATCTGTTTGACTAGGTAATTCTAAAACTGGAACTTTATGTTCTGAATTTCCTAATTCATTTAATACATTTTGGAATGAGCTAATTACTTCTGCTCTCATTTGTTCTACTACATTTTCTTTTCTATATACATCTGCTGTTCCTGCTATTTCATTCATAAATACTGCTGGGTTTGAAATTTTAAATGTATATTTACCAAAACATTTTACTTCAACTCTTAAAGGTGTAAGTACCCCTGTCATTTGGTTTGGTATTGGATGTGACCAGTCTTGGAATGGTACTGGTGCTGGTGTTCCGAATTTATTATCAATAATTTCTTTTATATTAAAGAAAAACACTGCTTGTTGTTTTGCTGTTGCACCATCATATGTAAATCTTTGCCACATTTCTTTAAATACATCTCCAAATTGTCCTGCAAAAAAAGATGGTGTTGATGAAGTATCTAAAGTATATATTCCTTCTTCTGCTGTTGCATCTATAACTTTACCATTATCATATATAATAGCACATTGTCCAGGTGCAACAATTATTGTAGCTCCATTTGAAATAACTCCATTTGGTGTTGTTTTTTTAACCATTAATATGTCATTTGTCATGTCTTCACATCTTATAGCTTCTTTCCATTGATCATGTAATGTGCTTCCTATTGCACTTACTGCTGCTTTAATTAATCCCATATAAATACCTCCATTTATTTATAATCTTCTTTATATGATGACATCTTCCATAATTTTAAATTTATAGGTTCAAAATGTGAAGAGCAATATTGACATTCCATATCATTACCAAACTGAGTTAATGGTGCTCCACAATTTGGACAATGAATTGAAAATACTTTTTTGTTTCTTCCCAATTTTGTTTCATCATATATATATACAAATTTACATGTATATCTAGTTTGTTTTTTTATATTACTATATTGTTCATTATTATTTTCTGAATTGCTATAGTAATACTCAAGTGTTGTTGATGTAGTAATAGTTGCCATTCCTTGTATTTTTTCATAATTTTTAATTGCATGCTCATGAAATACTACATCACTATATTTAATATCTACATTTTTATTCTTTAAATCTTCAATATACTGTTGTAATGTAGAAAATATTAATATCATATCTTCATCATTTTTTATTTCCGAAGTTGATTTATTTTCTATTGCTTTAAAAATCTTCATTAAGTTCTTTTCTATTATATCATATAATAAAGATTTATTAAAGTCTGAAAAATCTTTTATTATTTCTGGCTCTAATAATTTGGTCATACCACTTACATTTTTTTGTCTTGAATATTCTACTTCTTTAATAGTTTTTGAATTTTTAGCTGCAAAAATAAGTGATTTTAAATTATTAAATCCTATCATCTTGTATACTCCTAAGAGTATACAAGATATAATTATTACTATTATAAATATAACACCAAAAACAGTTCCAAAAAAACTTAATATAAAACTCATAATTACATTCCATGTCTTCCTTCTAGATTTGAAAGTACCCAGTCATGTTCACCTGTTGTTATTATACTTCCACAATATTCACATTTTCCTGAGCTTGTAATCTTTGTAGGTGCTCCACAATTTGGACAATTTGTTGTAGATTTTTTATCTGTACCTTCTTTTGTTTTTACTCCTGATTTTCTCATAAATGTTAATGTATAAATCATATATACATCTTTATTTGGATCTCCTTGTACTACTTTTTTAGTATTAGCATCAATTGTATAATCTCTTGCTGCAGATTTTAATGTCATAACAACTATTTCTTTATCTCCGTCTTGTCTGAAACTATTTAAGTGAGTATGTCTTACACATATTTTTTCCATCATATTTATTTGATTTGCATCTATTAAATATTGTAATTGTTTAGAGTGTTGTTCAAATAATTCATTACTTTCAAATGGTCTAATATCTTCCCATTTTCTTTCCATCCAAGCAGTTTGTAATTTAATAAACACTTCTTTAGCAAATGCCATAAAGTTTTCTGCTGAAAACATTGGATCAATTTGTCTTATTTGTTCTTCTACACTAGTTGTATTATCAACATCAGTTGTAGGTATATTGTTATATAATGGCTGGCGATTATTAATAACACCTTTTTTATTAAGATATACTATAACTACCACTATAATTAAAAAAACTAAAATGCTTACTAATCCCATTGCTCCATCATCAGAACTTGATGAACTACTTGATGACCTATGTGAAGAACTTGATGACCAACCAGAATCATATGAAGAACCTGATGACCAACTACTTCCAGAACTACTGCTACTACTTCCTCCTGAATCATAACTTGAAAAATATCCTACATCTGCTTGTGTTGGTTTTGATATAATTATACATATAGCAAAAAGCATTATTAAAACTTTTATACAATTACTAATAAATTTTTTCATAAAATTATCTCCTTTTATTTTATATTTTTTGCGGCTTCTACTAATCCAACAAATAATGGTGCTGGTCTATTTGGCCTAGATTTTAATTCTGGATGGAATTGTCCAGCTATAAAGTATGGATGATTTTTTAATTCTACGATTTCTACTAAATTTCCATCTGGCGATGTTCCAGAACATATTAATCCAGCACTTTCTAATTTTGTTTTATAATCATTATTATATTCGAATCGATGTCTATGTCTTTCATTTATTTCATCTTGACCATATAATTTTTTAGCAAGTGTTCCATCTTTAATTTTACATGGATAACTTCCAAGTCTCATTGTTCCACCTTTTTTATATATGTTTTTTTGTTCTTCCATTATATGTATAACTGGATTTTTAGTAGTTTCACTAAATTCTGCTGAATTACTATCTGATAGGCCTAATACATTTCTAGCATATTCAACAACAGCCATTTGCATACCTAAGCATATACCTAAAAATGGAATATTATTTTCTCTTGCATATTTAATTGTTTCAATTTTTCCTTCTATTCCTCTATTACCAAATCCACCTGGAACAACTATTCCTTGTATACCTTTAAACTTTTCTACTACATTATCTTTATTTACTGTTTCTGAATCTATTAGTTCAATATCAACTTTAACTTTATTTGCAAATCCTGCATGTCTTAAGCTTTCCATTACTGATATATATGAGTCTTCTAATTGTATATATTTTCCTACAATTGCTATTTTTACTTTATTTTCTCCAATTGTTCTTATATTTTCAATCATTTCTTCCCATTTAGTATTATCTGGAATACATTTTTCCAATTTCAAATGATTACATACTTCTCTTGCTAAACCTTCTTCTTCAAGCATTAATGGTACTGCATATAAATTATCTGCTGTTTTATTTTGTATAACACTTGTTTTTCTAACATTACAAAATAATGCTAATTTGTCTCTTATTGATTCTGGTATATCACTTTCTGTTCTACAAACTAATATATCTGGTTTAATTCCTAAACTTTGTAATTCTTTTACAGAGTGCTGTGTTGGTTTTGATTTAATTTCATTTGATCCAAATATATATGGAAGAAGTGTTACATGTATGTATATAACATCTTCAGGATTTTTTTCTAATCCTACTTGTCTTATTGCTTCTATTATTGATAAACCTTCTATATCTCCAACTGTTCCTCCAAGTTCTGTTATTACTATATCTGTATCAGTATTTTCAAAACTATATATTTTTTCTTTTATCTCATTTGTAACATGTGGAATTACTTGTACAGTTTTTCCTAAATAATCTCCTCTTCTTTCTTTTTCTATAACTTCTGAATATATCTTTCCCATTGTTACACTTGAGTTTTTAGTTAAACTTTCATCTATAAATCTTTCATAATGTCCTAAATCTAAGTCTGTTTCTGCTCCATCGTCTGTTACAAAAACTTCTCCATGTTCGTATGGGCTCATTGTTCCTGGATCTACATTTAAATATGGGTCAAATTTTTGAATTGTTACTTTATATCCTCTATTTTTAAGTAATCTTCCTAAAGATGCAGCTGTTATACCCTTTCCAAGTCCAGATACAACTCCTCCTGTTACGAAAACATATTTTGTGTTCATTGTTAATACTCCTTTCAAAACTAAAAAAAGATTAAAAATAAAACAACCTAAAAAAGTGGTTTTTTTTTAATCTATTCTCTCTATATTTATAATAACATTTTTGTTTTAGTTTTGCAACATTTTTTGACAGAAAATTAATTTTATTCTCATTTGACAAAATAATATATTAAACATATAATTTGGTTATAATATTTAAAGGAGGAATTATATATGTCTACACCTCATAATGAAGCAAATTTAGGTGATATTGCAAAAATTGTTATTATGCCAGGAGACCCTTTAAGAGCAAAATATATAGCAGAAAACTTTTTAGAAGATTATAAATTAGTAAACTCTGTAAGAGGTATGTTTTCATACACAGGAAAATATAAAGGAAAAGAATTAACAATTATGGCACATGGTATGGGTATGCCAAGTGTTGGAATATATACTTATGAATTATATAAATTTTACGGAGTTGATTCAATTATTAGAATCGGATCTTGTGGTGGATATATGCCAGATAATAAATTATTTGATATTATATTATCACAAGCATCATATACAGAAGGAAATTATGCTTTAACTTTAAATAATGATGATTGTCATTTAGCTTATTCAGACTCTACTTTAAATGAAGTAATTTCAGATACAGCAAAAAAATTAAATATAGATATTATTAAAGGAAATACAGTATGTACTGATTGTTTTGATATTTATATGACAGATGTAAATAAATTTTTAGAAAGAATTCCAAAAGATATTAATCCTATCTGTGCTGAAATGGAAGCATTTGCACTATTTTATAATGCAAAACTTCTAAATAAAAAAGCAGCTTGTCTTATGAGTATTGTAGATTCAAAATATATAGATAAAATTGCTACTCCAGAAGAAAGAGAAACTGGACTAAATAATATGATAAAATTAGCTTTAGAAAGTGCTATAAACATATAAAAAGACTGATTTTGAAGTGAACCCAAATTGTTAGACAAAAAAGTTTAACGAGGAGGGTTCATTTTATGTCAAAATATTCAAAAGAATTT